>JAWXVE010000005.1:0-52161 GCA_044425575.1 Eubacteriales bacterium | reverse complement strand
GTCTTTCATCCTCCTAATCCCCTTTCATGTATATTTACATGAAAAGTATAAAAAATAGTGGACCATAATTCAACTGGAATTCAGTGAATTATTGGACCACTATTAGATTAGCATATACAATAGTATAATGGTACCATGATTTAAGACACTTTTTGAGACATTTCTTAATGAATTTGTTATACTAACAACATCAAAGAAAGAAGGTATTCACACATGTCTCGAACTAGAAGAAATTTCACCGCTAAATTCAAAGCTGATTTAGTAATTGAACTCCTGAAAGGCGAAAAAGACTTAAATACATTAGCTACTGAAAACAACATTCAACCTAACCTGTTAAGAAATTGGAAGAAAGAATTTTTATCTAATGCATCGGCAGCATTTGATGATACTCGAACAGAAAAAGCGAACGAGAAATTACAACAAGAGCGTAAGGAAAAAGAAGCATACGCAAAAAAAGTTGGTCAACTTACAATGCAAGTGGACTGGCTCAAAAAAAAATCTGAAGAAGTTCTTGGACCAGACTACGAGACTAAGTATTCTTCAAAGCCTTTCGAAGACTAAGGAGTTACCTGTATCCACAGGTGCAGATCTTTTATCGGTTAATCGTACTAGTATCTACTATGAAAAGCAGGCTGTTTCCGCTGAAGAATTAGAATGCAAACGAATCATCGACCAGCTACATACAGAACATCCTACTTGGGGTTCTAGACAGATGTCAGCACAATTGAAACAGCGTAACCACAACGTAGGACGTAAGCGTGCTAGACGTTACATGAATGAAATGACCATTGATCCTATCTATCCAAAGATGAACCTTTCTAAACGCATGCAAGAGGCAAAGGTATGCCCTTATCTATTGCGTAACGCGATTATCGACCGTCCTAATCAAGCATGGTCAATCGACATCACCTATATTGGAACAAAACATGGATTTGTATATTTAACAGCCATTATTGACTGGTATAGCCGATGTATCGTCGGATGGGACGTAGATGACACACTAAGTACTCACATGGTCATAAATGCAGCTAAAAAAGCATTAAACGTAGCAACACCACGTATTTTAAATTCAGACCAGGGCTCTCAGTTCACCAGTCATGAATACAGAGCCTTCTTAAAGAAAGAAAAAATCAAGCAAAGTATGGATGGCAAGGGACGATGGGCAGATAACATCATGATTGAACGATGGTTCCGTAGCTTCAAATATGAAGAGGCTTATTTGACGGAATATACATCTATTAAACAGGCACGAATAGAGATAGCAAAATATATCCACACTTACAACTTTGAACGTCTTCATTCAGCGCTGGACTACCAGACACCTGCATCCATGTACTATCCAATGCAGTTACTACCATTGATTGCGTAAGAGAGAGGGAGTTCCCCTTTCTTTTCTCAAACTAAATTCATTAAAAAAGAATTGTTTTTTTGTCTTGACAAGTGAGCCACTATATAGTGAACGATTGGATCGCTGCTTAGCAAAATACAATATAGTTAATGAAATGGCAAATGGTGTAGATATTCAAATTGATGTACTAGGACTTGCCATAAAGCAAGATGTTGCAAAATTATTTTTCATAGAAGCAAAAAAGACAAAATTGACTTTGCGCGATTTAGGACAACTTTGGTCTTATTGCAAATTGGTTGATCCAGAAGAAGCCTTTTTGTTAACATCAGCTGATTTAGGAAGTTTAAGAAAGTTATTAATATCATTTAAACGCGAAGATTTGCTTGATTTTGGTAATGGTAAGAAGATTAAAAAGATGATAGTAGGAAAATGGGATGTAGGTAAGCATGCTCCTGATTTTGGTTCTTTGATACCAAAGATGTAGGGAATATATGATTGATAAAAGAGGGATCGAATGGACAAGGGATGAGGTGATATTATGGCAATTGTGAAACAAACTGACAAAAGAACTGGAATAACCTATGCATATGAAGATATTCGACTGCCAAACTAATCTTGTTACTTGCCCTTAAAATATTTTTAACGCAATCTATACCAACATATTTAGCATGAAATTGATCTACACTGAGTGACAACCTATCCAGTCCAGCTAGTCTTATTTCTGAAACAATTTTTAGTGCTTCTTCATATGAAAATCCCGAAAAACCAATCGTTTCTATATCGTCTATTAAAGCCGCCTCTTCTATTATTTTTATAATTAATTCCATTGGAATCTTCTCTTTAGTTTGAGGTGTGCACTCAAAGCAACACATTTCACATTGTGCCGTACATTGCTTAGTTATCAATAATGCAACTGTTTTTGGATAAACTGAGCTTTTCATTATCTTCCCTCTCTTTCCTTTTGAGATACAATAATTGTATAATAAATCAAAAATAGTACAAATATCCAAATCATAAGTATGACAACATTATTTCGATACTTATTTACATCACCTAAAACTACAAATTCATTTATATTTGTTGTAATTATACTATGATTATCAAGTAAGAATAAATTCCCTTGAAGTATTGGTATTGGTAAAATATTAATTACCGACATTAACATTGTTCCAAAAATAGTGGAGATGATAGTTGTGATACGTTTTTTTGTGCAATAGGCAATTATTCCTACAATTAAAACAACATATATATATTGTAATAGAAGAATAATTAATATGTTCAATCCACTCATTACTTCAACGTTTTCTCTCAAAAAATACCCTCCTGTTCCTAGCGAAATAATACTTGTTCCTGTTAGTATTACAACGAATAGTCGTATCATGTAATATTTCTTGAAAGGAATCCCCATATTACTATAAAATGAATCACTATAGTCTTCGTAGTCTTTCGTAAAATAATTTCCAAGCGATGGAACAAAAACGAACGGCATGAGCTGACTGATTGCACAATAAAAATCATATCTAATACTTTTACTACCCTCAAACATTGGTTGTACTACAATACTATTTATAATTGCAGCTGCAATCATGACGATCATACCTACCATCAGTCCTAACCAATCTTTCCCCCTTAACATTCTCTTTATTTCAAACTCAAAAATCATTATTCACCTCCTAAAATATACTTTTTCATTATACTTTCTTGCGATTCTTTTGATAAATCCTCTATTTGTTTGCTATTTTTATTGAGAAACCAGTATTTCCCTCCTAAATAAAACATCTCTGATAAATCATGAGTTGTAAAAAAAGCAATTTTATTATTATTTGAATGATGCTGTTTAATAAATTCTAATAATTCATTTTTTACACTCATATCCAGCGCATTTGTAATTTCATCATAAATGATGATTTTCTTTTCTGATGACAAAGCTACAAATATTTCAACACGACGCTTTTCCCCACTACTTAATTTACCTATTTTATTGCTGGCAATATTACCTAAATTTAATAAATAAATCAACTCCTCAATATTTTCCAATTTACTGTTTCTTATAAAACGAATAACATCGAGAACTTTTAATTCTTTAGGTAATCTCGAATAATCAGATACTACAGCTATTTCAGATGGTAAAATATCTACCTTCCCTTTGTAATTTATTCTTCCTAATAATGCCTTGAAAAAACTAGATTTTCCACTTCCATTTTGCCCAATAACATTTATAAAATCGCCATATTCAACATCTAATCTTGTTTTTTCCATAACTGTTTTATTTTTATATGATAATTCCTCAATAATAATTTTCATGCAAATTCACTCTCCTATCCCAAACAAAAATGGATCATCAAATCTTACCGTTCTATACCATACATGATCACCATTTTCATAAAACATGCCAACATTAAATTTTGCAGTAGCTAATCCTATAAAACAAACAAAAATTCCAATAGCTATTATGAAAATACTTCTTTTAATTATACTATTCTTTTTTCTACTTTTTTTCATCATTGCCACCCCTTAAGCTTAAAATTACTTTTCTGTTTGTTTTTTTGAGTATCACCAATACATTGATCCAACAAATAACGAATGCTTGATTCAATAAAAAGAAAATTCCTGTGCAAATAATCCCGAACCCTAATTGCATAATACCAACTGGAATATTGTAATGAAATGCCACAAAAGGACACCCAATTATACTTACGACTGCCACCACTGCTACTGTAACTTCACAAAATAAGATAGTAATCGGTATTGATACTAATGTGATATAAAAAGCCAATAACAATACTCCGACTATAGGCAACATAAGAATCTTAAAAAATCCCTTAAATATCCCATTAACAGGAGACAATACCGTTGTTAGTTCATCATTTTCATCTAAATTTTTTCTTATAATTTGCTGAGGATCGCCAATTTTTTCTATAGCCTCTTCTTCGCTCAATCCGTTTTCGACATAATCTTCTATCATTTCCTCATAAAAATTTATAATTTTATTTCTCTCGTCATCACTTATTGCCAATAAATTAAAATTCATCTTATATAAGAATTCTTTTTTATTCATTTTCAGACACTCCCTTAATATATTTGTATATTTCTATGACATCTTCAAAATCTTTTATAAAAGCATGTAGTTGCTCTTTTCCATTTGAAGTTATTTTATAATATTTTCTCAAACGCATATTATGTTCTACGGTATAAATAGTTACCGCCTCAGCATTTTCCAGTCTTCTTAAAATTGGATATAATGTTGATTCTGATATATCTATATATTCTGATATATCTTTAACCATCTGATAGCCATATGAATCTGATTTCATTAAAACAGCTAAAACACAATTTTCTAACAATCCTTTTTTTAATTGTTTATCCATCTATTACATCACCTCATGTATAATACATAATACTATGTATTGCGTTGTATTATGTATTATACTATATCTTACGTAGTGTTTTGTCAAGCAAATTACAAAAAAAATTCGCAAATCCACTATCTAAGTGATTCTACGAACTTTTATATTTTTATTCATTTCGAATGGCTGCAAGTGGACTTAATTTCATAGCGCGCATAGCAGGGAAGAATCCTGCTACCATACCGACAACTACTGCAAATGCCACAGAAGCCAAGCTTAACCAAAGTGGAATATAGGATAAACTATCCGTTCCCATACCTGATGATGAGACTACTCTGTTAATCACAAAGGATATGAGATAGCTGAGAAACAATCCTATCACCCCACCAATTAATCCAATGTAACCTGCCTCTAAGAGGAATTGCGCTCTTATATTTCGCATATCGCACCCAAGTACTTTCATAATCCCGATTTCCTTGGTGCGCTCGTAGATTGACATCATCATCGTATTGGTAATACCAATGGCTGCTACGAATAATGAGACTGCTCCAATGCCTCCAAGAACAGCTTGTATATAACCTGCTTGCTGATTTTGAGCTTCAATCCACTCCATATTACTCGTGGCTGTGTATCCCATATCCGTAATTAGTGTTTGTACATCTGTCACGTATTTCATATCCGAAACGTCTACTTTAATGTTACTATAATAAATCTCATTATATGCTTTCCCCGACTCCGTAGTGGGCTGTCCTGGAATGACTTTATTCTTAAAAACTTGAGATAACATGGACTTTAATTCGTCTAAGTCACAATACACCGAGTAACTATGAGTGGTCCACTCATCTTCGGCCCCTTCAATTAACCCACTGGCACTTAGGGAGTACTTCTTGGGAGGAGATACAATCTGCCCCGAGGAATCGCCCCATTGTGATTGATAATAAGCCTCTGTGTCAAATATTATAAATAGGGGTTCTGTCATAAGATTCATGGTTAATCCATTGCCATCCCAGTACCCTTGCCCTGTCTTTTCATTGTAAAATCCTGTTAATACCATATTGCCATATAAAAAGTCCAATGTTCCATCATTTCCATTTGGCAAAGTTCCTTCTGCCAAAGGTATATTGAGTTGTTCCAAAGCTTCAGAAGACATCCCCTGCACAGTAAGAGAATTGGTATAACTCCCATATTTTGCAATCACAGAAGTGCTTAGAATAGGATAGACATCATCTACATATTCCATGTTCTTAATGGTATCTACTAGTGCATCATCTAGGTATAGAACTTCTGTAGTACTAGAACTGTCGTCTTCATATGAGTCGCCAAAATAATAGGTATTACCATTATTCTGATAGACATCAATGGTGGTTAGTCCACCATATTCCTCTATCATATCCATACTCGCTTTATTCAGTCCAAGTCCAAGAGATACCATAACCACAATAGACGCTGTTCCAATTACCACCCCTAATACAGTTAAAATCGTACGCACTTTTCGTTTCCACAAGCTACTTGTACTCATGCGTAATAAATCAAGAAATTTCATTTTCCACCTATGCTTTCTATGATTTATACGGTATCATCATCTACATCGTCATCGTCAAGATCTTCTAAGTCTTGTTCCAATTCACGCTTTGCCCTACGCACTTGTCGCACTTTTAACACGATCACAGTAATTGCCCCTACAAGAACAATTGCACCGATAACAAGAGCGATTACATTTGGTCCACTACTCACCTCTTCTTCCATAAGATAATCATCATATCCTCCCATCATATCATCTGGGTAGAATTCCATTACATAGAGATTGATTACTTGTTCGTAGGTTGTTTGATTCCCTGCATCGTCTTCGTATGTAATAATTGCTGTAATAGAACCGTCGTCCATGGTTGGTGCCATACCTGTTATCATAGCATCCACATTGCCCGTTGCTCCCGATTCTATTTTTCCAACAAACACATCTCCACCACTAATTGAATCTCCAACGAATTTAGCTTGTACATTGTATAAAGTGGTCTTACCTGTATTATAGATGCTGTACATAACATTCGACTGCGCCCCCACATTAATACTTGCCGGCATTACTTCTGGCGTACTTACGTCAAATTTAGATTCCTGTAAAATAGGAATGGATACACTAGCAGTAGATGTATACGTATTAAATTGATTATCTTCATATTCCATATTCACATCTAACACATATGGCTTCTGTGTTAAATCGGCTTTTGCCGTCATCTCAATGGAAATCGTCTTCGTTCCGCCTGCTGGAATCTCTTCCACATATACTGTGTTGGATCCTGAGGTTGGTAGAAAGGAGTCATACACAAGATCTGTTGTTCCCTCTGCTGTAGCAGACATATCTACTTGCATATTGCTTACGGCTGTTCTTTGGGACGTATTCTCTATAATAACATCTAAGGTAAATACATCTCCCGCATATACATTAGCTGGTGTTGTTTCGAATCCCTTTACAATGACTCTAGGTTTAGAAGATTGTCCTTCACTTCCCGTACTATCTAAAGTACCGCTGCCTTGTGCTCCCACTGCCTCAACATACGTGGAAATCGTAGTCGTTTCTGTGGTAGTACCTCTTGTGTATTTTATGTTAAAATCAATTGGGTAATAACCAGTTAATACATCTTCCCTGGTGGTAAATGTATAAGTAATCTCTTGGCGACCTGCAAAGGCCTCATCATACGTGGTACTTCCAGGAATATTGGCAATCACTTTGGTATAACCCATTGCTTCTAATTCAAATGGCCATTTTATCACAGATGTATCCACAAGTGGTGTTACAATTAAATCCGAAAGTGGCACATCGCTTAGATTGAGAATGGATAAGATCACATTTACTTGCTGACCATATTCTGCTGTTGGTACTGGAATATTATCGGTAAGTACTAGGTAATCACTCACTACTGATAATTCATTAGCTGCTATGGTATCCATTTGTGCTTTTACACTTGCTAAATAACTAGACAGTTCACCCGTATCTTCTGTGGTATTATCAATATTAGATAGAGCAGTAGACAACAATCCTTTGATTTGTGTTTGTGCAGCTTCGCTTAATTTGTTGTCTGCATTTAATACCGATACGTAAAAGTTTAAGTCTGCCTTTAGTGCATCTTTGTCTGTGGTAGATATAGCATTTTCACTTGCTGTAGCATAAACTTCCACATTACCCACATTTACCATGGTAATAATCATTACGAGTGCTAACACCACTCTCATTAATAGGAATCCCTTGCGCTTTCTCCTCATTTGCTCCATTGTTTTATCCTCTTCTCTTCTGTAATAAAATTCTTAATAACATTTCCCTTAATCTGCTAAGATCCGTTCCGCATCTTCTACTTCATATTCAATGCGATTCTCACGCTTATTCTCAATTCGTACAATAATACCATCTCGAATATGAAAGATGCGATCTGCAATACTGGCTAAATGATTATCGTGAGTAACCATAACAAGGGTTTGATGTTGCTCCCGAACGACTCTTTGCATTAACTCCATTACTTCCTTGGATGTATTCGTATCTAAGTTACCTGTAGGCTCATCTGCAAAGATAATCTCAGGGTTGACTACAAGGGCTCTCGCTACACCCACACGCTGTTGCTGTCCACCTGACATTTGTGTCGGTTTATGATTGGCATGTTTAGTAAGACCTACTAGTTCAATTGCTTTATGAGCTTTCTTCAGTCGAAGGGTTTTATCCATCCCCTGAAAAGTAAGTGGCAATGCAACATTCTCCACTGCACTAAGCATTCCTAATAAGTTAAAAGATTGAAAAATAAATCCAATATGCTCTCTTCGAAATTGTACGAGCTGATTCTCCGTCTTTTTCTCCATGTGTTCCCCTGCAATGAGGATTTGTCCCTTCGTTGGCTGTTCCAACCCTGCGAGCATATTTAAAAGAGTTGACTTCCCTGAACCTGATGTTCCCACTATGGCGCAGAATTCCCCCTTATGAATGGAAAAAGACACCCCGTTTAAGGCTCGTACCTTAGAATCCCCCACTCGATATATTTTATAGAGATTCTTCACTTCTATGACTGGCTTTTCCTTTGTTTCCACAGTTTTCTTCATATGTTTCACCCTTAATTTCTTCCAATAAAAAACGATTCATGGTAACTTGTACCATGAACCGTTTTTTATTTTCTCACATTTTCTACACATTTACAATAAAATAACTATTAAGTATTTATTAAGATTCCCTAATCCCGTTTAGTCTTCTGCCAAGAAGATATCATGGGCTGCATTCATAGCTTTTACCGCTTCTGCTTCATCTAACAATACGGTTACGCGAATCTCTGAAGTAGAAATCATCTTAATATTAATATTAGAATTGTATAAACACTCAAACATTTTAGCAGCAACGCCTGGATTAGACATCATACCTGCACCTACAACAGAAACTTTTGCCACGTTTTTCTCTACTTCTACGTGCTCTGGGTTTAGACGGCTCTTACTATTTTCAATAACTTCCATTGCTTCATCTGCCACATCTCCATCCACGGTAAAGGAAATATCCTTTGTATTATTACGTCCTACTGATTGAAGAATCATGTCTACGTTAATGTTGGCTTTTGCCAATGCATCAAATAAACGGAACGCTGTTCCCGGCTTATCATTTAATCCAACTACTGAAATACGTGCTACATTTTTATCTACTGCCACACCACTGACTAACATTTTTTCCACTTTTACATCCTCCTTCACAACGGTTCCTTCTTCACTTGTTAGACTAGAGCGAACCACTAGTTCTACTCCATACTTTTTCGCCATTTCTACTGATCGGTTATGCAATACACCTGCTCCTAATGTGGCCAAATCTAACATTTCATCATACGTAATTTCATCGATTTTTCTTGCATTCTTCACATGTCTTGGATCTGCAGTATACACGCCATCCACATCTGTATAGATTTCGCACTTATCTGCATGTAATGCTGCTGCAAGTGCCACAGCGGTAGTGTCAGAACCACCTCTACCAAGAGTAGTATAATCATCGTATTTATTAATTCCTTGGAATCCTGTTACGATTACAATCTTCTTTTCGTCTAATTCGTGACGAATGCGTTCTACGTCAATTCGTTTTAGCCTTGCATTTCCATATGCAGTTGTAGTGTGCATAGCCACTTGGTAAGCATTTAAGGATACCGCTGGAACTCCAAGCTCATGTAATGCCATTGCCATAAGAGCTACTGATGTTTGCTCACCCGTGGTAAATAACATATCCATTTCACGCTTAGAAGGGTTTGCCGTAATATCCTTAGCTAGGGCAATTAACTCATCTGTCATTTTGCCCATTGCAGATAGTACTACTACCACGTCATTACCTTCCTTGTATTCCTCAATACATCGTCTTGCAACATTACAGATTCTTTCTTTGCCGGCAACCGAAGTTCCGCCGAACTTTTTCACTACTAACATAACTTCTCCTCATTTCTATGTGCTATTCTGATTTTCAACTTAATTCCAATAAATAATTCATGATTTCATGGCCATTCTGAAAACTCTTCCCTGACTGACTAGCATTTTGTTCCCCATAAGTGGCACCATCTGTTAATGACTGGGTGCTATCGTATAATAAATATGGAACTGGTTCACTTGTATGGGTGCGAAGTCGTACTGGCGTTGGATGATCTGGCATAATTAACATGCGATATGCTACACCTTGTTCTTCTAAAGAAGATACAAGGGGTGCAATGACTTTCTCATCTAGGTATTCAATGGCTTCTATTTTACGCTCTAAACTCCCTTGGTGACTCATTTCATCAGGTGCTTCAATATGCACATATACAAAATCGTATCCATCTTGAGTAATGGCTTTTAGGGCAGCATTAGTTTTTCCCGCATAGTTGGTATGAAGGCCACCGTTTGCACCTTCTACGTGAGCCACTCCCATTTCTGCTCCTACTGCAATTCCTTTTAACAAATCCACTGCCGATACCATGTATCCTTTTTTACCAGTTTTTTCTTCAAAAGAGGTAACAGATGGTTTCGTACCTGCTCCCCAGAACCAGCAACAATTAGCTGGATTTAATCCCTTTTTCTTGCGTTCTACATTCAAAGGATGGTCTTTTAGAATCTCATGGCTCTTCTTGGTCATCTCATACAGCATTGCATCTGTTGGTAGATAAGCATCAATGGTTTCCTCTAGAATATCGTGAGGTGGTGTTAGCTCCACTACTTCTCCTCCATTCCATATGAGGCAATGGCGATAACTGGTACCCACATAAAATGCATAAGGATTGGCTTCTAGCTCTTGTTTCACCGCTTCTAATAAGATGGCGCAATCTTCTGTCTCAATCTCACTTGCACTATGGTCAATCATAGTCTTCTCTTCAAATGGTACATCCTCTTCTGATATGGTGACAATATTGCAACGAATGGCTATATCATCTTCCTTCATAGGAATCCCAATGCTTAGTGCTTCTAAAGGAGACCTTCCGGTATAATACTTCTTAGGGTCATATCCTAGAACTGATAAATTAGCCGTATCTGACCCCGGCTTCATTCCCTCTGGAATTGTATGCACCCTTCCCACTTCTCCTCCATAACTTAGTCGATCCATAGTGGGTGTATTGGCATATTCTAGAGGTGTCTTACCGCCAAGTGATTCCACAGGCTCATCTGACATACCATCCCCTAATACGATAATATATTTCATAAATCCCTCTCATTCCGAAGTGTTATAGATTAACCTTCCATACGAATCATTGATAGAATACCGTCTAATTTCTTAGTTCCTTCATGATAGACTTTTTCTGCTACATTCTTCACTACAAATGCAAATTCCCCTTCTACTCCTTCTACTGCTACAACTTCTACTGCACCATAGATTGCTTCCACCTTTGGCAATACTTCTTCTTGTGCTCCTGCAATACGAACGAAGAAACTTGTGCTTACATCATCGATACTGGTAAGTTCTTTCTTCTCTTCATCCCATTGACAGATAATAGAAGTACCTACATTACGAGCGCAATCAATTACGTCTCCTACTACTGCACTGGCCGTTGGCAACTTACCTGCTCCTCTACCGTAATACATAGAATCATCCAACATATTAGAGTGGATAAAGATTCCATTGAACACACCATTTACACTGTATAAGATATGGCTCTGTGGAATCATAAATGGTGCTACCATAGCAAAACAAGTTCCATTTTCGTCTTTGCTCATACCAAGCAGCTTAATAGAACGCTCCATTTTCTTAGCATATAAGAAGTCAGTTGCACTAATCTTCGTAATTCCTTCTGTATAAATATCTTGATAATCTACTGTCTTTCCATACATAAGAGAAGATAAGATTGCAATCTTTCTACAAGCATCGTGTCCTTCTACATCTGCAGCTGGATTCTTCTCTGCATAACCTTTCTCTTGTGCTTCTTTTAACACATCCGCAAATTCTGCACCTTCTTGGTCCATCTTCGTAAGAATGAAATTCGTAGTACCATTTAAGATTCCCATAATGCTTTCAATCTTCTCTGCCGTTAAGCAATCATTTAATGGACGAATAATTGGAATTCCGCCACCTACACTTGCTTCGAATAAGTAACTACCATTATGCTCTCTTGCAATACGCAATAATTCTGGACCATGTGCTGCCACTAGTTCTTTATTAGAAGTACACACACTTTTCCCTTGTAGTAGCGCTTCTTTCGTAAATTCATAGGCTGGATGTAATCCTCCCATTGTCTCACAGATTACATGAACTTCTGGATCTCCTACAATTACCTGGTAGTCATGTACAAGGACCTGTTCCACTGGATCTCCTGGAAATTCTCTTAAATCCAGTACATATTTTAAGTTTACCTCAGTTTCTGCCTTCTTATTAACAAGTTCTTGATTCTTCCAGATTACTTCTGCTACACCTGAACCTACTGTACCATATCCTAATACTGCTACATTAACCATCTCTTTCTCCTCTTTTCTCTTATTCTTTTGCTAGTACTTTCACTGAATGAACACCTACTAGTTGTTCTATGGATGTTAACATGCTTGATATATCTTTTGTTGTCTGCAACACTTGTACACTAATACTAAGGGATGCAATTCCATTAATAGGAATACTTTGATGAATGGTCAAAACATTTGCTCCAAAAGTTGCAATAATCTTTAAAATATCAGATAACAATCCTTGTACATCATCAATTTGAAAGATGAGAGATACTGTTCGTCCCTGTGCATTGTCATGGAATGGGAAAATATCATCTTGATATTTATAGAAAGAACTTCTACTAATTCCCACTTGGTCTACTGCATGCTGAACCGTTACTGCTTTCTCTGATTCAAGCAACCGCTTGGCCTCCACCACTTTTAACAACACTTCTGGTACTGCCTTTTGCTTCACCACATAATACTTACTCTCTTCTATCATGTCACCACCTTATCTTATTTGCCCGTTCATGTTCTTATGACACGGACAATTGTCCGACACTGAAAGATATTGTATCATATAATTTTAGAGATTGCAAGGTGTTTTCAATGTCAACACTAACTAGCAATTCTTCAACATAATCGGCAGGTATAAATACCTGACACTTTTTATTCATAGTTTACCTCATTATCTGTATATTAACGAAGTCTAGCTTGGATATTAAAACAAAATATTTTTATAAATAATACTATTTGTATTTCCCTCTTGTGTTACATACTCTGTTTCAACTAGAAGTTTCATATATCTTCTAATTGTTGCAGGTGATTTTCGCAATTCCTGTTCTGCTTCTTTGGGAGTGATTGTTCCCTTCTCCTGAAGAATAAAAATTATTTTTTTGATTTTTTCATAAATTTTAGGTTCTATAACTTCGCTCAAAACTTCGCTCAAACTTCGCTCATTTTTTTGATTGAAGTTTTCTTTTAAATCAAATCCATCCCTAACCTTAATCGTCGTCTCCAAATAATTTCTTCCGCTATCCGTATCAAACACAGGCATTGGAGATCCGTTCTTCTTTAACTCTGATAAAATAGTAGGAATACCTGTTGATTGTTTCTCTGATAAATCTAGCTCTTTGAAGAACTCACCAATACGACGGTTTCTATATTTTCTTGCTCGAACTTTACCTTGCTCAAATTTCACAAGATTAATCTGTGCGCCTGGAATATACTTATCTGGTCTTTCAGCAAACATAAGGATTCCTATATTACGAATAGCCAAATCTGTATCTGTTTCATTAGCAACTTCTAACGAAATCAATAAATCTTCTATCGACCTATTATTAATCTCATTTACTAATGAGCTATTACTATCACGCAAGAAGTCTTCTACGAATCCACGTCTAATTATATCAAGAGTAGCCATTCTATTAATTCGGTCATCATATGGAATAGAATTGAATTTTTCATATAGTTCTGATATCTCATTATTTTTTGCAGCAACAGTAAGTGATGCTGGTCTAATCCAGTATTTCATTGTTTTATCAGGTTTCTTATCTCCAGATTCTTTACCCTTTTTCGAATACACATCCACAGGTGCTTGGTAAGGACCTGCATCACCTGCAGAACACTTAAGATAAATCAAATGTGTGTCTTGGTCAGGGAATTCAACCACTTCTATATTAGGTATATATCTTGGCTCAATGCGATTACAGTACTGGAATATTTCTTGCTGTATATTATCGAGTAGTTCTGGCTTTATACCTACTGGTGGTAATATCGGAATACCATCTTTAGCAGCAACTCCAATTACAATATAACCACCATTCACATTGTCATAATCATTTGCAAATGCACAAATTGTATGAATAATGTCAGAAGGGTTCCATCCTTCCTTATATTCAACTCTATTCTTTTCCACTACTTTTCCTTCGAGTAGCGTTTCAATTTTTAATGGAATCATTTAAAGTTCCCTCCTCATTCTGATTCGGCCAAATAATTATTAAGCCATACATACTTCTGCTTAGTATCATCGCTCTAGGATTTCGAAGATATGGTGGTGTCTTTTGATTTTCAAGCATTGCTGCATTTACTAATGCTTGACCAAACATAGTTTGTTCGCCATCAAAATAGAAGCCACCATAGGAAATTGCACCTGGCGATAAACTAATAGGGCTCTTGGCAAGTAATTTTTGATTATATTTCATTGCTAATCCAGATGGTAAACAACGTAATTCGACTTCTATTTTTTCAAATGCATGGTTAATGCTCTTTTTTCCTCCAAAATATTCTTTAGAAACTCCATTGCACTCTCATCACTCTCATCATTCGTACCAAGTTCGCCACGAAAAGCCCTTGCTAGTATTACTTTTTTCATTAAATCGATTTGTTCGATGACATTTGCACACTCTTTGGCTTTTGTTTCCTTTTCAAAAAAAATGTTGAGGATACGAACGATTTCTTTTTGTTCTTGGAGGGTTGGTAAAGAAATTAAAACTTCCCGAATATCTCTCAAATGCAAATTTGGTACACCTATACCAGTTAAATGAGAATTAAACTGTTCTTTGCATATAGGACTATTTACAATATTATACAAATATCTTGGGTTGATTATAGCTTTGTTAGGTCTTAATAAAGCTAATGTTACATAAATATCAAAAATTAAATCATCTTCAACTATCGCAGCCACACCAGTAGTACCATTTTTAGCTAATAACACATCATCAATTTGAGGTGCCACTCGCTTATATAATTCCTCATGTAACTCTTTGGTTATATATTTAATTTTAGACCAGTCTATCTTCCCACTTGTTACATCTTTTGATGAAATAAAAGGCATTCCGTTTTCTTTATCGCTATACTTAGGTGTTTGGTGTGTTCCATCAGTAATTTTGTTAGCGCAGACCTGTTGTAGAGTTTTTTCCTCCCAACTATCAAGCCCAACCCTATTTTCTTCTCGCCACTTTCTAGTCAGCTCACCTGTGAAAGCCTTATGGAGAATGGCTGCTTTTCTATTCTCAAAGCTATCAAGTGCTAATTGAGCAAGCTCTTTTGCCTCGTCAAGTTTAGAAAATAGGCTTTCAATACGCTCCACAATTCGCTTTTGCTCGGCTAGTGGTGGGAGTGGGATAGGCATCTCTCTAAATAACTCTTTATTTAAGTGAGGTATCGCAGAACCTGTTTTAGAATTTCTAAATTCGTCTTTATGTGTCGCTAAAAACATTTCAAACATTCGTTGGTCAACAGATTTATCAACATCTAATTTTTTAAATGTGCTACCCATATACCCATTTTCAAATATATGAAACACTTCACCTGAATTTTCCCCATCAACTAAAATCACTTTAGAACCTTTTTCAATGTAATTCCCCTTATCTTTAGTATTTCCATCAATCTTTCCCCTAAGGTATTTTACTTCAAGGTATGGTAATTCTACATTTATTTGTTTAATTCCATTTGCTAGTTTGCAAACTTGATCCAACCTCGTCCAAACCCAATTACTCGGCACTTTATAAGGTTGTTCCCAATCTGGCACAAGTGCTTTTTCCAGTTTTTCTTCTAAGCTCAAAACTTCTTTTTTCTTAGCCATCTTGCTCACCTGTTAGGCTTTTTAGCTCCTTCACCACCGACATGATAAGGTCAACTGCTTGTTCTAGGTTTGCAACAACTTCTTCACCACTTTCAATAGGATCTTGCAAATCTTCATAATCTAGTACACTATCATCACGAATCAATCCTAAATCAAGGCTGTTGTTTTTATTTGCTATTTCTTCTCTTGTAAACTTAGACCATCTCTCATCTTGGGTGCTTTCTCTATTTTCATATGCCTTTTCAAAGTCAGCAAAATGTTCAATCTTTAGCGGTGTAGTTTTACCAAAAGATGGCATGTTGGTACGCATATCATAGAAATACACTTCTTTTGTATTTCCCTTTTCAGATGTACCACGAGTAAAGAAAAGTACATTAGTTTTTACACCCGGTGCATAGAAAATACCAGTAGGCAAACGTAAAACAGTGTGAAGATTGCATTTATCCATCAAATCTTCACGAATTTTTGTTCCATCGCCATCAGCAAAAAGTACATTATCAGGCAAGACAACAGCCGCACGAGCCTTACCATCCTTTTTAAGTGAACGATAAATATGCTGCAAGAAATTTAGTTGCTTATTTGATGTAGTAAACAAAAAATCATCACGAGTTGCACGTTCTCCACCTTGCTTCGTTCCAAATGGTGGATTTGCAAGTACAACATCAAAGTTATCCATCTGCTTACCAAAGTTTGTAAGGGTATCACCACATAAAATATCACTGTTAATCCCATGAATCATGGCATTCATCATAGCCAATCTATGGGTATCTGGTACAAGCTCGCACCCTGTAAAGGCTTCATTTTTTTGGAACGCATACTGCTTGTCTGAAAGTTGCCACATATCATTATTAGCTTTCACATAGTTATTTGCAGAAATCATAAAGCCAAATGTACCACAAGCAGGATCATTGCAACGTTCTCCGATTTGTGGCTTTACAAGACGCGTCATTACATCAATCAGTACACGAGGGGTAAAGTATTGACCAGCTCCTGATTTTTTCTCATTTGCATTCTTTTCTAAAAGTCCTTCGTATAAATCTCCGAAACCTTCTTCATCCATGTTGTACCAGTCAAGGTCATTCATTGTCTTTATAATCTTTTCAAGGTTTTTCGGCTCATCAATATTACTTCTTGCATCATGGTAAATATCACGAATATGCCCTTTACAATGCTCTCCAAATAAACGAAGGATATTTCTGTAATACGCTCTAAGCTCTATTCCAGATAATAAAACAAGACTATCCCATGAATACTCAGCAAGAATTTCCTTTTCATCTAGGGCAACTTGCTCTGATTTAGTTAGTGCTTCTTTATTTCTTAAAAACTCTAGTTCTACTATACTTTTTTCAATATCCTTTTCTGTATCTGTTTCTTGCATCATTTTTAGGAATAAGATATAAGTAAGCTCCGTTACATACTGATGATAAGTAATGCCATCGTCACGCAGTACATTACAAAGATTCCACAATTTTTGTACGATTTCTTGATTACTCATTACGCTACTTTGCCTCCATCATCATATAGGTACTTATTAAGCTCTATGATATATTCTTTCAGTTTGTTTTTGAATATTTTATCTATACGTTGAAACCCACCTTTATCACGGAAAACACCTGTGTTAAAGGTTTCTTCGTTAAGAACTGTTTCTATCAATAAATTTTTTTCAATATTACTTAGCCAATCTAGCTCCATTTTAGAAAAATCATGTGCTTTTTTTAGTTTCCCAACTGCTTTTTGAATACGCTCATTATGGTCCATAAGCTCCGCACCTACTGCAACAGAACGAATAATGTTAATCACATCAGTAACAATATCTTCATTTTTCATTTCATTAATTGCACTACTTAGCTGTGTTTCTGTAAATCCATTGCCATCCAGTTCAAGTCGTAATGCTTTAAGTTCCTTGCGAGTGAGTGAACTTGGGCGAGTACAAACCAACTTCAATGCTTCAATTTTATCTTCATTTTCCGAGATAAACTTTTTAAATTCTTCCAAATAGTCCTCTGGTTTTTGACCGTTCCCGTATCCACGAGTATGACTTAAAAGTTCATCTTCTTTATCTGAAATTACTATAGCGCGTCTTGTATCTATGCCACCCTCATTTAAGATATCAAATAATCTAGAATTCTTGATAAACGCATCTTTTGCATCTTGCGGTGATAAAGATTTGATATGTGACACAAAAGAAGTTACATCCTTTCCATCAGTCAGAACTTCAAAATGTTCTTTTTGCTTGTCTGTCATTCGCTTTTGTTTTCTTCGGATTTTGGCAACTATTAAATCTATTTGATTTTGTATTTTTTCTTCAGTGTCAAGAACTTCGAGTCCATTCAATAAGTCATGAAAGCTTGCACTTGCATTGGCTACAACAGGTTTCATGGTGCTTATATCCTGTAGTGATTCATAAATGTCAACAGGATCATATATTTCAAAATGACTTTTATTTATCTTACTACATAATCTCGTTGCACGTCCTAGCATCTGCTCAAATAGAATACGAGATTTCACACGTCGCATAAAAACAAGCGTTGTAATCTCTGGCACATCAATACCAGTAGTAAGTAAGTCAACAGTAACTGCAATATTGGGATAAGTTTCCGTTTTAAATCGTCGAATCATCTCTTTAACACGCTTTTTATCTCCAGTTTTGCCAGTAATCTTTTGAATTGCATCTTGATCAATACCAATTTCATCATAAAATTCTCTGAGAATTTTTACAATTAAATCAGCATGACTGTCATCAACTGCATAGATTAAGGTTTTCCCTTCACCATCTGGATTAATATCCATAGCAATTTCTTCAAGCACAGCTTTATTAAAAGGTTCTGTTATAACTCTTCTATTAAACTTTTCCACGTCAAATTTTAGTTCATCTTCAAGCTCTGCACTATTTACAATTTCTCCTGTAATAGGGTCATAAACAGCAACCGTTTCACCTTTTTCATATACAATTCCTTCTGTACTTAATTTGGTAGTTATATTGTGGGGCGCATCATGATCGACTAAATAACCTTCTACAACTGCCTCACGATAAGAATAATTAAATACTGGTTTACCAAAAATTTCGGTAGTATGAAGTGCTGGTGTTGCAGTAAGAGCTACTTTCACAGCATCAAAGTATTCAATAACCGTTCTGTATTTGCTCAAAAAATCATCTTGATTTCGATATATAAGTTCATCATCATCAAGTTCTTTATCTAAGATATAACCTCTGTGCGCCTCATCTATGATAACCAAATCATAATCAGAAACCGCTGGCATGATTTCACCATCATTATATAAAATACGTTTCACAAGGCTTTGTACTGTAGCAACTTGAATTCTTGTTTCTTTATGGATTTCTTTATCCTCTAGCTTATTTATATTAAAAATCTTATTAAGAGTAAGAAACTCTTCTAATTTTACTTCCTCAAATACTTCCGTTGCTTGATCTCCAAGTGCTGTCCTATCTACTAAAAATAATATTCTATTAAATCTCTTTGATTTCAAAAAGCGATACACCATACCCAAAATAGTACGAGTTTTACCAGTACCCGTTGCCATGGATAAAAGTGCTGTTCTATTTCCATCAATAATAGCTTCTTCTGCTTTCTCTATCGCTTTTATTTGGTAATCACGTAAATTAAGTCCGTCTTTATCACGCAGCAAGTCAAATGATGTATTTTTCAAATTTTGATTAGCTTTCTTAATATCATTCTCAAGAATTTGTATAATATTATTAGGACTCATCCACCCCTGCAATGCTTTTGAAATATTTGTTTTTTCTCTTAAATCTAGCGACCAAATGCCTGATTTTGTTTCAATCTGTTTTAGATATTTACGTCCATTCGTTGCATAAATAAATGGTACTTGATATCCATTCCACTTATTAATTACATATTTTTTATCCTCTTCTCGAACATTACGTGCATATTCCTTGCCCTGTACATCAATCACAGTTGGTACATCTACTAACATTTTCTTTGCTTCTATCATTCCTACTAGCTTTTCATCCACAAACAAAGCATAGTCAACATATCCATAATTATGGTTTATGGCATTTGTTGGCCATTCTGCGATAGCAAGATTTTTTCCTTTTTGTGGTCTTGTACCATTGGAATGCTTAAGAACTTGCGTGTCAACTTCCCATCCCACTATTCTTAATTGTTCGTCTATTATGTATCTTGTTTCTTTTTCAGATAAATCTATGTTACCAATAGCATCTACTACTTTTTTAATACGCTCTTTTGAAGATACATCTTGACATTTTATTTTTTCTATCTGAATGATTAATTCTTCGATTTTCTTTTCCTGTTTATTAATTACAAATGAATAGTCCGTCTTATCTTCTATTGGCATAACAAAGTTAGGAAAATTCATTTCATCTGTCCCATATACCTCACCAAACCAACTTCCCAAATGAAAACACATTTGTAATAATATTTTACACTGTTCTACATTATCATAATTTGCATGTATAGCATCATTTCTATTTTTTCTTAAAGAGTATAAAATATCATCTATTTCACGAGGTATCATACCTTCTCTTTTCAGTAGCTTAATTCTATTTGCATGAGTATTGTCATATGTGGGAGGTTCAATCTTATCAAGTTTAAGCATCAAATTCACCACTGTTTCTCCAAACATGCCCAGCTTGATTAAACACGAATTAGCATCAGAATATAAATACTTTTCAGCCGTACTTCCCACCTGATATAGTACCGGAAATTCCTGCTCTAAAAACTTAAAGTTTGAATCCATGGATTATCCCTCCTTTGTAAATTCAACGATATCTGCAATATCACAATCTAGCTGCGTGCAAATTTTCCTTAGTGTAGATGTACTAACATCCTCATTTTTACCTAATTTGGTAATCGTTCCTTTGCTTAACTGTGTAAGCTGTTGTAAATCCTGCTTTTTCATATTTTTATCCGATAATATTTTCCATAATTTATTGTAGTTTATACCCATCATGCTCTCCTATAATACAAAGCCACTAATTAATGAGCATTATACCATTTTTCAGCTATTCATGTAAACAATTAATCCTACTTTTTTAGGAATTGGCAACATTAATATTTTAACTATTCTACAAGGTACATTTCAATTAACAACTACAAAGATATGAACTCATAAAGTGAGACCGCCTAAAAAGAGAAACTATCTAATTTTCACCAAATAGTCCCTCCATTTCAAACATCTATGTTCTCTGGTTACTTCTTGCTACCTCATCTTGACTCTTCATCTTCCCATTCACGCTAGCTTCGTATACTTTGTCAAATTCATCGTATACTTCCAGAAAACCCTTCTTAATCCCCGTCTTTTCAAGGAATCCTTTATATATTTTAATTCCCGATTTATAATTTCTACAGTAAGCATTCCCTTCCTCTTAATAGTCATTCACTTTATACGAACAAGCAGACCATGTATCTGTATTCCTAGATTTACATGGTCTGCTACTCATTCTTATTTTTTATATCATTTGGGGTTTAGGTGTCAAAATACAAGTTTTGACACCTAAACCAATTTTCTAGCCACTAATTTCTTTAGAACTTTATTCAAATTATTTACAATCACATCACCAGAAATACGAATCTTCTTAGATTCCATATGTTCTTGCATTTTCTTATTCTGTTCCAGAATGAAGGACACATCATCAGTTCCTTGTTGAAATAATGTACTACAGATATGCTTCGTCCGTTCATAACCTTCCTGATACATTCGTCCCACATTTTCACTACTAACCATCATTGAACTTCTTAGGCCATTCTCTTCGTTAAAATTAATTCGTATAATCTTATCATCTAATTCTTTCGTCTCAAAGAAGTAATTACTTCGATCAAAATAAACACATATAATATAATCTAGTCCTTCCTCTTGTAGAGGCAAAATAGGAATGTTATCAATCATTGCTCCATCATAATAGGACTGATTCTGTATGCGAATTGCATCATTGTAGCCTGGAAGTGCCACACTAGCTTGCATATAACGTAATCGATCTTCTTGTGATTGATTGGTTAAGTTAACATATTCTAACTTTTTACTAGTGAAGTTAAATACTGGAATAATAAAATTCCTGCACTTTAACTTGTCATGACCCACCATTTCTTCTAAATATGGGTGAACAAAGTTATGACGTAACAAATCTCCTACAAATGAATAGGTCGATTCAATGGTGGTCTGCAACCACATATTCTGGGTACAGTCTAAATTGCCACACATGGCAGCATAGCCATTAACCGCACCAATAGAGGCACCACTCACCATGTGAAATTCATCTTCTTTAATATATTCTAATAAGGCTTTCAAAACGCCTGCTTGATAGGCGCCCTTCATCATTCCACCTGATAATACTAATCCTATTCTACTCATAACGTTCCCTTTGTTCTACATGCAAAATGATACATATGCCAATTCTCGACGAATGATACAATCCTACCACATACTCAGGAGAATATCAACAAATTGTGATAAAACTTTATTTTTCATACTGTTTTCTGTTATATGGAAGTATCATCTCGATACTTGTCCTGACCCAGCTTAATATTCAAATAGGCAGCATACTTGGCAAAGGCAGCAGGAATTGGATAATGACGTTCTGTTTCAATGGTTTCAATTAATTGGAGACTAGCATCCATCTTATGGCCGTTACCAGAGATTAACAATTCATCTACCATAATCAAGTAACCTTTCATATGCCATTCTCGATGGCTGAAGATATGCTTGCTCTCGTCTAATTCTTTTAAACGAATAGCGGGGTATCCTAATTGCTTCATATAGGCAAGAATATGCGACTGATCCACATAGCCCTCTATGGAAGGAAATTCATACATACCTGCTAATAGTCCCTTAGAATTTCGCTTTCTTAACAAGACTCTAGACTGGTCTTGTATAACAAGTATAGTTTTTTCCTCTATGACTCTTTTCTTTTTCGCGGCTTTGATTGGTAGGGTAGTCGTAAGGTTGCGCTCATAGGATTGGCATAATTGCTTCCATGGACATTGGGAACAATTAGGGGCTCCATTGGGAAGGCATACCGTTGCTCCTAATTCCATTAATGCTTGATTAAAATCTCCTGCTCTTCCTGCTGGAATCACTGGCTTCATAGCCACTTCTAGTTCTTTCTTTACCTTGGGACTTGCAATATCACTGTAATCTGCTTCTACCCTTGCTATAATCCGTAACACATTCCCATCAATAGCTGGAACACATGCTCCGTAAGCAATGGACGCAATGGCTCCTGCTGTATAAGTACCGATTCCTGGTAAAGCTAATAGTTCTTCGTAGTTCTTAGGCATTGTGCCATTATATTGTTCTACCATGAGAATGGCTGCCTTTTGCAGATTCCTTACTCGATTGTAATAACCTAAACCCTCCCATAATTTCAGCAGCGTATCTTCATGAGCTGCTGCCAATTGTGTTACATTAGGAAATGCCTTAAGAAACCTCTCATAATATGGCTTTACCGCCTCTACCCTTGTCTGCTGTAACATGATTTCTGATATCCAGATCTGATAGGGGTTTTTCTCTATTCTCCACGGTAATTCTCTTGCATGAATGCCATACCATGTTAATAGTGGTTCTACTAACTCTTCTCGTACTTCCACTGGATTCTCCATTCCTAACGATCTCGTTCGAATTTACCCCGCAAAGATAAACAATTGCGAAACTCTTCATACTGTTCTTCCAATTCTCCTTCAGGTAACACAATATCCGTAGACATTGACATGGAATTCAACATTTGTTCTGTTATGATATTTTTCATAGATTCTAGCACTTTTGCCTTTGCTGTATACGTTGATTCGTCGAAAAATTGCAGCAATAATTCTGGCACTTCCTCTTCATCCTTCTCACCTGTGAGTAACTCGAAACGATTGTGTTGTGCTACATCCGGATATTTCTCCTTATCCACTTCTTCTAGAAACATCCAAAGAGGTCTAACATATGCGTCATGTGGAGAAGCCATTTGGCGATACACCACTTGCTCTTCTAAGGTCTCCGAATGTAATGCGGTCGTGATAATCTCATATTGACCTCCTTTAAAATGTTTGTATTGATCTCCAGCCTTTGGTATATGTCTCATGTGGTGGTAACTCCCTTCTTTCTTGACTCACTTGCACTATAGGTAATAATGAATAATTCTACACCCGTGCGGTCGTTTTCTCTACCTGTCTTAATTCTTTCATCTAATTGTACACAATCTTCCACTGCCTGCCTAAGATGTTCTATACTCGATCCTCTTGCCTGCCTTGCATATTTTGCAACTAGAAAAGGTTGTATCCCAAGTTCCTTGGCGATTACCTTCTCTTGATACCCCTTCCCTTGCAATAATTTCACATGATATAATTGATTGAATTGCTTTGCTAATAGTACTAAAATCTTCATAGGTGGCTCTTTTAACCCTAATAAATCATAATAGAGCCTGAGGGCTTCTCGTTGGTTTCTCATGGTAATGGCACTTAACATATCAAAGATGTGATTTTGAATCCTTGTACTAACAATTGCTTCTACATCCTTACTAGTAATCTCCTCTCTACCATAAGTGTAGCAGGTTAACTTTTCTAGTTCCATGCGAATCTGTTCCATTTCAAAACCTGTTTTCTCTAAGAAGAATCCAATGGTTTCCCTGGGAATTGTTTTCCCCTCTTGCTGAAGGAGTCCCCCAATCCATTTTGTTAAAATAGCTTCGGTCTGCCGCTCAAAATTCGCACAGTGACCATACTTTGCAATGGCTTTGTAGAGCTTATTTCTACGATCTACTGCTTCTTCCACAAAGATTAAAATGGTGCTCTCCGGAATAGACTGTATATACTCTGCAATCTGATCGGCAGACTGGGTACAAGCACCACTATTCTCTATTACAATCACCTTATACTCTGCAAGAAATGGCATGGTTTCTGCCAAGTCAATAATAGCACCGAAGTTAATTGATTTCCCTTCATAGTAATGGTAATTCATGGAATCATCTTTTGTGGCAACTGCATCCCGCAATTTATCTCGATATTGATGGCGTAAATAGGATTCTTCCCCATATAATAAATAGACTCTTGCGTATGTGTTATTTTGTATGTCTGTATTAATTCTTTGCATAGGTCACCTTATTTTCTGTTGATTATTACTGAACCTCATTATACCGTTTTGCATTCTAACTTTCAACTGCTAAAGATTGGTTTCTAGAAAGGTCTCAATCCAGTAATCCTTTCCATTGCTTTCTATTACAATGGCTCCTACTTTTGGAGTTTCATATACTTCCATTCCAGCTTCTTCTAAACGTGCTGATACATCCTCATGGGGATGGCCATATACATTATTAAGACCACAAGAGATTAAGGCTACTTCTCCTTGAATCACCTCTAACAATTGTTCGCTTGTTGCATTATTAGAACCATGGTGTCCCACTTTTAAGATTTCATAATCTACCTGTCCACCTTCTAGGGCAAGAATAGAATCAATAAGCTTCTCTTCTCCTTCTGCTTCCATATCCCCTGTACATAATATATCAAAATCACCATATGTAATTCGCATCACCAGTGAATTTTCATTTTCTGTGGCTGGCACATAACCATCATAAGGCATTAAGACCTGAAAATTCACCTCTCCGTCTCTAAGTTCCATAGAAGTATCTAGGTAATAGATTGGAATCTCACATAGAGCAATTAATTCATACAATTCTGATGCCTTATCAGTTGTTACATTCTTAGTCAAATACATAGCTTCAATTTCTATTTCTCCTGTAGTAGATTGCACTTCTAGGATTTCACATATACCACTATAATGGTCTGAATCCATATGAGTAATGAATACTCCGTCCAACTTGCGAATTCCATAATATTTTAAGGTAGGGATGATCTGATAATTCCCCACATCTGTTTTCGTCGTACTTCCACCATCTAATAAATATGCTTGATTACTAGGCGTTTCTATAAGGATTCCATCTCCTTGCCCTACATCAATCATGGTGATTCTAAGATTTGAATTAGGAGAGTAGAGCAACATACCAATAGCAATACACAGAATTGCACCTTTTGCTATTCGCACAGTTGGCGTCCACTTATTCCAATAGATCACGCCTGCAATGACTACATAATAGCATATGATTTCCAATGGTGTAATCATAGCAATAGGTAATAACTGAAAGGGAATTGCTAACATAAATTCACAAATCATCTCATAACACTGCAAGATGATCTCTATTAGTATGGCAACACATTGGGCAAGCATACTACTAAAAAAGCTAAATCCAAGCAGTCCTATTCCAAGAGCCACTACGATACCCACCGTTGGCACAATCAGTAAATTTAGTACAATGGAGGTAATTGGATACTCATAGTAGCAAGTAATGAGAATTGGAAGCGTCATTATTTGCACGCTGAAGGATACGAGAAATGCTTGATAAAATAAGGCTTTCACACTTCTTTTTTCTTCTTCTGGCAAGGGGATTAATCTGCATATTGCAGGATTTAACAATCCAATTGCAAGAATTGCGCCAAAAGATAATTGACACCCTACTTGATACATAGCGTATGGATTTTGTAGAAGCAATAATACGTATGCAAGTGACATTGCCGTCACGATATCATAAGACCTTCGATTATAAAGGGCAAATAAATAAATGGCAAACATAGATACTGCACGTATTCCAGAGGCTGTCGCGCCTGTCATCACTACATATTGTGTGAGACATATAATTGTGACACAAGATATAATCGGCAGCGTAATACCACATTTCTTGCCCGCTTGATAGAGAAACATGCCAATCATAGAGATATGCAGACCTGATATAGCAAGAATATGGATGATTCCATTCTTCTGATAGAGATAAGAGATTCCTTCATCTAAGTCTTGTTTCTCTCCTAACAACATAGCTTTCATAATACTAGCCTCTTTTTCTGGGAGATACAGCTGAAAGCGACTTGATAAGTTTTGTTTGATTATATACAGTGCCTCGTAATACCGATGATAGGAGTTGCTAGTAGCTACTAGAATACCACTTGTAACATAGAAATCGTATCCAAGATTTTGCTGATATGATGCTTGGTCAAATTCTCCATAATTCGTTGCATGGCTAAAGGTTCTAGCCGTTCCGCTCACAAGTACAGTAGCACCCATCTTAGGAACTTCTTCTGCTTCCATACCAGTGCAATAGATAATAACTGAATACGTTTCAATTGGGGATTGTGTTGCTTGATTATGCTGTGCAAGAGCAGCATCATAAGAAGTGTATGAATCATAAGTTGTTACATTGCTAAGCCATAATACCGTTCTCTCTTCTGTTACCTGTTTCTCTTCTAGGGTACCAATAAATAACCCCGCTCCCGCTACTGCCACCTCTGTAGCAGCAGTCTTACTATATTGTGTGATGAATACAAAGGTTACTAAAAAGAGAAAACAGATTAAACATAAGGGTCGTTTCATCTTTTCTCCTGTCCGAAGTATCAAACTTCTATTTAGTTGATTATTCTACAATTTCGAGGTTTCTTTCAAAAATCGTAGTAAGTGGTATTTGTTCTAAATACGTATAACTAGTATCTCCATTAATGGAAATCTGTACTTTATTAATATTGGATACTTCTACTAAAGAATTCACAATGGAATAAATGGTAAGTTCCGCATTAATACCTGTAACTGGCGTTAAAAAGGTAGAATCTAAATTCACATAACAGACTCCATCTTTCGTGCTTATATTAATAATCTTAGTATCTGGATTAATGGTTCCATAATATCCTTCTTCTTCCGTTCCTTTTATAAGTTCTTCTACTACTAGGCGTTCAAATGTCATATCACTTGTATAAACAACTTCTTCTGATACACCTACTAATTGAGTCATCTCTTCATTGGCATAATATAAGGTCAGTTTAATCTTCTCGTAGTCTTCAAAATCATTTTGCGCACTATCCATAAACATTTTTGATGTCATGGCTCCAACAATGCTACCATCTACATTAGTAAGAGGCTGTTCATCAATCTGAATGCTAATATGTTCCACTCCTGAGATTTGTGTAAGATTCTTCACAATACCTGCACGAACTAGAATCTCAGTGGTTGGAGCTAAATCTAAGTAAGACTTATCAAAATAAAGAGTGGCTGTTGTATCGTATAAAATAATCTGCTCTAGATTAAGGGACTCACTTAAAATTGGCTTGTAATCGTAATTCTCTAAGTGACCTTTCATATAAGCCACAATCTCATCCACTAGTTCTGCTTTCTCCGTTTCCTCTACTGGATACTTCACACTTACTAATCGATCTTCCTCCGCACTTAAGAAATACAGCGTGTATTCTCGAGTGGAATTTGTATCACTTTCTGACGAAGAGCAAGCCACCATTACAAGTGATATTAGTATTGTTATACCCGTTATAATCTTATGAAACCTTTGGCTCATACTCTAATCCTTTCCTGCTACTCTACAATATAACTAAGAGGAATTTTTATAATAAATGTAGTGCCAACTCCTTCTTGACTTTCTACTTGAAGGCTTCCCTTGTGCATTTGAATGGCACTTTTTGTAATGGCAAGTCCTAATCCTGTTCCACCAATTTCACGGGAATGAGACTTATCTACCCGATAAAATCGTTCGTAAATATGATCTATTGCTTCCGCTGGAATACCAAGTCCTGTATCTTTTACTTGAATCATGGCTACTTGATGGTCTGCATCAAGTGTCACTACTACCTGACCATTCTTCTTATTATACTTAATTGCATTCTCTATAATATTTGTAAGCGCTAACGTCAATTTCACTTCGTCCACCTCTGCAATGACATCACGCATACTTTCAAGAATCAATTCTATATTATTTAATTGTGCAATTGGCCGCAAACGCTTTAGAATTAATTCCAACAATTGCTCTATAAAAATTGGTTCGATATTTAATGTCTCTACTTTTTTATCTAGCTTTACAAGAGATAGCAAATCATTAATAATCTTATCTTCTCTCTCGATTTCAGCTGCAATATCTACCATAAATTCACGATACAATTCATTAGGTACTTCTCCTTGGGCAATAAGCGAATCAGCTAATACTTTCACAGATGTAATGGGTGTTTTTAATTCATGGGATACATTGGATACAAATTCCTGTCTTGATTCATCTAGTATCCTATTCCTTGTTAATACCTCGTTAAATTCCTCTACTATATATTCTGTTTCTAGATATCCATGTTCTACAGATATTCGTTCCTCACTACCCAATGCCATTTTTTGCACGGAAGTTCTTAATTTAATAAATGGTAACACTAATACATTGGCTAATAGAAAAGCCACAGCAGTTAAGAGAATGAAGTTTAAACTAAGCAAAATATCACCTTGACGTCCTACAATTTCTCTTGTAACTTCAAAGCTACTAGTAGAAAAGCTAATGAGAATCACTCCCACTACCTCATCGTGATCATAGATGGGTGTTACCATTTCTATGTATTGATTTTCCTTGTCGTATTCTGCTGCTGTTGTGCCGCTAGAAAAGCAATTTAACACTTTACTAGACACAATATAATTGTTTTGTTTCATTCCATACGTATCTTTTATGATTTTAAAACTATTATTCACAATTAATACACGCCCATCGTATAAGGTTGCAAGTTGTTCTAATTCTGCGTTTACCACCTCTGAGCTTGCATCTAGCAAATAGTAATATTGCACTAAATGATTGGCAAGAATATTCATCTGATTCTGCATATCTTGAATCTCCACCTCAATCTGCTTGCTCATATAATGATTCACCATAATATTTTGAATCAAAAAAGCTGGCATCATGCCCACCACAAGAAAAAGTAGCCATAACCGAATCTTAAGGCTACGGATAAAATCAATTTTTTCTATTATAAGTGCAACTTTTTCCTTAATCATCTCCTTGGCTAACCTCTATAGAAATATCCTACCCCCCACTTTGTATTTACGTATCTTGGTTCACTTGGATTATTTTCTATCTTTTCTCTTAATCTTCTAATATGTACATCAACTGTTCTAGCATCCCCTGGATAATCTTCTCCCCACACCAGTTTAAGTAATTGCTCTCGCCCATATACCTTGTTAGGATGTAGTACTAGTAATTCGAGTACATCGTACTCCTTAGATGTTAAGTTCATCTCTTGTTCTAGAATAAAGACTCTTCTGCTATCAGAATCCATTCGAATATCCCCATGTTGAATCATAGAATTTTGTTCTACTTGCTTTTCTTTTGGATTTGTTCTTCGCATAATGGCTTTCATTCTTGCTTTCACTTCTAACACATTGAAGGGCTTTGTAACATAGTCGTCAGCTCCATATTCTAAACCGACAATTTTATCCATGTCCTCTCCCTTAGCCGTTAGCATAATAATGGGAACAGTAGAGAATTCTCGAATCTGCTGACATACTTCAAGCCCCGACAACTTTGGCAGCATAAGATCAAGAAGAATCATGTGGTACTCATTATTCCTTGCAAGTTCTAAAGCTTCTTCTCCATCATAGGCACAATCTACAATCATATCATCTTGTTCAAGGCTAAATCGAATTCCTTTTACAATTAACTTTTCATCATCTACTACTAGCACTCTCTTATCCACAATTGCCTCTTTCTAATCAACGGTAATATAATCCTTAATCTGATCATACGTTCCTTCTTTGATTCCTGTTACATTCATAATATCTTCATTGGTTGCAAAGCTGCCATATGCGTCCCGATATGCAACTATATCATTAGCGCGACTCTCCCCAATTCCAGATAGTTGGCACAACTGTTCTACGCTGGCTAGATTAATATTCACTAAACCACTACTAGCCTCTTGCTGAATCTGCTCTTCTAATTCTTCCTTGGTATAGATGATAATCTGTTGACCATCCTCTAATAAAATTGCTTGGTTAATAGATTCTGCTGCTGCATCTTCTAATAATCCACCTGCTAATTCAATTACTTGATACAAGCGTGTACCTGTCTCCACTTCATAAACACCTTCCTGTACCACTGCACCACACACGTACACATAAATAGAACTGGGTTCTTCTTCCTCCACTTCCTCTTCTTCCGTCGCTTCCTCTTCTAGAATACTTTCAGATTCCTGAGTAGTGTTCTCCCCCGCTTCTGTTAATACCATTCCGCTAGAATTCCCAACTTGGCTTTTCCATAAGATACTTGCTACAATAAGTAGGAGAATCCCTCCTACTATGATTCCATAATATTTTGTTTTCTGATTCATCTTTATCTCCTATTGGAGACCCCCATAGACTATCGTATTATTATTGTAAAGGAGTTTCACCAATCTGACAAGGACATCTTACGAATTCCATTCAAATATTATAATCCCTACAATGGCAAGAACTAATCCTATGACTTTATTCATGGTAATTCCCACTCGTTCCATACCAAATAGACCAAATAATTCAATGCAGTAAGAAGATACAATTTGAGCTACCACAATAAGCATTACAGCCTTTGCTGGTCCAAGACTTCCCATGCTTTTAATAACGGTAAGGGTAATAAACGTTCCAATCACTCCTCCTAATAATAAATATCTTGGTTCTACCTTCGTAAGTGTCATGATATGTGTTCGATCTGCGATTCCCCATATACATAAGCACATAAACAGTGCTGTCATTTGCACCCATATATTCGTTACCCATACGCTCGTCATCTTGGTAACTTGTGTATTCAAAACACCCTGCACACTCATTAAGATTCCCGATAATAAGGCAATTAAAATTCCAATCATACGATACCTCCTAACCAATTCTTTTGTCTTGATTAGTAATATCCATATGATTGGAATTTTATTCTAAGAGTTCTATGTCATCTAATAAGATTATCCTATGGGTTCTTGTATATACGTTTCGCCTGTCACCTGTGTCATAATTGTTTCGGATAAGATTCGTAATTGCTCTTCCACATCTTCCATGGACCATACGCGATTCATGCAAATCTCTAGTTGCACCCAGAAGTTACTAGCTTCCATCATCTTTGTAATTGGAACAGAAGCCTCATATTCTATAAACGTATCGAGTAATTGCACATTCTCGTATGAGATTCCACTCTTTGCCGCAATTTTACCACTCATATCATAGAGGCTATCGCTACTAGTTACTGCAATGAATTCTGCAAGCTCATTGGCCAATTCTTGATTGGTAGAGAATCCATTCACTACTACTGCGTTGGTAACAGACATACTTTGTGCCTGTATTTCTTCGTTAATGTTAGGTATTGCCCCTATTTCATATTCGTACACAAAGATACCATCTTCCTTGGCATCTTCGATTTGTTCAATTGCATCTGTAGTTACAAAAGCAAATACAATCTTGCCATCAATAAAGTCCTGCACTACAGTTTCATAAGTCACTTCATCTGCATCAATGGAAAAGAATTGTTGCATATTTTGGTACAGCTGTAAACTAACTAGGGCATCTTCATTATACAATTCAATCTGTGTAATATCATCACCATACTGCCCCCCCATATTAATGGAGCTCCCCACAAAGAAGTAATTGTAAAATACATCTGTTACATCCCACTCTAACACTGCTTCTACTTGTGATGGGGCATCATAGCTATTGGCAAGCATGAGAATATCATCTAAAGTTTCTGGTACTAATTCTGCTGCCATTGCAGCTATTTCTTCCTCACTAGGCTCTTCTACGTAGAATTCAGCAGTTGGGTCTTCTAGTAACATCTCCTCGTATTCTGCTAGCATAATCACGCTACGTGCCATATCATATAAATATGTCTTATTGTATAAGAAGATGCTTGTTTCAAAGGACAAGGGATAAGCCACAAGTTTATCATTATAAGTAACTGCGTTTAAAGCCGTTTGAGGATAGCCATCTAAGCTTACCACATTATTTACATCTGCTATCTCTGTGGCTAAACCTGATAAGTATGCTTTCTCTAATACATCGTTGGTAGCAATATACAAGTCCGGATAATTCCCTTCCTCTAAGGAAATATCGTAAATTGCCTCTAAATACTCTAACCCACTTACAAGCGTAGGAATTACACGAATATTAGTTTCTTCATAGAATGCAAGTGATACACTTGCCATATAATCCGAGAATTCCTCATCTGCATACCACACCCTTAGGGTGTCATCGGGGTTGCTTAATCTCCCCCCTGTGCTCTGAATAGTAATATCAGAACCTACTCCTGTATATGCAACAATCTCACAAAATAAAACCATGCACACTAGAATTACTATACTAATTCCTCTTCCTACCTTGGACATTCTGATTAACCATGCCTTTCCTAACATTTCATCCTACTTTCAACCTATTCTTCTATTATAAGGATGCTCTAGAATAAATCAAGTCTTTCTTTTACTCTTTAGGCAGGATAACCGTTCCAACTCCTTCATTGGTAAAAATCTCTAGCAAAAGGCAATGAGGAATTCTTCCGTCCAGAATATGAACACGATTCACACCCTCTTCCACAGCTCGGATACAATTATTTAACTTCGGTAACATTCCACCCTGAATAGAACCCTCTTCGATTAACCTCTTTGCATCTCCAGTTGTAATACGCGAGATAAAACTATCTTTATCTTCAAAATCTTTGTATAAGCCTTCTGTGTCCGTAAGAAATGCAAGTTTCTCTGCATTCATAGCTGACGCAATCATACAAGCCGCATCATCTGCATTAATGTTATAAGTTTGGTATGCTTTATCAAATCCAATTGGTGAGATAATGGGTACAAACTGTTTCTCCAATAAATCTTCTATAATTCTTGGATCTACTGTGGTAATCTCTCCCACAAATCCAATATCTTCTCCATTTGATAACTTCTTCTCCACTGCAAGCATGCCGCCATCTTTCCCACTAATCCCAATGGCCTTTACCCCTACTTCTTCTAACATGGCCACAAGACTTTTATTCACTTTCCCAAGAACCATTTCTGCTATTTCCATAGTCTCAGAATCGGTTACACGCAGACCGTTTTTAAATTCTGCTTCTTTTCCCACTTTGGAGACCCAACGACTAATCTCCTTCCCTCCACCATGTACAATAATAGGACGAAATCCAACTAATTTTAACAATGCCACATCTTTAATTACATTTTGTTGTAGCATTTCATTTTCCATAGCACTTCCACCATATTTTACAACAATAATCTTATTGTGAAAGCTCTGTATATAAGGTAAAGCCTCAATTAATACATTTGCCTTTCCTAGCACCTCTTCCATTAACTTCTGTGTCATGTTCTTCATCTTCACCCTCTTCTTCTATGATCGATAATCTGCATTAATTTTCACGTAATCATATGTTAGGTCACAGCCCCACGCAGTTGCTGTTTCTGTACCCATTCTTAAGTCTACCACCACCCTCACTTCTGGTTCTGATAAAATCGTAGTAGCTTCTTCTTCACTATAAGTTGTAGCAACTCCATCATGATAGATTTGAATACGTCCCGCTTTGCTTTCAAAGTATAAATCCATCTTGTCTGGATGGAAGGTAGCACCTGAATATCCCATAGCGCACAAGATTCTACCCCAATTTGCATCGTGACCATAAATAGCTGCTTTTGTAAGATTAGAGCAAATCACAGACTTACTAAGCATACGTGCTTGCTCTTTTGACTGAGCATGAATCACAGTAGTTTCAAATAACGCCGTTGCACCTTCTCCATCCCCTGCTATCATTTTTGACAGTTGTGTCGTTACTTCATTTAATGCTTTTACAAATGTAGCATATGCTTGATTCTTACTAGAAATCTTAGGGTTGCCTGCCGCTCCATTGGCTAGAACTAAAACCGTATCATTGGTAGAAGTATCTCCATCCACTGACACCATATTAAAGGTGTCTTTTACATCCTCACTTAACGCTTCTTGTAACAATCCTTGTGATATGGAAACGTCCGTAGTAAGAAATCCTAGCATGGTACACATATCTGGATGAATCATACCAGAGCCCTTACACATTCCTCCTATAGTAACTGTTGTACCATCAATTTCCACCTGAACAGCTACTTCCTTCGATGTGGTATCCGTTGTCATAATCGCTTGAGCCGCTTGTAATCCTGCTGCCTCACTTCGTTCCTTATCCTTAACCAACAAGGGAATTCCCTTGGAAATCTTATCCATTGGTAACTGCATACCAATCACACCAGTGGAGGCTACTAGCACATGTTCCGTTCGAACACCTAGATTCATTGCCAGCATCTTAGCACTATCCTGGCAATAGCTATATCCGTCCGCTCCCGTACACGCATTGGCAATTCCTGAATTAACAAGAATCGCATGTACGTAATCTTGTTCCTCTACAATCTGCTGATCCCATAAAACAGGTGCTGCTTTCACAAGATTTCTTGTAAAAACACCTGCCACAACGCATGGAGTTTCACTATAGATTAAGGCCATATCTTTTCGATTCGTATACTTAATATTTGCTTCTACTCCTGCTGCTACATATCCAAGTGCAGCAGTAATTCCACCGTTAATACGCTTCATCTCCCACTCCTCTTTATTCTACATAAGTAATTTGATTATTGTTACTTAATACTTGCTCATAATAGTTAATATCCTCTCGCTTCTCCCATTTCAACCCCTGCCAAAAGGTATTGCCTATTTCATTTGCTGTAAATGCTATGAGACATACTTTTGAAATTCCCTCTTTCCGTAATGCTGTAACCGACGCCTGAACCATTGTGCTACCAATTCCTTGCTCACGATAATCTGGTGCCACACACACATGATAAAGGGATCCTAATCGCCCATCGTGTCCACATAGTACACTTCCTACAATTCGATTACCTTGAACCGCCACCATACTTGTATGAGGATTTCTAGCTAAGAACTTCTCAATGGACTCCTTGGAGTCATCCTTTTTGCGAATGGCAAATCCAGTAATACTTTCCCACAGTTCATATACTTGTTGGTAATCAGCCATTTCCATTGCTCGTATCATGTTAGCTCTCCACTTTCTTACTTATGGAAACATAGGCACTAAGGTAAGTCCCATTGTTTCTTCTAGTCCAAATACTAGGTTCATATTCTGAACCGCTTGTCCTGCTGCTCCTTTTACAAGGTTATCCATGGCACCCATGATAACCACTCGCTTCGTTCTTGGGTCAATTTGAAAATTCACATCCACATAATTACTACCTTCCACCCACTTTGTCTCTGGACAGATGCCCTCGTCTAACACACGAATGAATTGTTCCTTACCATAATAAGATTCATACACTTCTCGAATCTCTTCTGCCGTTGGATAAGTGCCATCTTCTTGTTTCACAAGGTTGGCATAGGCGGTAATGAGAATTCCCCGATTCATTGGAACGAGATGCGGCGTGAAATTAATGGTAAGAGATTCTCCTGCCATGTAGCCCAATTGCTCTTCGATTTCTGGTGTATGGCGGTGAGTAGATACTCCATATGCCTTAATATTTTCATTCACTTCACAATACAAATTGCCTAATTTAGCACCTCTTCCTGCACCAGACGTCCCACTTTTGGCGTCCACAATAATGGAATCAGTTTGAATGAATCCTTCTTTTAACAAGGGATAAATGGATAAGGTCGTACAAGTTGGGTAACACCCTGGATTGGCAACTAGTCTTGCTCCTTTTACCTTGTCTCTATTCACCTCACACAATCCATAAACTGCTTCCTCAATGAACTCTGGTGATTGATGAGTCATCCCATACCACTCTTCATAAATAGACACATCTTTTATTCGATAATCTGCACTTAAATCAATCATCTTGGCACGCTTTAGAATCCTCTCATTTAACAATCCTGCCAAATATCCTTGCGGAGTTGCTGTAAAAATCACATCTACTTGATTGGCCAATTCTTCCATATTATCATCCATACAAATTGCATCTACAATCTGAAACATATTCTGATACACTTTATAATAACTTTCTTCAATATAACTTCTTGAACCATACCATTTTATTTCTACTTCCTTATGCCCTAGTAAAATACGTACTAGCTCTGCTCCTGCGTATCCAGTAGACCCAATAATTCCTACTTGTATCATATTAATATCCATCCCTTTCTTAAAGTAGGTTTAGCTTCCTTAAAATCATTTTGCATAATTATACATTTTAACTGCATAATATGCAATCTTTTTTTGTTTTTATGCATGCTAATCCATGTTTTTATAATAATTTGCATAAAATTGCACTTGCAAACTCTTGTGAAATAGTATATATTAATTACCATAAGAATACAACAAAAATCCCATAAAATAAAGGAGAAAATCAATGAAAGAAAAAGTAATCTTAGCTTACTCAGGTGGGCTTGACACAACAGCAATTATTCCATGGTTAAAAGAGAACTTTGATTATGAAGTAATTTGTGTCTGCATCGATTGTGGACAAGGGGACGAATTAGATGGTTTAGAAGAAAGAGCCAAATTGTGTGGAGCAACTAAATTATACATTGAAGATGTAATTGACGAATTCTGTGATGACTATGTGATTCCTTGTGTACTTGGTAATGCAATCTATGAGAACAAATATTTACTTGGAACCTCAATGGCTCGTCCTGTTATTGCCAAACGTCTTGTGGAAATTGCACGAATTGAACAAGCAACTGCGATTTGTCACGGTGCTACTGGAAAAGGAAATGACCAAATCCGCTTTGAATTAGGTATTAAAGCACTTGCTCCAGATCTTAAGATTATTGCAGCATGGAGACATGAAAAATGGCATATGGATTCTCGTGAATCTGAAATCGAATATTGCAAGGAGCACGGGATAGATTTACCATTTTCTGCTAACTCTAGCTATAGTCGTGACCGTAACTTATGGCATATTAGCCATGAAGGTCTTGAATTAGAAGATCCTGATGCAGAACCTAACTTTGACCATTTACTTGTTCTTGGCACAACACCTCAAAAAGCGCCTGAACAAGGGGAATATGTTACCATGACATTTGAAAAAGGAATTCCTACTAGTGTAAATGGCAAAGAGATGAAAGTGGCAGATATTATTCGTGAATTAAATACCCTTGGCGGAAAACATGGGATTGGTATCGTGGATATTGTGGAAAACCGTGTAGTTGGTATGAAGTCACGCGGTGTATATGAAACTCCAGGTGGAACGATTCTCATGGAAGCTCACCAACAATTAGAGGAGCTTATCTTAGATCGTGATACTTATACTGCCAAAAAAGATATGGGCAATAAATTAGCTGATATTGTATACGAAGGAAAATGGTTTACTCCACTTAGAGAAGCCGTACAAGCCTTTATTGAATCTACACAAACATACGTAACTGGTACGGTAAAGTTCCAATTATACAAGGGTAACATTATTAAAGCTGGAACTACATCTCCATACTCACTTTATAATGAAAGCATTGCTTCCTTTACAACAGGCGACTTATATGACCACCATGATGCAGAAGGATTTATCAACTTATTTGGTCTTTCTTGTAAAGTGCGTGCTATGAAGATGCAAGAAGTAGAACAAGGGAAATAATAACAGCACCTTTTACATCTAAAGGAGATAGTGTGAAAAATATGATTTTTCACACGGCACTTTGAGAAAGGCATGGTTATTTATATGGATGTTCCAATTTTTCTATTGGGCTATGTAGGTATGGTAAATCTAATTGGATTTTTCGGTATGGGAATTGATAAGCATAAAGCCCAAAATCACCAATGGCGTATTCCAGAATCCACTTTATTTACCATTGCCTTAATTGGTGGATGCTTAGGCACAATCATTGGTATGTATACCTTTCGACATAAGACGAAACACTCTACATTTGTCTTCGGGTTGCCTATCATTATGCTACTCCACTTAGCCTTTTTATTTTGGGTGACACAAGTGTCACCTTATGATTTTTATTTTATATAGGAGTGAAACCCAATTATGTATATTGCAATTTGTGATGATGATGCTGCAAGAAGAAAACATATGGAACGTCTTCTATCTAGAGAAGCTTCTCTTAGATTACAAGCAAATATTGTACTTTATATTGATGCTTATGGATATGATATCTCGTCGATTCGCACATTACTAAAATACAATGTTTTCTTAATTGACCATCAACAACATATTGAAAATGCAACTACTACAGTAGAAGGTATTCGTTCCACTGGATGTATGGCTCCTATTTATTTCTATAATTGTGGATCCATGATTGGTACAGATACAGTAACTTGTACCAATGATGTGATTTATTTACCAGATGCCCCAACAGAAACAGATTTAACTGCTATTGTAGACCTTATTCATGTTGCACTTATGAGCCAAAATCCCACTTTAGAAGTACGCACAGAGGAGAGTGTTCACTACATACTTCCTTCTGATATTGTCTATGTACAAAGGGATAACTACTACATTCAGATTATGTTGATTAATCATACTCTTCTTCGTGTAAAAGAACAATTTTCATATTTTGTAGAAGTCCTATCTACATACCCTTCTTTTTTTGTACTCAAGAAAGAATACATCTGTAACCGTGATTATGTCACAGATATTCCCTTTAAAAAAGTAGTGCTGTTAACAAAGTACACAGCACCACTTACACTTAAAGAATATTTACATATGAGAAAATCTTATTGTTCACACTAGATTCTATTCTACCGTTACAATAATACCTCCATCGTTGGCGTATAAAGTACTAAGACCTTTCATAGCCATAATCTCTATTGCTTTAACAGCAGTTTGATTCTCAAATAATTCACGTACATATTCTGCACGTTCCAAGCAATTGCAATGGGAAATCATGACACGTTTCTCACTTAAGTCTTTCTTTCGATCTACAACAATAGCTACCATCTTATTTAACGCTTTATTAATGCCAATGGCATTGCACACTTGTTCAATAATACCTTCATCCGTAGCTGTCATAACTGGCTTTATATGGAGCGTAGAGGCTACGACTGCTTTCACGGCTGTCATTCGTCCATTCTTACGTAAAGTTTCTAAATTATTTAACACAAAGTAAATGCAAAGTTCATCTCTATATTGTTCAATCTTCTCACATATCTGTTCAAAGGATTCCCCTGCTTCTTCTAATTCTGCAATCTTATAAGCAATCTGTGTCTGTCCACAAGATGCTGAGCGCGAATCAATAATGTGAATAGGAGTTGTTCCTCCTTGTTCTTTGTATAAATCTCTTCCTAAATTAGCACTGTTATAACATCCACTTAGTGGGGATGCAATAGTAATCACATAAATATGATCTACACTAGTTTCATATGCAGTCAAAAATCGTTCTGGTGATGGGCATGCCGATTGCGCACATATTTCACTATCTGCCACTCGCTTAATAAAATCTAACTGATCAAAATTTTCATCATCTTCCGTATAATAATCACCGATTTGTAACCCAAATGCAATGCTTTCCACCTGGTATCGTTCCAAAAAACTTTCTGGTAATTCACAACAACTATCGACCACTAATTTAAAACTCATCTCTACCCCTCTTCTCAACCTGAATCTATGATTTGTCACACCACTCTATGTAGTATTGATTACTACATAGTATAGCACGAACACTTATTTAAGTAAAGAGAAAATCTTCAAAAACTATACAAAAACTATTACAAACACTTTGATTTATGATACAATGAATCGAAAGAAGAAAGAGGTTTCCTATGATATCCATACAAATCACAGATAACAAACAATTTATGAGTGCCTTGTTGACTACTTCAGCATTTGACACATTTCTATTAAAAGAGGCACAAATCACCACTTCCATCTCCCACTTGATTGATGGACACTTAAGAACCACTACAGAAGAAGATACTCCATGTGAATCCTACATTTCCTTTGAAAAGGTCCGCACCGTTCTATACGATATTATAAAAGGGAAAAAGGCGCCTGAAGTATTCAAACTGATTCTTCATGTAAACCACTCCACCCTTCATGCTCTTCTTGATAAAAGCCAAATAGATCTTCCAGATCATACCATTAAAAGCTTTGTACTTACCATTAAATACGAAAACCAGCACATTACCCTTGTAACTGGAACGGCTTACCATACTTTTACACTAGATAAAAGTGCTGATTCCCTATGGGACCAATCCCTAATCCGATTCCTTGATTACCACCATATTGCATATGAATAATATAATCTTCTTAACTTTTCTTCATTTTGGAATTTGTAACAAGACTCATTAGATAACCAAAGATTAAAGCTGCGCTTGTACCAAGGGCACCTGCTGTAAATCCACCACGAAATAATCCAAGAATACCATCTGTATCTACTGCCTCTCGAACTCCTGTCATTAACACATGACCAAATCCTAATAAAGGTACACTTGCTCCCGCTCCTGCATAAGTAAGCAATGGTTCGTAAATACCAATCATGCTAAGCAAGGAACCACTACACACTAACAACACCATAATTCGCGCTGGCATTAATTTTGTTTTCTCCATTAGCAGCTGAACAAAGGCACAGATTACTCCTCCTACCCAAAATGCATTGATATATTCCATAGAAACCACCCGTCCCTTTCCTTAATTCTGATAATAAAAATAGCAGAGTTTCCTCTACTATTTTTTACCATTATACAATCCTTTATTCACAAAATACTAGTTTAATTGTGAAAAATAAACGAAATGCATAGCTGGGACATCATATGTAATACTAGGCTTTCTTCTCTGGTAATTGTGCCAGTATAATAGCCAGAAATACTAGCCCACATCCTACTAATTCTTGTACAGACATTCGTTCATGTAAAATAATCGCTCCTGCAATAACAGATACCACCGCTTCTAAACTTAAGATGAGAGATGCCACTGCAGGCTCTGTATTCTTCTGCCCTATTATTTGTAATGTATATGCCACTCCACAAGACATAACTCCTGCATAGAGAATGGGCAGCCAAGCGTTGCATATATCTTCCCATACAATGGTCTCAAAAATCAGTGCACCAATCCCACATAGGAAAGCAGTAACAGCAAATTGTATGGCCGAAATCTGAACTCCATTGCCTCTTGGGGAAAAATAGTCAATAATTAAAATATGAATGGAAAAAACAAGGGCACATATTAAAATTAACAAGTCCCCAATATTCAATTCAAATTGACCCATAACACATAACAAATAAAACCCAACGACTGCAATACCAGCACTAATCCAAATTAATAAACGTACTTTCTTCTTAAGGAAGAGCCCTAATATAGGCACAATAATAATATAAAGAGCTGTAATAAATCCTGCTTTTCCTACCGTGGTATACATAATGCCAAATTGTTGAAAACTTGTGGCTATGCAAAGTGCCACTCCACAACAGATGCCTCCTACCCAGGTATGGTAGCGATATGATTTTTTCTCTTCTTCACTCTGCTCTAATTTTTTGTCTGAAAATAGAAATATAACAGGAATTAACACAATTGCCCCAATTAATGTTCGGACAAAATTAAAGGTAAATGGTCCTATATGATCCATTCCCATGCTTTGCGCTACAAATGCAACACCCCAAATACATGCTGTCACAAATAATAACGAACTGCTCACTAACTTCTTGGTATTCATCTCTACTGGTTCCTTCCGCTTTTCTTATGTACCGTAACATTCACTAATCTGAGCAACAATCTCCCGTATAGAAAGATGACTTGTATCTATGATATAGTCTGCATATTGCTCATAATATGGAATACGCTCCCTATACAAATCTTCCAATGTCTGTTTCTCCTTAAGTGCCACGCCACGCTTATTTAAATCACCTAATCGCACAGATAATTCTTCTAGTGGCAATTTCATGTATACCACAAATCCAATCTTGTGCAAGTGTTCCATACTCTCTGCACCATAAATAGCACTACCACCAGTGGCAATTACATGTTTTTTACACGCAAAAGAAGCATTCACACGGTTTTCGATTAACAAGAATCCTTCTAACCCTTCTTGTTCAATAATCTCATGTAATAAACGGCCTTCTTCCTGCTGAATGCAAATATCAGAATCTACAAATTGATACCCCAGTCGTTTGGCAAGTACCACACCTACTGTACTTTTTCCAACCCCTGGCATACCAATTAAGATTACATTATCTCGTCTCATCCCCTCATTCTCCTTGGTACTTTCCTACACAACTTATGATACGTATGCAATCACTTCCACTTCGCATAAAACATCTTTCGGTAATTGCTTCACTGCCACACAGCTTCTAGCTGGCTTTGATACAAAATATTGCTCATATACTTGGTTGAACTCTGCAAAATCACTCATATCTGCTAAAAAGCATGTGGTTTTTACTACTTCCTGAAAGGTAAGATTCACCTCTCCTAAAATAGCCTCTACGTTGTGCATAACCTGCACTGCTTGTTCCGTAATACTTGTTCCTACAATTTCTCCATTCTCAGGATTTAGTGGAATTTGACCTGAAGAATATAGAAAATCTCCCGCAATCATTCCTTGGGAATATGGTCCTATAGCTGCCGGTGCTTTTTTGGTATAGATTGTTTTCATTCTTATGTTCCTCCTACTATGTGTGTCTAATGGTAAATCGTTAACATCCTTTACATTCTATCCATAATTCAACTATTTGTACAGTTATTTCTAAGAAAATATGGTTTAGGAAATCCCTTCTAGCACCACACCATGTGCAATTGCTGGTATGGTCTGCCCTTCATTATAACTAATCTTAGATAAAAGTGCACCTGTGGGTAAGAATAGCACTCTCTTCCAATCCCCTTTTAGGAGTTTTGGAATCACATATCCAGCTAATACTACTGCACTACAACCACATCCAGAACCTCCTGCATGTGTATCTTGGGTCTCGCTATCATAGATTAGAATTCCACAATCTTTATGACTGCCTGAAATATCATATCCTTGTTCTTTCATTAACTTCCATAGCACTTGTTGTCCAACACTCCCTAGATCCCCTGTAAGAATGCAATCGTAATCTTCCACTCCCCTCTTAAAATCCTGGAGATTTTTCACAATGGTATCACATGCAGCTGGTGCCATACAAGCTCCCATATTCATAGCATCACTAATACCATAATCTACAATTTTGCCAGTTGTAATTCCTGTTATGCGTACCCCCGCATTCTTAGTTCTCTTACTCGATAAGACAAATGCACCACTTCCTGTTACCGTCCAAGTAGAAGATGGTGGTCGCTGGTTTCCATACTCTAATGGAAATCGAAATTCTTTCTCTGCACTAGCAAAGTGACTAGAAGTGACACATACAATCTTATTAGCCGCCCCTGCACTTAACAAAACACTAGCAATGCCTAGAGATTCCCCACAAGTGGAACATGCCCCATATAAACCTAATAATGGAATCTCAAAATCCATTAATCCAAAGGAAGTGGCAATGGATTGTCCTAATAAATCCCCCGCAATTAAATAACGTATATCACTAGGTTGCAATCCTTCCTTCTCCAATGCAATCATAACTGCTTCTTTTTGAAGCTTACTTTCTGCTTCTTCCCATGTTTGACAGCCCATTTGATCATCTTGTAACACTCGATCAAAACATTTTGACAAGGGACCTTCTCCTTCTTTGGTACCTACTATACTCCCGCTAGACTCAACATATACTTCTGATACATTAAGACTTGCTTCTCCCATTTGACGTGTCGTTCCTACCATTAGATACCTCCCATACATTGATAAATATAATAAAGAATTCCTAGAATCCAGCTAAAAAGAATTCCATATAGTAAAACAGGACCAGCTATGGTAAAAATCTTCGCTCCCGTTCCATATACTTGACCTTCTTTTTTAAATTCAATAGCTGGAGCTGCAACTGAATTGGCAAATCCTGTAATGGGTACTAGTGCTCCTGCTCCTCCAAATGCAACAATCTTGGCATATATATGGGTACCTGTTAATAATACACTAAGGAACACTAAGATTAGGGTACACCAGGAATAGGCATCTTCTTTGGGGACCCCCAGTGATTGAGTAACCTCTACTATAATCTGTCCTATTGTGCAAATGATGCCTCCTACTACAAAAGCTTTTCCCATTTGATGCCCCAACTTATTGTTGGGCGTAACTTGTTCCACGTACTGTTGATATTCTGTTTGCTCTACTGCTTGTTCTTTCATTGTAATCCCATTCCCCTCTTTCTTTATTCATAAAATCCATATAGAAAATATAAGATAGATCCAGCCATTTTCCCAAGGGCGATTGCTAAAACAGCACACCCCAAACCTTCTAAATAGCGAAATCTACGTGCCATAATAGGAATTCCATTTAACATTTCTGCAATAGCAATCGCCAAACATCCTAGAAAGATACCACCGAATAAACCAAATATCACTAAGGCTACTTGTGTCACTTCTCCATGCACATGACGGAATAATTCTCGGGCAATAGTGGGATACACCGTTGCAATTCCCCCCACAATGGTTCCAAGACTAATCATGGTTTCGTACAAGAGAACGTTAGATGCTGTGCCGGTTTTCCCTACAAAACGTGTTACTAATCCTACCGCCACTAATACTGTAAATACTCCTCCCGACACAGCAAAGCCAAGACTAAGTCCACATATTCCCAGTAAGAATTCCCTAAGAAACATCAATAATCTTTCCTCCCTTATTAGCCGAATCTACTAATGTAGCATTAACATCTGCTTCATATTGACTCATTTGCACCTCGATAGGAGTGGGGTCTTTGGTAATACGCCTTGGTCCAATGTGGTTAAAAAAGATAAGAATCCCTGCAGCCAACCCTATGGAATACGATAATTCTAGAATGGTAAATCCACTAGAAGGTTGTCCCGTTACCATCTCATAATATTGTGCAAAAAGATTATTAATTCCAATATCATTGTGGTAAGACATAATGGTAAACGAAGTTCCAAAAAAACACACCAGACATACAAATAGAATCTTAGCCATACGCCATATACCCTTTGATTTCCCACAGGAAATGTGTTCAATTACAATATCTGTTTCTCCCACTAGTTGTACCATGCAGTTTGCATCTAACTCCTGCAAATAAGCAATTAAACGCATACTACTCATAACGCATCGCATATGATCATACTCATTTAAATTAAGAATCTCTTGTTGTTTTGCCTTAAGAAGTAATTGCTCATTCTTACAATATAAAGTAGCAATATCTTCCAAATGAACTTCTGGATTAGTTACTTCCACATTTTTTTCTAATTTAAGATAGATAATTTCTTGTTCCATATGTCGCTTCCTCTAACCATACTTTCTAGTTAGTATGGAGGTTCTTGCTATTATTATTCCTCTTTTACAATATTATTTTATCGTTCTGCCATTCCTCGCAAGCGTAATAAGATTTTCTTCTCTAATCGAGACACTTGCACTTGTGTAACACCCAACACTTGTGCCACATGGGACTGGGTTTGATTGCCATAATAGCGAAGGTATATTAACTCCCGTTCCATTGGCACTAAGGTATCTAATAATTGAGTTACAAGCATACGATTAAGCAACACATCATGATCATTGCGACTCTCGGGAAGTTTATCAATTAAAAAGAGTTGACTTCCATCTCCTTGGTACACTGTTTTATAAATAGATTCTACTTCTACATTGGCCTCTAAAGATAGTACAATATCTTCTGAGGAAATACCCGTGGCTTCCTCCAACTCTGCAATGGTAGGTTCTCTTCCCAATTCGTGCACCAATCGTCCAGTCGCTGCTTTAATCTTCCATGCATTCTCTTTAATCGAACGACTCATCTTAATCATACCGTCATCTCTTAAAAATCGTTTGATTTCCCCTGTAATCATGGGTACTGCATAAGTAGAAAACTTGACATCATAAGACAAATCAAACTTATCAATGGCTTTCATAAGCCCAATTGTGCCAATTTGAAATAAATCATCTTGCTCTAGTCCCCTTCCCACAAAACGCTTAATAATATGATGTACCAGTCCTAGGTTACCTTCTATTAATTTCTCCCTTGCTTCCTGATTCCCCCCATGGGATTGTGCAATGAGTACCGCTGTTTCTTCCATGAATCACTCATCACCTACCATCCAAGAATCTACCCCTATTTTCTTAATCATATGTACGCACGTACCTACTCCCACTTGACTTTCCACTGTCACTTCATCCATAAAAGCTTCCATGAACGCAAATCCCATGCCAGATCGCTCCATCTCGCTTTTCGTGGTATAGAGTGGTTCCATTGCTTGGCTAACATTGCTAATTCCACATCCGTAATCACGTACCCATACGTGCAACACTTCTTTTTCTATTTGACATTTTACATGAATTTTCTTAGAATTGTCCCCCTCATAAGCATGTATAATGGCATTGGTAACGGCCTCAGATACTGCCGTTTTAATATCTGCAATTTCTTCAATTGTGGGATTTAAGTGTGTGGCAAATGAAGCGACTGCTACGCGAGCAAACCCTTCATTTTTTGATGTTGCATCAAAAATTAATTCCATTTCATTTTTCATAATATGATTTGTTCCCATTTCCCTATCCTTTCACTTGTGCTTCTTCTATTAATTCAATATAGTGCGTTAGCCCTGCTATGGATAATATTTTCAGAATCTGCTGGTCTGCATGAATTGCATACAACCTCCCGCCAAAGCAAGAAATCTTCTTATAACGCCCCATAATCAACCCAATTCCTGAACTATCCATAAATCTTGTATCATAAAAATCAAATACAATATCTTTTATCCTACCACTCATAATATAACTATCTGCTTCCTGACTTAATTGTGTTGTCTTGTGGTGATCAATCTCCTCTGGTAGTTTCACCATAAGGTATTCCCGTATTACATGAAATTCTCCTTGCATTTCTCTTCTCCTTCTCTTTCTTTCGATTATTTTTGCGCAAAAAAAGAACATTCTTATCAAATGTTCTCTTTCGTCTCTTTGCTTAGCTCTTTCGTACCTTATGGCTAATATTCTCTTACGTATTTAGTGCATCTAAATATTCTTGTGACTTACGTGCTTTTTCTGTTCCAGGGAACTTCTCAATAACTTCCTCATAAGAGGTTGCTGCTAGCTCAAGTTCTCCTACTTGCACATAGGAATTGGCTAGATTATACAAAGCTTCTCCATTAGTCGTATCATATCTATATGCTTTTTCTAGATTAATAATTGCATTGGCATAATCTTCCACCTTGTAATAATCATACCCTATGGTATAGTAGTTATCTGCCACACTATCTCCCACTTGTACAATTAAATATTCGTACAAAGTAATGAATTCCTCAGAGGCCTGTGTATCTATATAATCTTGTGTAATTAATTCTAAAGAATATGCAATATCTTCTACTTGTGTAGGTACCGTTAAATAGAGATACGTTGCATTGAGCAAATGATTCATTAATTCTAACTTTCCATTAGAACCAATATACGCATCAACCTCTGCTTGCAATGTCTGCGTCAGTGCGAGAGCATCTTGTACTTGTTGTTCTAATTCAACTATGGTAGCCGATTTAGATACAACTTGCTGACTTACTTCATTTAATTGCTCTGTTACAATTGCTTTCTCCTGCTGTATCCTAGCTGGCAAGATTAAGAAGTAGGCAATTCCTATGCCAATTGCTAATCCCACAATGAGATTCACAACAGTATGCATATTAAAAACTTCCTTCTCATTAATTGGCTGAATAATGGTCTCATTACCACTTTGATATTTATGAACTTCTGGTTCCTTTTCCTTACGTTTCTTTTTCGGTGCTTTCTCACCAGCTTGCACCTCTAGTAAGGTTACTTCCTTTAACAAGCGCAATGCTTTGGTGTTATTAATATCAATCTTCAAACACTTATTTAATTCACGCCGTGCACCTTCTAGATTGCCCATATCTAAATATAAGAGTGCCAATAATTGATGCGCCTGTACAAATTTAGGATTAGTGGATAATACCTTCTTCAATTGGATAATCGCTAAATCTTTCCCATCCTGTCGGCAATAATCAAGTGCCTTATTGTACTTTGTAATGGTGTATCCAATGGTATTAAATCTTGTCTGATTGTGCTGAATTGCATCCAAATAATCATCTGCAATATTCTTCTCACCACTAATATTCTTACTAATCACCCATTCTCTTAGGGCTTCTACCGTCTGTCCCATTTCAAAATACACAAGACCTAGTAGATTTCTTGCCATAATATTATTTCTATTAAATTTTAAGCTTTGCTTTAAACTATTAATTGCACCAGAAAGATCTCTTACATTCGCCTTTTCTAATCCCTGATTATAAAAGAGATTCGATGTATACATGATTTTCTTGTATAAGGAAACATCCTTACCACAACTGGTACAATAGCTTTTTTCTGATAAGCTAAATCCACAGTTATAACATTTCATGTTCTATTCACCTATTCTTCTTTTAACTCTTTTATCATATCTACTAGTACATCCGCCATATCTGTTACATCATTTTGATAAATTGCATCTTCTATTTGTTCCAACTCTAAACTTGGGTGAAATTTCTTTAATTCTTCTTCAAAATTAATCATAATCCTATCATCCTTTTCTTAAAGTCTAATGACTTTGAACCTAACGTACAAAATTGTAACGCCACCTAGTGACGTGTGAATTTTATGTTCGCAATAACTGAATCTCACCTTAACTTAACTTATCTTAACTTATCTCTGCTTACTAAGTGCTTTGAAAATTCCAACTAAATACAAGGAACCCGCTATAAAAATGGTCTTTCCTTGTTCTTGTAAATTCTTGCATTGTAACCATAATTGTTCATAATCGGGTACATTCTCCACCTGGGAAACACCATACCTTCTAAAAGTCGTTTCTAAGATGGTACCATCTGCTCCTCGGTCGCTATGGACTTTTGTTATAATAACTTGCCCAAATAATTCACTTATTGCAATCTCTTGAATCATATCCTCATAATTCTTATCACATGCACAAGCAAATACAAGCACCGAATCCACTTCATTCATGGCTCCCACAGTCTGTAAAAAAGCACGAATTCCATCTACGTTATGTGCTCCATCTAAGTAGATTGATTCTACAATCTCCTCCATTCGTCCTTCCCATTTCGTTGCTTCTATCCCTTTTAAAATTGCTTCGTTGGTAATCTGAAGTTCTTCTCCAATCTGATCCACAATTCCTAGGACAATTGCCACGTTCTCTACTTGGTATAATGCAATGGACGAAATAGAAACTGTGCTAATATTATAATAACTAGAAACATAAGAAAAATCAATCTTTTTATGATGGAATCTATAATTTTGCTCATTTTCACATGAAACTGCTATGTGGGGTGCCATTTTTCTTGTTGCAATCTGTCTAATTATGGTAGAACTTGATTGATTGGCATCTAAATATACTACAGGAATTCCCTCTTTTATAATTCCAGCTTTTTCCAATGTTACTTCCTCTATGGTATTACCTAGGTATTCTGTATGGTCCAAACCGATTCGTGTAATCGCTGTAAGAAGGGGTGTCTTAATGCAATTAGTCACATCAAGCCTTCCGCCTAGACCTGTCTCTAAAATAATAACAGCGACCTTCTCTTCTTGGTACAACACCATTGCAAGATAGAACATCATCTCAAAAAAGCTTGGTGGAGATGCTTCCTCAACTACCTCCATAACGTGATAAAAGGCTGCAAGAACCTTCTCTCTTGCAACCATTTCTCCATTGACTAAGAAACGCTCTCTCATATGAATTAAATGAGGCGATGTAAACATTCCTACTGAAATGCCCGCTTGTAATAAAATCCCTTGCAAGTATGCGCATACCGATCCTTTTCCATTAGTTCCTGCTATATGAATAATCCGGAAAGATTCCTCACGCACACCTAGTGAAACTAATGTTTCATTCATTTCTCTTTGTGTATGTTTCTTGGTAAACCGAGGAATTGCAAATAAATATGCTTCCATTTCTTCGTATGTCATATTCTCTACTGTCATCAAAATATCCTCTTATCTCGATGTTACTTTGACAAATACCCCTCAATCCTAAACATCGTCTGCTCACTTATCAGTTTCTTTATATCCTTCTGATAATCCAAATAATTAAAGCATACTATATTCGGATTTATCGCCATTCATATCAAATGGTATCACTGCATAGTCACTATATACAGCTCCATTTTCTAATCCATACAATACTTCCAATGCATTATCACCACATTCTTTTAGGCAAAAAACCTTGTCTGGCTGATACAGAACATTCCATACCGTTTTGCATCCTGTTGATAAACAATCCACATCTAATATGACACCATTGAATTTTGCTTGTATCTTGTATTTCCCATTCAGTTTAGAGTCATCAATTTGCTCTATAATTTTGTTTGCCCTATCATCTAATCTTAATACCGTGTTCTGATTAAAAAATATCATCTTCTAGTCTGCCTGTCCACTCACAGCAATTCTGCGTCCAACACTTCCTGAATTGCTTTGTAATTCAATTCACCTGATTTAATGATCTGAATAAGCTTTTCTCTTGTAGCAATAGCTCCTGCTCGTTTTTCTATAAATTCATCATCTGATGCATAAATCCATTCAATCAGTTTTTCAAACTCTAAAAGTGTATATTCAAAAATACCTAAAGTCATATGGCTTGTCATACACAACTAAGTCCTGCATCTGTATATACTCATAGCACCGGTTGTGTCGGCATGAATCTCACTCCACGTTTAATTAATCCAATAATCTTTCTAGCTTTCTCCTCTATGTCCCTTGCACTTCTTTCACTTGTTAAAAACAACTGATTGCCAGCTATTGTATATGGTCTTCGTGTTGTTTCATCCTGATAGTCTATGCAAAAAATCCCTCGCCTCTCGGCGAAGGACACTGTCAACCCAACCTCTTATATACCGCATATTGATCAGCGGAAAACTTTCAACCCGACCATTTATATACCACATATCGGGCAGTGGTAAACTTACTGATATAATATATATTACCAACCAGTAAATTGAAAGTCAATAACTTTCATGCATATTTTATGCAATAATTCATAATCTATTCCACACGCTTTTCTTATGTTAAATTTTATATAACCTAACCCTAGTATTACATATTTCAATCAAAATACCGACATATTATTGTAATGTAATTTATGCTCCCTACCCAAAGGCTCTACCCACCACTGTGCGGGTATACAATACCAGCCAGTCCATATCCTACGACAAGGCCTTGGCAATCGTCAGCACTTACCGCTTGTTCTGTAAGCGGTTAGTACTGCTACGATTTCCACGGAGCGAAAGCGTCCTTTAG
>JAWXVE010000061.1:0-13996 GCA_044425575.1 Eubacteriales bacterium | reverse complement strand
CCTTATAATCTTGGAATACTTTTCTATAAAAAGCTAGGTAATCATCCTTTGTACACTCATTTGGATGCTTGGTCCACAATGGATGTGTTTCATTTAATGGAACAGGTCTCTTTACAATCTTAAGCTTGTCAACGGCCGGTGTGACTTCCACCATTTCCTTTTCGCCATTTTCTGTTTCACGCTCTTCCATTTTGGCTTCTTCATGAACTGTTTCAATCACTACATCTTTATCTAACTTATCCTCTGGTAAAATCAATTCATATTCTTCTTCTGCATTAGCTTTTACCAAGAAAATATTGGTTGGCATAAAGGAACAGTACTTCTCAATTACTTCTTTTGCCTTATACTCATTACAGAATTCCAAACAATCATCATTTAGATATAATGTAATTTCCGTACCAACGGTTGCCTTGCTACCATCTTCCATATGGTATTCTGTTCCACCATCACATTCCCAATGAACTGGTGTTGCACCATCTTTATAAGATAATGTATCAATGTGCACTTCATCAGCCACCATAAAAGAAGAGTAGAATCCAAGTCCAAAATGCCCAATAATTTGGTCATCATTTGTTTTATCTTTGTACTTTTCAATAAAATCTGTTGCACCTGAAAAAGCAATCTGATTAATATATTCTTCTACTTCATCTCCTGTCATGCCAAGCCCTGTATCAATAAACTTTAATGTTTTCTCATCTGCATTAAATACCACTTGGATTTGTGCTTCATAATTATCTGGAAGAGCATATTCACCCATTCCATCTAATTTCTTTAACTTTGTAATCGCATCACAACCATTAGATATTAATTCCCTGTAAAATATGTCATGGTCTGAATATAGCCATTTTTTAATGATTGGAAAAATATTTTCCGAATTAATTGATAAACTACCGCTTCTTGTACTCATATTAAGATTCCTTCTTTCTATTCTATATTTCGTTGTTGTACTAGCCCCAAAGGCTTATATCTTGTACTTAAAGACATTGTAATACCAATAGAAGAAAATGTCAACAAAAAATTAGCACTCATTAAGGTCGAGTGCTAATAACTTGTAATCTCATTGCAAATTCTCATAAATAGTAAAAAAATCTACCGTTTCTATTACTTCGTCTAAATAGGTGGTAGCTTCCTCCCACATGGTAAAATCAATATGCTTTACAAGCGAATTCACATACTCCTCATATTGAATATTAAAAGTCTCTTTTCTACGCTCTTCTATAATTTTCAACTTGTTCTCATCTGTTTCTTCACGATTTAAAGTATTCACACACTGAATAATCTCATAACCCTCATCCGTCATAATAATGTCACTAATCTCATCTGTCGCTAGTGTAAATGCAATTTCTTCCAATTGTGCATCAAGTACACCTTCATTTTTACCAAAAGAAACCATACTAGTTTCTAATTCACTATATGCTTTGGCAACTTCTTGAAAAGATGTTCCATTTTGCAATTCTTCATAGGCACGAACTGCATTTTCGTAAGAATCCAAACTAACTAACAAGCGATTCACAGTTACAATTCTCGCCTCATCATCACTAATCTCAGGATTAATATCGCGAATCATATATTCATATACGCTTTCTGCAGTTGCATATTCTATATACATGGTAAGAATCAACTCCTCGGATAATCCCAATGCCTGCATTTCTTCTTCTGATAAGGTACCAACATATTGTGCAGCCGCATCCTCAGCCATGGTTTGTTCTTTCTCTGTTAAGGCAACTTCATACTGCTCTGCCAATAAATTCATAACTTTTACTTGAGCTACTCGGGCAAGTACAACTTCACCTAAATGTTCTTCCAATGAAATCGTTGCACCATCATAGTCCCAAATCTCTTCTCCAAAGATTTCCTCATACTGATTTTTCATGGTTGCATAATAGGTTAATGCCTCAGATAACTGGCACGTGCTCTCTCCAATACGAAATAATTCCCCACTACTTAATCCCGTTGTTAAGACAATCTTTGTATTCCCATCAATCTGTTGGCATGAAGTACTAAATAAAATCACGCATCCCATCATGATAAGAAAAATCATACGATTTATAATGTTCCTCTTACTCATACTTCCTACTTCCTTACATTTTTACGTTTCTTCTACCTTAATTGGCATTTTGCTACGTAGCAAATACCAGAGGGATCCTGTAATACAAACAGACGAGTAAGCTCCGCATACAATTCCCACCATTAATGGAAGCGCAAATTCACGAATAGAAGTTACGCCAAATACATAAAGTGTGACTACCATTACTAAGGTAGTAAAAGACGTATAGATACTTCTTGTTAATGTCTGCGTAATGCTTTTATTTACCACTTCTTTTAAATCTTCTTTCTTACCTTGTAACTCTAAATTCTCGCGAATACGATCAAATATTACAATGGTTGCATTAATGGAATATCCTAGAATCGTCAACATACATGCAATAAATGTATTTCCCACAGATACTCTAGCAATACCATAGAAGGCTAATACAATTAACACGTCATGGAGTAGGGCAATGACTGCACTTGCTGCAAAACGAATATCCTTAAATCGGAACCAAATATAGATTAACATACAAATAGTTGCTACTAGAACTGCAATAATAGCATCTGCTCTCATCTCTGAGCTAATGGTAGAACTAATGGTTTCTGCTACAATAAATTCTTCTTCCACTCCAAATTGTTCTAATAACATCTGGTTTAACAATTCTCTCTCTTCCACTGTAAGGGTTCGCGTTTTTACAATCACCTCATTGGTACCTGTTACTTTTTGTGTCTGAATGGTACTATCAGCAGCCACGGATTCCACTACTGGTACAATTAATTCCTCTATCTCTTCTATTGTATAATCTTCTTGAAATGTAATATTAGTAGACGTACCACCTACAAATTCTAAACTATAATTTAAAATATTATTGCCGTTTGTATAATTCATCCCCATAAAGATTCCACCTACGCAAATTGCCACTAATGACAATGCGAAAAATAGATTCTTAGGTCCAATAAAATTCTTTATTGTATATTGTCTAGCTTTTCCATATAACTTAGGTGAGGTGAGGCCTAAACCGTAAAATGCTTGAATGATTAATCTTGTAATCACAAGTGCTGTAAACATAGAAAGCACAATACCAAGCGCTAATGTTTGGGCAAATCCTTTTACTGTGCCAGTCCCCATAACCGCAAGAACAATGGCAGCAATTAAGGTTGTAATATTCCCATCAATAATTGCCGAGAAAGCCTTTTGAAATCCTGTCTTAATAGCAGTTTTCACAGAAATATCTGCCGCAAGTTCTTCTCGAACTCTGGCAAAGATAATAACATTAGCATCCACTGCCATACCAATGGACAGAATCATACCAGCAATTCCTGGTAATGTGAGGGTAAGTTCAAAAGCATTAATAGATAAGAGCATAAGAACAGTATACATAGCTAATGCAATTGCAGAAGCCACTCCTGCAAGGTAGTATACAACAATCATAAATACCATCACAATAACGAGACCCACAATTCCAGCTTGAATACTTGTGTTAACGGCAGATGCTCCTAATTGGGCTCCTACCACATTAGAGCGTAATTCTTCTAACTCTAACTTTAGTCCACCAATGCGAATAGTAGAAGCAAGATTTTCTGCTGCTTGATAATCTGACATTCCTGTAATATAAGCTTCACCACCTGTAATCGCTTCATTTACTGTTGGATAGCTAATAATCTCGCCATCATATATAATATAAATAATTGCATTGGTTGCTGCTGCTATGGTAGTCGCTTCTGCAAAAGCAATAGACCCTTCATCTGTTAAAGTAATGACTACTCCAAATTCCAAATTCCCCATATCATTTTGAACCTGAACTGCTTCTGCTGTTTTTACATCAGTTCCTGTAATTACTGTAGTACCATCTTCTGCCATAAAGATGAGGGAACCTGGTTGTCCTAATTCTTCTAAGATGGCATTGGCGTCCGACACCCCTGGGATTTCAATATTAATACGATTGGAACCTTCTTGATACACTTGAGATTCCGTACTATATCCTTCTACACGTTGCTGTAGTTTATAAATGGTATCACTCATATCTGCTTGAGATGGCTCCTCATCTCCTACTACTTGATACGTAATACTCACACCACCTGCAAGATCTAACCCTTGCTTAATGTTGCTTGCAGCTCCTGTATGATTTGCATCTAACCCGTACAAAACCACATAGATTCCTGCTACGAATAATACTAGCATGGTTACTAATGTAATAATTGCTCTATTCTTCTTCATGTTCCATTTCTTCCTCTCTATTCGCCTCTGCTGCTTTCATCATAATGGCACATTCCACTCGCTTACGCTGTAAAATACATCCTATTTCATAATTCCCATAGATACTGCCACCATAATGATTGGCATTTGCCATACAACCACCACTACAGTAGAACTTTGCAAAACAATCCTTACATGCATCCTTAGCATATACATTACAAGCCTTAAAGTCATTCACCATATCGACTGCTATAATGCCAGCTTCTACATTACCCATAATATACTCTTCTTGTCCCACAAATTGATGACAAGGATAGTAGTCTCCCCACGGTGTAACCGCAAGATATTCTGTTCCTGCACCACATCCTGACAAACGTTTTGCCACACATGGACCACCTTCCAAATCAATCATAAAATGAAAGAAGTTCACTGGTTTTCCTTCGCGTCTTCGCTCTAGTAACGCTACAGCTAATCGATCATACTCTTCTAGAATCTGTGGAATATCGCTTTCATTAATGGCATAAGGTTCTGCTTCTTCTGATACAACTGGTTCCACCGAAATCTGTTGAAATCCTAAATCTGCAAGATGCATTACATCTTGTGTAAAATCAAGATTAAAATGAGTAAATGTACCTCTTGCATAGTAATCCATTTGCCCTCTGGACTGAGCAGCTTTCTGGAATTTTGGTACAATTCCTTCATAACTTCCGTTGCCTGCTCGAAATGGTCTCATATAATTATGAACTGCTTCTCTTCCATCTATACTAAGAACAAGATTGCTCATCTCTTGATTGGCATATTCTAGAATCTCATCATTTAATAGTACCCCATTAGTTGTAAGGGTAAAGCGAAACTTCTTCTTGTGAGGTTCTTCTAAGCTCCGTCCGTATGACACTAAATCTTTGACTACTTGGAAGTTCATTAATGGCTCTCCACCAAAAAAATCAATTTCTAAATTCTTACGATTCTTGGAATTGGCTACTAAGAAATCAATTGCCTTCTTCCCCACTTCATAAGACATGAGTGCTCGTCTACCGTGGTATTCCCCTTCTTCTGCAAAGCAATAACGACATGCCAAATTACAATCGTGAGCAATATGAAGACAGAGTGCTTTTACCACAGTATTTCTCTGTTTTACTTCTTGGATATATGGTTCATATATATCATCTGTAAACAATTCATTTCTTTCATATAGTAGTAGCAATTCTTCCACTGCTTCTAGAATAGAATCATAAGAATATGGGAATTCTTGGTCTAATAACATGGTATCAACCACATGCTCTGCTACTGGCGTAATATGGTCTAACTTATCTTCTTCTACAATTGCCTCTACGTAGGGCATAATCTCACAAATAATCTCATCTACTATGTGAACCGCTCCACTATTCACATCTAAGATTATATGGTATCCATTATTTTTATATTGGTGTATCACTGTATTTCCTTCCTAACTTACGTACTAAGAAAGCAGCGATGCTATCGCTGCTTCAAACATCTACTTATTTAACTTGTTCACAAGTTTGATTGCCTACTGTACAAGATGTCTTACATGCGGATTGGCAAGAAGTCTGACACTCTCCACATCCACCTTTTTTCATAGACTTCTTTAAATCTCTCGTATTAATCGTCTTAATATGCTTCATCACATAGCCTCCTTGTGTATTCCCTTTTGCTAATAACTGCAAACAGTATATCATAGAACATTATTTAATAAAAGCATTTTTTGTAAATTTATGCAAGCATTCCACCTAACGTTCCACTAGCCACGCATAGCATAAATGTAGTGACCCCCTGATTGCCCATTTCTGGGAATCCGTGATTTACTATTGCCGAAATAAGTAGAAGCACCAGAAAATAGCACAGTCCACTTAACATCCCCCACAAAAACTTACGACTTCCTATCTTTCTTCCTATTATATAACCACTCACAAAAGTAATGAGTATGTAGATTCCTATAATGGCCATTGCAACCACTGCTTCTCCTAGGCGAAATCGATACAGACAAAATGCCAACACCATGAGTGCAACCATTGTCATGGCATATGCACCTAGCAATGATTTGATCATCATCGTTACTCCATCTACTTTCTTCTTTGTAACATTCATATAATTCCCTCTTCCTTTCTTAAAATCTGGTAACGTTCCATTCTATGCCACTTCTTACCTCTCTCCTTTTCTTCAATATATTCCACTCCTTGAAAAAACTTGACAACATACTGACTTATCATGTATATTGATTCATTATACCTAATGAAATAAATCGATGAATAAAGGAGTTACCAAAACATTGGACAGTGAGCATTTGATTCAAATCGTTTGCCTTATTATTTTAGTTTTCCTATCTGCATTCTTTTCTTCAGCAGAAACTGCACTTACCACAGTCAACCGAGTACGTATGCGTAGCATGGCAGAAGATGGCAATAAGCGCGCCATTACTGTACAGAAAATATTAGACCAATATAGTAAAATGCTAAGTGCTATTTTGATTGGTAATAATATTGTAAATATCTCGGCATCCTCTCTTGCAACTACATTTACCATTACACTTTTTGGCAATACAGCCGTGGGCATTGCCACTGGTATTCTCACACTAGTAGTATTAATATTTGGTGAAGTTGTACCAAAGACGTGGGCTTCTCTAAATGCCGACCCCATTGCCCTAATCTATTCTGGCATTATTTATAAACTGATGCTTATATTAGGTCCTGCAATATACGTAGTAGACCACTTAGCGACCTTTCTTTTTCACATTCTTCGCATTGATCGCAATAAAAAGACGGATTCACTCACAGAGAGTGAATTGAAGACCATTGTAGACGATAGTCATGAAGGTGGTATGATTGAATCTCAGGAACGGGAACTAATCTATAATGTATTTGACTTTAAAGATGCTCTTGCTAAAGATATTATGATTCCTCGTATTGATTTGACCATGGCAGAAATAAGCACTTCCTACCAAGAACTACTATCACTCTTTCGTGAATCTATGTATACAAGGATTCCTGTTTACGAAGATTCACAAGATAATGTAATTGGAATCGTAAATGTTAAGGACTTTTTACTATATGACCATACTGCTCAATTTCAATTAAAGCATATGTTGCGTGATGCCTACTTTACTTATGAATATAAAAATACTGCGGACTTAATGATTGAATTAAGAGAAAAAAATGCTTCTATGGCAGTTGTGTTAAATGAGTATGGCTCTACTGTTGGACTTGTTACTATGGAAGATTTGTTAGAAGAAATTGTAGGGGAAATTCGAGATGAATATGATGAAGACGAAGAAGACTTTATACAAGAAGTGGCCCTGCGAGAATACCTTGTGGATGGGGGAATGAAGTTAGATGATATTAATGACGCCTTAGGAACCACTCTTGATTCCAAGGACTATGATTCCATTGGTGGCATTATTATTGAACTACTTGATAAACTTCCTACCGTTGGTGAAGAGGTGACTACAGAAAATCACATTATTCTACGAGTTGACGATATGAATCAGAATCGAATTGAAAAAGTCTATATGATTCTTCCTAGTGATGATTTAGAGGAATGTAGCGACTTAGAAGAGCATGCGCAATAGCACATGTTCTTTTTTTGCAAAAATAGCTGAATAATTTGTTTTTTCTCCTTTTCTGTGGTAGAATATTGAATTAAATGCATTATTTACAAAATTATAACATACTGAGAAGGGTAGGTATTATTAAATGGCATTTTTAGATTCTTTACACAATACAGGTTTTGCGTGGGATTCCATCGGAGACATTGAAAAAGGTCGCCAGAACTTAGGAGATGACATGCCTGTATTTGTTTATCGTTTATTACAATATACAATTAAGGATGTTTTAGTTCGACAATTTGGCGAGGAAACTACAATTAAAATTTTTCAGGATGCTGGTGAAGTTGCTGGTGTGGAATTTGCCACTCATTTATTAGATTTAACGCTACCATTTAATGAGTTTATGGCAACATTACAACAACTTTTAGAAGAAACAAAAATCGGAATCTTACGTGTAGAAGAATTTAACCTAGAGTCTGGCAAAGCAATTCTTACAATTGGCGAAGATTTAGATTGCTCAGGTTTACCTATTACAGGTGAAACTGTTTGTAATTATGACGAAGGTTTCTTGGCAGGTATTTTACAGACTTATACCAAGAAGAGTTACGTTGTAACAGAAGTCGATTGTTGGGCAACGGGATCTAGGGTTTGCCGATTTGAAGCTAACGTCCAAGATTAATGTCATTATACTAAAGAGGGAATCTTATGAACCAACATGATTTAGATATTATGCTAAAGCACATTCAATGTATTGCTACTAATGTACCGATTAAAGTTCAAGAACTAGAATCTGATGATGAAACCTTACAAGATATTCAAGAGGGGTTAATCTATATTTCACAATCACTTTGTGCTTTTCATGTCTTTGCTAGAAATATCTGCAAGGGTGATTTAGATGTCTCTATGCCTACAAGGGACAATTTTTTAGCAGGAAGTTTAAAAGAACTTCATTCTGTTTTAAAACACCTGACATGGCAGACAAAACAAGTTGCCAGTGGCGACTATGGACAAAGAGTGAGTTTTCTCGGGGAGTTCTCAGAGGCCTTTAATATTATGGTATCTCAGCTACATGATAGAGAAATCCAACTAAGTCAACAATCTCTAGAACAAGCTGAATTTATTGAAATATTAACATCTATTCTTGATTCCCATACTGATTGGATTCTTGTAACAGATAAAACAAGCAATGATATTATCTATAATAACAAAGAACAAAAGTTAACTCTCAATCATTTTGAACGTAATTATAAGAAAGTTTTTACATCTCCTGTTTTAGTGAATCATATTAAGAATACCATCGAGAATGGAAAGATTACCAATCTCACCTATCACCACCGTGATACAAAGAACTTCTATTCCATTAATAGTTATCCTATGCATTGGAAAGGTCAAGAAGCTCTTGTACACTATATTTCAGATATTACTAACGAGCAACTAGAGCGAGAAGCATTATCGAACATAGCATATTTAGATTCTCTAACTGGTTCCTATAATCGTCATTATTGTATGAATGAGATTAATGAATTGATTCTTGAACAATTGCCATTCTCGCTAGTTATGGTTGATTTAAATGACTTAAAAGTGGCCAATGATAAATTTGGTCATAGTGTTGGAGATGAATACATCTGCACTGTTGTAGATGTACTAAAACGTCAAACTCGTGATATTGATGATGTTTGTCGTGTTGGTGGTGATGAATTTATTCTATTATTACGAGAATGCCCATTAGAAGTGGCACACCATAAAATGGAAGAAATATTCGAAGAAATTGAATCTATTCACCGCCAATATAAATTATCCATTAGCTATGGCATTACTTATGTAGATGAATGGCAATGGAACAGCATAGAAGATATTCTCAAGATCTCAGATGAGCATATGTATGCCTTTAAAAAGCAATATAAACAGCGCCAACTAGATGAATCAGATACGATGAAGACCGTACAGCTTCTCTATTCTAATATAGAAGACTTTGAATACAAGGTTCACTATATTGATACTGAAAAAGACTGTCTCTTGCAAATATTTACTGCGAACCTAAGTGATTTAGAATCTGTAGCTCTAGCTCAAGAATTACAAACCATTTTGCCAAAAGCTAACATTATTGGAACGAGTGCAAATGTAATTATCTATGATGGGGAGCAATATAGTGACGAAACACTTATTGTAGTAGAACAATATCAACATAGTACTATTTATGCTGATATCATTGAATGGCCTAACAAGTCTCCACAAGAACTCGTAGGGGAATTAAAGGCACAATTTCCAGATGCACTGCCAAGCCTTATACGTGTTCTGATTAGCGGCCATTATGATGATACTTACTATTTCTTAGAAGAATATAACGAACAATTACCAAACATTGCCATAGCAGGTGGTCTTGCTAGTGGTCAACACGAATTATTAACACCACCATTTTTATTTAACACCAAATGCTTTGTTCATAGAGCTCTTTCTTATGTAGGTATTGTTGGTGATCGCATTAGTGACTTTTCCCGTGTGAATACTTCTACGGAAATCGTTACTACTTCTTATACCATTAATGAAACTTCAGACCGTGAGATTTTAACTATTGAGAATGAACCAGCTACTGATTGGTTACAGAAAAACCTTGGGTTTGACCATACTGCTACTTATGTGGATTTTGATGATAATATTATGAATGATCCATTTATTCGTTTACAAATTGTACTAGAGAATCGCAATAATTCTAATCGCGTACTCTTCTACAATCATGAAACACAACATATTTCTCAATACTTTACTAAGTTACCACCTAACACGAAGTTCCATATTGGCTACGCCTCTCCTACGAAATGTGTGGAGGAATGTAAAAAGATTTGTTTAGATATTCAACACAAACCTGTAGAATTTCTATTTGTGTATAGTTGTCTTGTACGTAAATTATACTTAAATAATTGTTCAAACTGGGAACTTGCACCATATAACAATACAAATGTGTGCGGTACGTTCCTGCTAGGAGAATTTGGCTACCAAGATAATAGTGCCAATGTATATAATGGCTCTTGTGTCTTAATGGGAGTTGCTGAATCTCCTAATTACTTACAACTAAATATGACTGCTTTTGAAGAATTGGATCGCATCCAAGAACAACAAGAATCTCTTCTTGATTTTGTTAAAAATCGAAAGAATAAAGAAGTTACTGCCCAAGTAGAGCAACTTTTAGATGATATTGTTACACACGAGAAAGCTAATCAGGAAACATTGTATTACGATACCTCTCTACAGATGTATAATATTGTTAAGTATGAAAAGGATCATATGGAATTTGACTTTTCTAGATTATGCTTAGTTAAAATTATTAATTCAGAATTGCTCATGAGTTATTTAGGACGTACTACTTACTTAGCACAGTTAAATATGCTCTTAACAGCATTAACGGATGATTTCCTATTTCGTCATACGTTTACTGCCACATTGCATACTTATAGTTTAAGCCATGATACAATTATTATTGCCACTGACAACGCAATTTCCAGCGATGATTTTCTAAGGTTTATGTCTGAATTAGAGGTACATTTTAAATCAGTTCAATATGACCTTGGTATCCACCCATTTATTGCCCGTTTTGTTATGGTAAATGACCACCCGAACTTACTAGACCAGGCCTATAGCCAATTACAGTTACATTACTCAACTCAGGATCATTTTATTATTGGCAACAGTTCATTAGATAATAACATGATTGCAAAGAAAGAGATTGAAGTCATTAACTCTATTAATTACGCAATTACTCATAATCAAGTTATTCCTTATTACCAAGGAATTTACAACAACCACATTAAAGAAATTGATAAGTACGAAGCACTTATGAGAATTCAAGATAAGGACGGTAATCTATTACTGCCCAATGATTTTCTGGATATTGCCAAGAAATATCGCTTGTACTTAACATTAACCAAGAAAATGATTGATCTTGTACTGAAAGATTTTTATAATTCTGATTATACGGTTTCTATTAATATCTCTTCTCTGGATATTGCATCACATGATATTCGTATGTTTTTACAAGATCGTATTCTAAAATTCCCACATCCTTCTAGGCTAGTCTTCGAGATTCTAGAAGATGAATGTTTTAAAGATACAACGGAATTAAAAGACTTTGTCGCTGAGATTAAGCACTATGGTTCCAAAGTAGCTGTAGATGATTTTGGCTCTGGTTATTCTAATTTACTGGAACTTATTAAGATTAAGCCTGATTTTATTAAGGTTGATGGTCAGATTATTAAAGACATTCACAATAACCATGATAATGAGATTATTATCGGTACCATTTCTTCTATGGCACAACAATTATCTGTGGAATTAGTTGCTGAATTCGTAGAGACTCTTGAAATACAAAATGCTGTGGTAGCACACGGGATTGATTATTCTCAAGGCTACTTCTTCTCTACTCCTCATCCAATTTCAAAGATACCAAGCCGTAAGGTAGTTTCATACGGTAATGAAATATAAGCATTTTAAAATCCATCAGCAAAGAGAGGGAACACGTCGTTCTCTCTCTTTTTTGATTTTATTGTTTTCCCTTTATGCTTGGGTAATGAACGCATCAAATCCTGCCTCTTTTAATTGTTGTAACATTGCCATAGCATTTTCTTTCACACTATAGGCACCCACTTGAACGCGATATAATTCTTCTCTTCCCATTTCTGGAATATCATCTTGAACCGCACTTTCTGTAGGTGTTATAACTTCTTCTACTGTTTGCCCTGTAATACCCGTTACAATAGCATTTGCCATAGTGCGATAATGATAGAGAGATACATCATCCACATCATCTACAAAACAACATTCAATTAACATAGCTGGTGCTTTGCTCTTTCTAAGAACATAAAGATTTTTATTCTCCTTTAATCCTCTATTTCGATATCCCAGTTTTGCAATTTCTTCTGTTATTTTCTGGGCATAAGAACTAGCTGCCCCATTCACATTATATACTAGTACTTCTGTTCCTTTTGTTTGTCCATTGGCTGTTGTTTCTCTCATAAATGCGTTGAAGTGAACGGAAATATCTAAATCCACTTCTTGTTGATTACACTTTACCACAATCTTACGCAATACATCAGACTGAGACGTACCATTATTCACGGTACAATCGTACACTGTGTGACCTAATGCTTCTAATTGTCGTATTACTTCTGCTACCACCACACGATTTTCTGTAGATTCCTTTACATATCCCACTGCACCATGGGCAATCATACCATCAGGATTATGACCTGCATGCACATTAATTCTCATAATAGTAACCATACCTTTCACACTCATTTGTTTTCTATAGTATATGCATATTCGTATAAAATGAAAGCCCTCTTATATATAATTTTCTGGATAAATGGTACTTGCAATTCCATCTGCAATTGCATAAGCAATTTCATAGAAACGCGTATCAAATAGTTCATTGTCTCGGTCTGTATTAATAAATCCCACTTCTACTAATACAGCCGGCATTCGAGTACTATTTAACACAATTAAATTAGGGCGTTCATTAATTCCTATATTGCGAAATCCCACACGTTCTAGTTGTGCATTAATATTACGTGCAAGTTCTGCTGGCAAACCAGCGTTTGTATAGACTAGAGATTCTACGCCATGATACGTATTAGGAATAGGACTGGCATTTCTATGAATGGATATAAATATATCAGCTCCTGCCACATTCCCTTCCTGAGCTTTTTCAAATGGCGTTTCGTACACATCATCTGTTCTTGTATATCGTACATCAAACCCATAATCTTCTAATATAGCACCTACTGCAAGAGTAAGTGCTAGCACGTCATCTTTTTCTGCTCTTCCGTTGTAAACTGCACCTGGATTACTACCAAGCTATCCGAAAATAGGGCAGTTATAGATTATATCCCACTATGATTCAACAATAAACCCATCAAACCCTGTAATACGCCACATTACAGCCACAATCGCCGTCATATTAAAGGTATCCTGATAATCCGCTAGTTCACTACCTACTCCCCACGTAGGAATGCATAGGTAGTTGCCGCTACCATTGCGTTATCATTAAATATTGCTTCACTACCACCAACTAAGTTCATGCGATTTTGAACATACGTAATTACTTCCGATTCTGCAATACCTGTAAAGGCATAATTCACAACAATTCTTTGCTTTAATGCTTCGTGTGGTTGACGATTTAGGATATGCAATAAAGTAGGCTGACCTAGTAAAATCAG
>JAWXVE010000060.1:0-14254 GCA_044425575.1 Eubacteriales bacterium | reverse complement strand
GTGGATGGGCCAAGTCCATGAATTTCTTGGATTAACAGTAGGAGTTGTACTTAATGACATGAAGCCTGACGAAAGAAGGGAAGCATACAAGTGCGATATTACTTATGTAACGAATAATGAACTAGGATTTGATTACCTAAGAGATAATATGGTGATTTATAAGGAACAACTTGTGTTGCAAGAGCTTCATTTTGCCATTATTGACGAGGTGGATTCTGTTCTTGTGGATGAAGCTAGAACACCTCTTATTATATCTGGACAAAGTGGCAAGTCAACTAAGTTGTATGAAGCGTGTGATATTTTTGCTAGACAATTAAAACGTGGTGAAGATATGGCAGATTTATCTAAGATGGATGCCATTATGGGAATTGAACAAGAAGAAACTGGGGATTTTATTGTAAGTGAGAAGGAGAAAAATGTAATTCTTACAGCGGCTGGAATGGAAAAAGTTGAGAGAGCGTTCCAGATTGAGAATCTTGCAGATACTGAAAATCTTGAGATTCAACATAATATGATATTGGCACTACGAGCACATAACTTAATGTTTCGTGATCAAGATTATGTAGTCAAAGATGATCAAGTTATGATTGTAGATGAATTTACAGGTCGTATGATGCCAGGTAGACGTTATTCTGATGGTCTGCATCAAGCTATTGAGGCCAAAGAACGTGTAAAAGTAAAGCGTGAAAGTAAGACTTTAGCCAACATTACATTTCAGAACTTCTTTAATAAATACGTGCGAAAGTGCGGTATGACAGGTACTGCTCTTACAGAGGAGAAAGAGTTTCGTAATATTTATGGAATGGATGTAGTAGAAATTCCAACTAACAAGCCAGTTTCTCGTATTGACCATCAAGATGCGGTATATAAAACCCGTAAAGAGAAATTGTATGCAGTGGTAGAATCTATTAAGGGATCCCACAGTGCAGGTCAACCAGTCCTTGTTGGTACTATTACAATTGAAGGTTCCGAAGAATTAAGCAAGCTATTAAGCAAGCAAGGCATTCCTCATAAAGTATTAAATGCTAAGTATCACGAGCTAGAAGCCGAAATCATTGCAGATGCAGGATTACACGGAGCGGTAACCATTGCTACTAACATGGCAGGACGTGGTACAGATATTAAGTTAGATGAAGACGCAATGGCAGCAGGTGGACTTAAGGTAATTGGTACGGAACGTCATGAATCGAGACGTATCGATAACCAGCTTCGTGGTCGTTCGGGACGTCAGGGAGATCCAGGAGATTCTAAGTTCTATATTTCTTTGGAAGATGATCTAATGCGTTTATTTGGATCGGGAAGAATGACTACTATGTTTAATACCTTGGGCATTGCAGAAAATCAAGAAATCGAACACAAGATGCTTACCAACGCCATTGAATCTGCACAGAAGAAAATTGAGAATAACAATTACGGAATGCGTAAGAACTTGTTAGAATACGATGAAGTTATGAATGAGCAACGAGAGATTATTTATGGCGAACGTCGACGTGTACTTGATGGGGAGAGTATGCGAGATGTGATTTATAAAATGATTGTAGAGCGAATTGAGAATTCAGTAGACTCCATGATTGGAGATGATACACCAGTAGATGAGTGGGATTACCATGAGGTAAATAATTTGATTCTACCATGCATTCCATTAGAGCCAATTTCTGCAACAAGAATTCCAGTAAGAAAGAAGAATGAACTGAAACATCAATTAAAAGAAGAAGCAGTCAAGTTGTATGAAACAAAGGAAGCAGAATTTAAAGATTCAGAAGCAATTCGCGAATTAGAACGCGTGATTTTATTAAAAGTGATTGACCGAAAATGGATGGATCACATTGATGATATGGATCAATTAAGACAAGGAATTGGTTTGGCAGCTTATGGTCAAAAGGATCCACTTGTGGAATACAAGATGAATGGGTATGAAATGTTTGATGGTATGACCGAGAGTATTCAGGAAGATACCATTCGCTTGCTTTATCATGTGAAAGTCGAACAAAAGGTTGAGCGAGAGCAAGTGGCTAAAGTAACGGGAACTAATAAAGATGCCTCCTTAACCAAAGCACCAATGAAGCGAACGGACGATAAGATTTATCCAAATGCACCTTGTCCATGTGGAAGTGGTAAAAAGTATAAACAATGTTGTGGTAGAAGGTAAGAGTTAGCTAATATGATAGAATTAGACCAGATTAAGACAGAATTGCTTCCTTATGAAGAAGCCTTACAAGATATGGAAGCAGCACTCGATTTAGAGAATAAGGCACAGAAGATTGAGGAAATGGAACGGGATATGGAAGCACCTGACTTTTGGGATGACCCTCAAGTATCTCAGTTGCATATGAAAACCTTGAAGAATTTGAAGGATGATACTGCTTGTTACACCACGCTTTTACAACAATATGAGGATATTCTCACTTTAATACAAATGGGATATGAAGAAGAGGATGAGACACTCATGGAAGAGATTAAGGAGGAGTATTCTGTATTCGTAGACTCCTTTGAATCGCTACGTATTAAGACCTTGCTATCAGAAGAATATGATTCTAACAATGCAATTTTGAAATTAAATGCAGGAGCAGGTGGTACGGAAAGTTGCGATTGGGTTAGCATGCTTTATCGGATGTACACTAGATGGGCTGACGCCAAAGGATTCTCCATAGAAGTACTTGATTATCTAGATGGGGAAGAAGCGGGTATTAAATCTGTAACATTTCAAGTGAATGGTGAAAATGCTTATGGATATTTAAAGTCGGAAAAAGGCGTTCATAGATTAGTGCGCATTTCACCTTTTAATGCACAAGGAAAACGCCAAACTTCCTTTGTATCGCTGGAAGTAATGCCAGAAATCAATGAGGATATTGAAATAGAGATTCAAGAAGATGATTTGCGCATTGACACGTATCGGAGTAGTGGAGCGGGTGGTCAACATATTAATAAAACTTCTTCGGCTATTCGTATTACTCATCTTCCAACAGGTATCGTTGTCCAATGTCAGAATGAGCGTTCTCAACATAGCAATAAGGACAAGGCTATGCAAATGTTAAAGGCAAAGCTTTTTCTGGTACAAAAAGAATTAAATGCAGAGAAGCTCTCAGATATTCGAGGAGACCTAAAAGAAATTGGATGGGGTAGTCAGATACGCTCCTATGTATTGCAACCCTATACCTTAGTCAAAGATCATCGGACTAATTATGAAATGGGACAAGCAGATAGTGTATTAGATGGGAGATTAGATCCATTTATGAATGCTTATTTAAAATGGATTAACCTTGAAAAATAGAAGAATGAAAAAGAACCCTTTTACAAGTATGTGAAAGGGTTCTTTTTTGTGACTCAAAGTATGCAAGCAGAGAAGAGAGTCTAGATTACTATGAAAAGTTCACATCATCTTCTTGAGCAGGCTGTACAGGAACAGGTTGCTCAGGAACGGATTGCACGGGCTGAGCTGGTGCTGTTCTAATACGCATTAAGTCAAGGTAAAAGTTAATAAGTGTCATTTGTTGGTAAGGCAAAATCCAAAAAAAGGCAACCCCACAAGATAAAATACCAAGTAGATATAAGCCAATAAAGCTAAATTGCAAAGTGAAATAACGCCACACATTACCTTTCATTAATTGATTGCTTAACTTCATAATTTGCATACAAGAATACGTTGGTAAATCAGCTAGTAAACAAAAAATCAATGCAAATCGTGCAGATATTATAAAGAGCAATAAGAGTATAAATATATAGCATACGACGCAATAGAGTACAGAAAGAACGATAGGAAAATCAGGAAACAGCACTAACACAAGGACGCCAATGCCAATAAAGGGAATTGCTAACAAAAAGTAAATAAGATACAAAATACCAAAAAGCATAATGGATAGCAATAGGACTTTATTAGGCTGATGAGTAAATCCATAGAACAAGGTCGGGATGGTAGTCTTTTTACTGGTGGCAACCATAAGATATTGCTTAACGCTTCCTAATGAAAAAATCATCAAGATTAATTGCACAATTATGGATGCAATGGCATAAATAATATAGCTAATAGTAGTGTCAAACATCATGAATGTCTGAAGTACTGTGCTACTAACATAAGATATACCATATATCACCAAAAATGAAGTGATTAAAACGGTGTAATTGCCAATTAAATCTCCACGAGATTTGGTTTTTAAACTTTTAATAGAGCTATATTGATTCATAGTCGTTCTCCTCCTAGGTGGTGCGATTAATAATAATACGAATTATATTCGTTGGACAATTCAGTTATAAACTCTTCCCACAAAAGTGCCATATCCATGTTAGAGTCAGCTATTACTGCTACTAATGCAACCATTGCAATAAAGAAGATGCAAGTAGTAATAATGAGGGAAGCAATGCCACAAATAAAACCAGCAGTTGCGCGTTGATTCATTTTAGAGGAATACTCTTTTGATAAAACGGCAAAGACAATTGCAAGAGAGCCGATTATATAGGGAATAAATAAGGTCCAACCAAGTAGGAAGGAAGATACAAGAGCAATAATACCCATGATCATGGATGTATTGATAAAGCTGTTGGTAGGTGTTTGATCCATAGTAGTTCTCCATTTCTTATAATAGTTGTAAAACATTTACTCAAGTGTATCACTTTTGTGAAAAAGATACAATTCTTTCTTGTAATAAGAATACAAACTCTTTATAATAGATAAGGATAAGAAACGAGTAATTCGTAATAGAAAGGTACTAGATAGAATGAATATTACAAGAACAATTCAACAAGAGTTAAAAGTCGAATTATATCAGGTAGAGGCAGCAATTCAGCTAATCGATGAGGGGAATACCATTCCTTTTATAGCAAGATATCGGAAAGAAGTAACTGGTTCCCTAGATGACGAACAACTTCGCCTCTTAGGTGAGAGATTAACGTACCTAAGAAATCTAGAAGAGAAAAAAGCACAAGTTATCAAAACCATAGAAGAACAAGGAAAGTTAACAGAAGAATTACGCAAGGCCATTGAAGAAGCAAACTCTCTTGTCGTAGTAGAAGACCTGTACCGACCTTATCGTCCAAAGCGAAAGACTCGTGCAAGCATTGCCAAGGAAAAAGGATTAGAAGGTCTTGCAGTAATTCTTATGATGCAAGAGACGAAGAACACTATGGAGCAAGAAGCTCTTGCATATGTGAATGAAGAATTAGGGGTTCTAACAGTGGAAGATGCCATTCAAGGTGCAATGGATATTATTGCAGAGATGGTGTCAGATGAAGCAGAATATCGTACCTATATCCGTAAGACCACTATGGAAGAGGGGATGATTACCAGTACGGCGAAAGATAGTACAGCAGAATCTGTGTATGAAATGTACTATACGTATGAAGAACCTATTAAAAAAGCAGCTTCTCATCGTATACTGGCGTTAAATCGTGGAGAACAAGAGAAAATTCTACAAGTCAAGGTGGTGCCACCCACAGAGCGAATTATACGCTATTTAAATAAGCAAGTAATTGGGAAAGAAAATGAAAATACAACACAACTTTTGCGAGCAGTGGTAGAAGATAGTTATGCGAGATTAATTGGACCAGCCATTGAGCGCGAAATTCGGAGTGAATTAACAGAAAAGGCAGAAGATGGCGCGATTACAGTATTTGGCAAGAATTTGGAACAGTTATTATTACAACCTCCAATTGTAGGGAGAACTGTACTAGGTTGGGATCCGGCTTTTCGAACAGGATGTAAACTAGCTGTTGTAGATCATACTGGAAAAGTTCTAGATACAAAAGTAATCTATCCAACTCCACCACAAAATAAAGTGGAAGAAGCGAAGGCAGAATTAAAACGATTAATTAATAAGCACAATATATCTCTGATTTCAGTAGGTAATGGAACGGCTAGTCGTGAGTCTGAGCAAATTATTGTAAATTTAATTAAAGAACTAAAGACTCCAGTTGAGTATGTTATTGTGAATGAAGCAGGGGCATCTGTATATTCGGCGAGCAAGAAAGCAACAGAGGAGTTCCCGAACTTTGACGTGGGACAACGTAGCGCAGCATCCATTGCACGAAGATTGCAAGACCCATTGGCTGAGCTAGTAAAGATTGACCCTCAATCCATAGGTGTTGGGCAATATCAACATGATATGAATCAGAAGAAATTAAATGATGCCTTAAGCGGTGTAGTGGAAGGGTGCGTGAATAAGGTTGGTGTAGATTTAAATACAGCATCCACTTCTTTGTTAGAATATATCGCAGGCATTACAAAGGTAATTGCTAAGAACATTGTAGAATATCGTGAGACAAATGGAAGTTTCACCAATCGAAAAGAGCTGTTAAAAGTTGCAAAACTTGGACCCAAGGCATATGAACAGTGTGCGGGATTTATGAGAATCCAAAATGGAACCAATCCCCTAGATGCCACAAGTGTTCACCCGGAATCTTATCATGCCACAATGGAACTGCTATCTAAAATTGGCCTAGACATTGACCATATACAAGAGGCTCAGAAGACCCAAAAAAGTGCCATTAAAAGTAATCATATTAATACAAAACAACTTGCACAAGCATTAAATATAGGAGAAATTACTCTAATTGATATTTTGAAAGAATTAGAAAAACCAGCACGTGATCCTAGAGAAGATATGCCTGCACCAATCCTTAGAAGTGATGTATTGGAGATGAAAGATTTAAAGCCTGGTATGATTTTAAAAGGAACAGTACGCAATGTAATTGATTTTGGTATATTTGTAGATATTGGAGTACATCAAGATGGACTAGTTCATATTTCACAAATTACTAATCGATTTATTAAACATCCGCTGGAAGTAGTAAAGATTGGGGATGTAGTGGAGGTACAGATTCTAGCAGTAGAAGAGGCTAAGAAGAGAATTTCCCTGACTATGAAGATTCAAAAAGAAGCAAACCGTTGACAAAGTTGACACTCTATTGTATGATTGAAAAGTAAATAAATAATGAAAATTCTTCGGGGTTGGGTGTAATTCCCTACCGGTGGTAATGCGGTATAGCCGACAAGTCCACGACCTATTATGATAATAGCTGATTTGGTGAGATTCCAAAACCGACAGTAAAGTCTGGATGAGAGAAGAGTAGTCAAGTAAATTGACGATTTCTACGTATTAGAATGCCCCGTATCGATTGATATGGGGCTATTTTTATACACAATTGAAGAATTTTCCAACAAAAAGGAGAATAAACATGAAAGAAGCAATGAAACAAATGGATGCAGCAAGAGGACTCGCATCAAAAGCCAATGGAAAGCAAAGAAGTAAGGTTAGAAATATGGTGCAAATAGCCATGCTAGGTTCACTATCTACAATTTTAATGTTTTTCCAGATTCCGCTTTGGTTTGCGCCACCCTTTTATCAATTAGATTTTAGTGAAGTACCTGTGTTAATAGGTGCGTTTGCCCTTGGACCAGTGGCAGGGATTTTGATTGAACTAGTCAAAATCTTGTTAAACTTTGCTCTTGATGGAACAATTACCATGGGAATTGGAGAGTTAGCAAACTTCCTAATAGGAAGCTCTTTTCTAGTTCCAGCATCCATTTGTTACCGAAAAATGCATACCAAAAAAGGTGCTATTTACGGATTGGCACTTGGTACGATTTGTATGGTCATAGTGGCAAGCTTACTCAACGCCTTTGTATTGTTGCCTGCATACGCAGTTGCATTTGGCATGGAAGATATTTCGACTTTGGTAGAAATGGGAAGTGCATTAAATCCAAGCATCCATAATTTGTCTACTTTTATTTTGTTTGCAGTAGCACCATTTAATTTGGTAAAAGGAGCACTTGTTTCCACTGTTACACTTTTATTGTATAAGAGAATTCGGTTTCTGTTAAAACCGACTCAATAGAGTAAGAGTAGAATCATATGAACAATACCTTGCACTTTATTGTATTTCTAGTATAATGAAATAAGTTAGTTAGATTGGATACAAGCAAGTTACCACACTATAAGAAAGGGATGGATATAGATTGGAAAAAGAAATTGAGATTCAGATGTCAGCAAAAATGTTATATGATTATATGCTATATCATACGTATACTAGTTTTGCGGGGATTCTAGGAGCGGCGATTGGATTATTATTTATAGTGGCTTTTTTCTTTGACATGGGCTTGATTTATCTCATAGCAGGATTAGTGGTAACGCTCTATTTGCCGTGGACACTATTTCTTCGTGCTAATAATCAGATGAAAACCACCAAGGTATTCCAGAAGCCACTACATTATACCTTTAGCGAAGAAGGAATTACCATTTCCCAAGAAGAGATGTCTGACACAATTCCATGGGATTTGATTATAAAAGTAGTATCTACTAATAAAAGCATTATTATATACACATCGAAAATTAATGCTTCCATTTTACCTAAGTACCAATTGGGTGAAGAATTATCAGATGTAATACAGATTATCTCAACCAATATGGCACCATCCAAGGTGAATATAAAGGGTTGATTCGTTAGTGAATAGAATGAGAGCAGGTATGATAATAGAGACAAATAGTGCAGAGGAAACGGAAGCACTTGGGAAGCAAATAGGTAGTTCCTTACAAGCAGGTGCAGTTTTAACATTAGTAGGAGATTTAGGAGTGGGTAAAACGGTCTTTACCCAAGGATTGGCACAGGGGCTTGATATTCAAGAAGCCATTACAAGTCCTACCTTTACCATTGTACAAGTATATGAAGAGGGTAGGTTGCCTTTTTACCACTTCGATGTTTATCGCATTGGAGACCTAGATGAAATGGATGAAGTAGGATATGAGGAGTATGTATATGGTGAAGGAGTGACCATGATTGAATGGGCCAACTTGATAGCTGATCTTTTGCCAGATAATTATACGGAGATTATCATTGAGAAGAATTTAGAATTGGGATTTGATTATCGTAAGATTACCATCGAAGAGAGGAAGCGAGGGTGAAAAATAAATTTGAAAAATCTTATTTATTATCCCAATATTTGTGCCGGAGCGTCACAAATATTTTTATCCTAGAGCAGAATCCTTGATTCTGCGCAGGTTCTTCAACTACGCTTCAGAATGGAGACATAAATGAGAATACTTGCCATAGATAGTTCAGGGTTAGTGGCTTCTATTGCAATTGTAGAAGAGGACACATTGTTAGGGGAATATACTATTCAATATAAGAAGACACATTCTCAAACATTACTTCCTATGATGGATGAGTTAAGAGAGATGATAGAACTTGACTTAGACACAGTGGACGCAATTGCCACAGCAGCAGGTCCAGGCTCTTTTACAGGATTACGTATAGGGGCAGCTACTGCAAAAGGATTGGCGGGTGCATTGCAGATTCCAATTATTCCAATTCCTACAGTAGAAGCCATGGCTTATCAATTATATGGTGTGACTGATTTGATCTGTCCCATTATGGACGCTAGACGAGGACAAGTATATACTGGTATTTACACTTTTCATAAGGATAAAAGCTTCCAAACTATTATGGATCAATGTGCCATTTCCATGGATGAGTTAATACAGCAACTAAACGAATGCGGGCAGAATGTAATATTGTTAGGTGATGCAACCCCTATTTATCAACAGCGGATTCGAGAAGAAGTGAAAAGCCAAGTTACTTTTGCTAAGGCTTTCTGCAATCGCCAACGGGCAGCAGTGCTGGCTTCATTGGGAATGGAGTATTATTGCCAAGGAAAAGGCGTACCTTATATGGAATATGTACCTGACTACTTGCGTTTATCACAAGCGGAAAGGGAGCGATTAGAGCGTGAAAAGGGTGAAAGTTGAATTATTTACCATAAGGGATATTGAGCAAATGGTAGAGTTAGAGCAAGAAAATTTCACAAGACCATATCGAAAAGAAGATTTTATGAAGGCTATTGACCATCCCATGTGGGATTACTATGTGGCAAAACGCGAAGATGATGTGATTGGTATGTGTGGGATACAATTAATTTGTGGTGAGGGAACCATTACAAATCTTTGCGTAAATGAATCTTATCGTAAGTTACAAGTTGGGACTGTTTTATTGCAGAAAGTCATGGAATATAGTACTTCCAAGGGTGCAGAAGCATATACTTTAGAAGTGCGTGCTAGTAATCAAGCTGCAATAGGTCTTTATAAGAAAAGTGGATTCGTAGAAGAAGGCAAGCGCAAGAATTTCTACGATAATCCAGTTGAAGATGCACTGATTCTGTGGAGACGTTAGAAAACCACTAGATATTACCACTGGTAATACCTACACTTAATTAGTATAATAAAGTGGATTAAGTAGCCCGTAGGGTTATTCTGAGACGAGGAGAATTCACATGCGTAATTATGATAAAGAAAATCATCACGATTTAGTAGAAGTAGTATGTAATGGTTGTGGGAGAAAGTTGCGAGTAGAGAATGGTATTTTAAAAGAAGGATGCTTTGAGGGACATCAAAAATTTGGCTTCTTTTCCCAAAAAGATGGACAAGAATATGCCTTCGATTTGTGCGAACCATGTTATGACAAAATGATTGCAACATTTAAGGTACCAGTTACAAAGTGTGAAACGTTAGAATTATTATAAAGGAAAAAATATGATTGAAGTATGTTTGCTTGGAACAAGTGGAATGATGCCGCTACCAAGACGTTATTTAACATCCATGGTAGCACGTTATAATGGACAAAGTATTATGGTTGATTGTGGGGAAGGTACACAGATTGCACTGAAAGAGAAAGGGTGGAGTCCTAATCCTATTGATTTCATCTGCTTTACTCACTTTCATGCAGATCACATAAGTGGATTGCCAGGAATGTTATTAACCATGGGGAATGCAGAACGCAGAGAACCCCTTACTTTAATTGGACCAAGAGGATTGCAAAGAGTGGTGGAATCTCTTCGAGTGATTGCACCTGAACTCCCTTATGAAATACAATATATAGAAGTAACTGAGAAAACAGAAGTGCATGAATTTAACGGATTTCGAATAGAGGCATTTCGCGTACAGCACAATGTGGTGTGTTATGGATATTCCATTGTAGTGAATCGGGCAGGTAAGTTTCAAGTAGAAAAGGCACAGGCACTTGGACTTGATTGTAGGTATTGGAATCGCTTGCAAAAAGGCGAGGATATTGTAATAGATGGGGTAGTCTACACGCCCAGCATGGTCATGGGAGAAGGACGCAAGGGATTGAAATTAACTTATTGCACAGATTCTAGACCAGTATCATCTATCGTTCAAGGTGCAAAAGAGGCTGATTTATTTATTTGCGAAGGCATGTATGGTGAACCAGATAAAGCACAAAAGGCGAAAGAACATAAACACATGACCTTTTATGAAGCAGCTAAGCTGGCAAAGGAAGCCAATGTAGGTGAGTTGTGGCTTACACACTATAGTCCTTCACTTGTGCGACCGGATATTTATATGAAGGACGTATGCCAAATATTTCCTAGGGCATATGCGGGTAAAGATGGGAAAACGGCAGAGCTAAGATTTGTAGATGAAAGTGAATCATACATAGAAAACACGTAGGAAGAAGGTGCATTATGACGGGTAAAGGTACAGGTAAAGGAACAGGTAAAGGAAAAGGAAGAAAGAATTATAATTGGCTCATTTTGTTAATCATCTTAATTGTAAGTGCAGGTGTTATTATTATGGTGCAAAAATTTCTAAAGCAGGATGAGGTGGAAGAGGAGATGCTTGTAAACCAGATTTCTAGTGTGCAGGCAATGTTGCAAACAGATTTTGACACATCCTATCCACTCACGCCACGAGAAGTTGCTCGCGCCCACGCAGAACTTACCCAAGTGCTATATAATGAGATATACACCGATGAGGAGTTTGACTTGCTGGCACAAAAGGCATTAGAATTGTATGATGATGAATTTGCAAATAATAAGGAACTAGAAGAATATTTGGCTGATTTAACCACGGAGATTACAGTCTATCACAATAATGGGTGGTCTGTAGCAGATTTCACATTATCCACCACAGATGAAGTGGTCTACACCACACAAGAAGGGGATGAGTTGGCTCAATTATTCTGTACCTATACCATAGGAGAAAATGTAGGTAACTCCCAGATTATACAATCCATTTTGCTACGCAAAGATGAAGAGGGACACTACAAAATTATGGGTTGGAAATTAGCATTGGATGATGACTGATGAAGAGAGAGACAATAATATTAGCAATAGAAAGTTCGTGTGATGAAACAGCAGCAGCAGTGGTCAAAGATGGGAGAGATGTACTCTCTAATGTGATTTTTTCCCAAATAGAATTACATAAGTTGTATGGAGGAGTTGTGCCTGAGATTGCTTCAAGAAAGCATATTGAGAAGATTAATCAAGTGATTGATCAAGCCCTTTTGGAAGCCAATACAACATTAGAACACATTGATGCCATTGCGGTTACATATGGACCAGGGCTAGTGGGTGCTCTATTGGTAGGGGTATCGGCCGCTAAGGCGATTAGTTTTGCTAAGAAAATCCCCCTGATTGGCGTGCACCATATTGAAGGTCATATTAGTGCAAACTATATAGAACACCCCTTGTTAGAACCACCATTTATGTCCTTGGTGGTGTCAGGTGGACATACGCACCTGGTGCATGTAAAAGAGTATGGGGTGTACGAAATTGTTGGGCGCACCAGAGATGATGCAGCAGGGGAAGCTTTTGATAAGGTGGCTCGTGCAATTGGACTTGGTTATCCAGGTGGACCTAAAATTGATGAATTATCTAAAAAGGGTAATGAGAATGCTATTGCTTTTACAAAGGCAAAAGTAAAGGATGCGGTTTATGATTTTAGTTTTAGTGGATTAAAATCAGCAGTACTAAATCATATAAATTCTTGTCAGATGAAGGGCGAAGCAATTGTTCCAGAAGATATAGCGGCTTCTTTTCAAAAGTCGGTAGTAGATGTGCTAGTGGACCACGCTATGAAAGCGGTAAAAGAGTATGGCATCACAAAGCTTGCCTTAGCAGGTGGTGTGGCATGCAACCATACCTTGCGTAGATGCTTTGAAGAAATCTGTGAAGAAGAAGGAGTTGATTTCTATTGTCCTTCCCCTATTTATTGTACGGATAATGCAGCCATGATTGGGACGGCGGGATATTATGAATATAAGAAGGGAGTATTTCACGGATATGATCTTAATGCAGTACCAAGTCTAAAAATTGGTGAGCGCTAACATCTGGTTCAGGTGTCAAAACCATATCCGAGATACCATACAAGTATGAATGAGAAAAATGTTGCCATTGTCCTTGCAGGAGGACAGGGGAAGAGAATGAATAGTAGAGAAAACAAGCAGTATATGTTGTTAGAAGACATGCCTGTTTTATATTATTCTCTAAAAATAATACAAGATAGTTTTATGGATGAGATTATATTAGTAGTACCAGCTGGACAAGCAAAATATTGTCATCAAGAATTCGTCCAGAGGTATGGTATATCTAAAATTGGCAACATTGTAGAAGGTGGCAAGGAACGCTATCACTCTGTATATGCGGGAATTATGGCAAGTAATACCTGTGATAACATTTATATCCATGATGGTGCAAGACCATTTCTAAAAGTAGAACACCTTGAAAAGTTGCGTGTAGAAGTTGCAGAACACCGTGCATGTGTGTTAGCAGTGCCTGTAAAAGATACGGTTAAAATAGCAAACGAAGAGGGTTTTATTACGCACACACCTGTTCGCACCAGTGTATGGGCCATGCAAACGCCTCAAGTATTTGCATATTCCCTAATTAAACAAGCGTATGAAGAGCTAATTGCCAAAGAAGAGCATGTGCTTGACCAAGGAATACAAATTACAGATGATGCTATGGTTGTAGAAACTTTTATGAAACGTCCCATTAAGTTAGTGGAAGGCGCCTATACCAATATTAAGATAACAACCCCGGAAGATTTATTAATCGCCACTTCATTTTTGAAAGGCTAAAAAGCCCATAAAATCAAGGCGCAGAATGGATTAATAAAAAAAATTAGAAAAACTCAAAAAAGTTGTTGACAGTAGGCTAGATATTTGATAGAATCATTCTTGCACTGATGTGAACGACGTGCAACAAAACAACATAAGCAGAGGTATCGAAGTGGTCATAACGAGGCGGTCTTGAAAACCGTTTGTCCGCAAGGGCGCGTGGGTTCGAATCCCACCCTCTGCGTTTGATAAGCAATTATCAAAGCCTAACATAATACATAGTGAATAGGCAACCGAACCTTGAAAAAGGGAGCGAAAGCTCTTAGAAAATTGATTTCTAAATAGTAATGTAACCCTGAAAATTCTAAAAGAGAATTTCAGAAAAGAAGAGATAGGGAAAAGCGATTGGAACTAT
>JAWXVE010000059.1:0-14797 GCA_044425575.1 Eubacteriales bacterium | reverse complement strand
AAGAGCTTTCGCTCCCTTTTTCAAGGTTCATTGGCCTTTCTTTTCTCTCGGCCTTGTTGACTGCTGTTCTCAGCGGCAACTTGTATAGATTATCACAACCGCCTCTTACTGTCAACACTTTTTTAAAACTTTTTTATTTTTTTCAATTCCATATAATTGATGGATTTGAGACACCTATGATTTGTTTTCAAACGGTGGAATCATATTATATCCCAAACACTCATGTCTGTCAAATACTTTTCGTAACTAATTCCAATATATGTAATTTTCTCGTTGTATAGTGGATTTCTTCTCTAATTACTAATTCATAACTGATTAAAAACAGAAAAAGCTTTCTCCGATGAATTATATGGCGTATAATCTAATTAGAATGAATTTTACTATATAAGGATTATGATACGTATACAGGGAGATAACTATAACTAACCTCTATACTTACATTCGAAAGGACTTATAACATGAAGCAATCTACCTCTATAATAATAGGTACATTATTACTATGTATATTAATTATTGGGATATCTGCTCTCGTAAATACTCCCTATACCACTGATACTACTCAGGATGATAACACTCTTACTACAGTCAATCCTACCCATCTTGATGTTGTTACAGAGGCAACCGATGCCAAACTTGATGTTGTTGTAGAGGAAGCTGATGATACTTCGGAATCTAGTGAACCATTAGAGAGCGAACCTTCGGAAGAAGAAAGTATCGCACAATCGGAAGAAACTTATCTTACTCCAGCTGTTGAATATCATACAGCTGATGAGATTCTTACCTTATATCATCTATTAGCATTAGATCAGTCTGTTGAGATAGCCTATGCCGTGGAGCCAGATATGGATGGTTTAACAACAAGTGGAGCTTTGACCGATGCTGTACAAATCAATGCACTAAACACCCTGAATTTTACGAGGTATATTGCCGGTCTATCCTATAATGTTATACTTAGTCAAGAGCATATTCAGTATGCGCAAGATGGCGCTACAGCTTTAGCTGCTATTGGTGATGGAGTCGATCACTATTTTGATCAACCAAGTTGGATGTCAGATAGTTTCTATGAGTCTGCAAGCATTGGTACAGCCAACAGCAATCTAAGCGCAGGTAGAGATAATTTATCTGCAAATATCGTACATGGTTGGTTATCGGATGAGGGAGAAGACAATCGGAATATTCTTGGTCATAGGCGTGCTATCTTAGCACCGGTTATGGAAGCCACAGGATTTGGATTTGCATATGCAACGACTGGTATCTATCGCTACTATAGTTCTATGAGTGTTATAGATATTCAATTAGATAATACCCTTGGTGTGATGTGGCCTGCACAGACTATGCCAGTGGAGTATTTTGCTAATAATTATCCTTGGTCTTTTAGTCCAGGTTCACCAGTTTCCACGAATACAGAAGTTACGATCACAAGGGCAAATGATGGTGCAACATGGTATATGAAAGATGATTTTATAATGGGCTCTACTGGTGATGGCTACATTACTATCAACAATGATTACTATGCACAACCTGGTTGCATTATATTTACTCCTGATAATATTACCTATAGTGCTGGTGATATCTATCATGTTGAGATTAACTATACGACTACTGATCATTTTACTATGAAGTATACTGTTGAATTCATAAGCTTGAGTGATGAGTATGAGCCACAAACACAGGTAACTGTGGTAAGCTTGCAATAATTTAGAGTGATACGCAAATGTCACCGGCAATTATGCCGATGACATTGTAATTCATTATTGAACGGAGAATGAGGGATTTGAACCCTCGCGCCGCGTAAACGACCTATACCCTTAGCAGGGGCACCTCTTCAGCCTCTTGAGTAATTCTCCTTACTGCTGAATTTTCATTCTTTATTCTATACTACGACACTAGTTTACGCTGTGACGTAAATATGATTATACATAAGTCATTTTTCTTTGTCAACCACTTTTTACTATTTCTGATAATTATTAATTGCTGTTTGAATACGACCACTAACCATTGCTGCAAGTTCAACAGTAGTCATGCCTTGATACTCTTCATAGTAAATTGGCTCTAAGTACATAATGGTTACGGTGATTGGTTTAATGGACTTATCATCAAAGGCCTTGTAAGAATCAATGATACCACATGGCACGATAGGTGCTTTGGTTTTCATAGCCGGTTTATAGGTACCACCTTTAAACTCCAATAATTGATTTCCATTTCTGCTTCTTGTACCTTCTGGAAAAATCACAAAATTAGTTCCTTCTCCAAGTCTCCGCTCAATTTCCTTCATAATTCTCATAGATTGACGCAAATCTTCTCGATCTATTGTATATCCACCTAGTCCTGCAATTACTTCTTTTAGTACAGGAACATTGGCCACCTCTTGCTTTGCTACAAAGCTAAACGGACTAGTTGCACCTTCTACACATACGAGAATATCGAACATCCCTTGATGATTAGGTGTTACGAGATAACCATTTTTCTCAGGTAAATGTTCTTGACCTACAACTTCTAAGGTAATCCGTCCTTTTTTTACTGCTTGCTTAACGATTTTTCTACAAATGGTAAAAGCTTCTGGGTAGTTGCAATTCTTCTCCTTTGCATAATATCGTAATTTATAATAAAAATACGGTACTATGAAAATAGATCGAACTACCATTAGAATAATTCTCCACATAACTATTTCCTTCTTTCTAATTATAAGCACATCCTATACTTACTCTGTCAATGTACAATATTCCTTCGTTGCTGTTTCGTAAAGATTATTCCCCTTTGTATCTGCTACAACAATTACTGGAAAGTCCACTACTTCTAAGCGTCGAATCGCTTCTGTCCCTAAATCTTCATATGCCACAACTGTGGAAGATTGAATGGATTTAGAAAGTAGTGCACCCGCCCCTCCTACTGCCGCAAAATAAACTCCTTCGTTGGACACTAGAGAATCAATCACTTCCTTGGATCGTTTTCCTTTTCCAATAATTCCCCTAAGCCCTAATCCTAGCAGGGTTGGCGTATATTTGTCCATTCTGCTAGAAGTAGTTGGTCCTGCCGAACCGATGGGACGCCCTTCTCTTGCTGGAGAAGGACCCATGTAATAAATAATTGCATCTTGTACATCCACCGGAAGAGTTCCTCCATCTTTTAACGTATCGTACATTCTCTTATGAGCTGCATCACGAGCCGTATAAATTATGCCAGTTAAATATACATAGTCTCCTGCCTGCAACTCTTTTACATCTTCTGTTGTAAATGGTATTGTTATATGTCGAATCATCTTAATCGTCCATCCCTTTCCCAAAGTTTAGATCTGTATCTATGATTTCTATGAGACTTCCTACTAGATGTTGTATGCGTGAATCTAATATGGATTTTATTCCCTTAAATAGGTCTTCATATAATAGGAAGAAACTCATTCTAGATTACTCGCTTGCAATGGCGATTTACATGACAACAAATATTGATGCCCACAGGTAATCCAGCTATGTGAGTTGGATAAGTATCAATATTAAGTGCTAATGCCGTAGTAAGACCTCCAAGACCACCAGGACCAATTCCTGTCTGATTAATCTTCTCTAACACTTCTTCTTCCATTGCTCTAACGTGAGGAAGAGTAGAATGAGTGCCAATCTCACGTAGCAAAGCTTTCTTTGCCATAAGAGCACACTTTTCAAATGTTCCTCCAATACCTACTCCCACTACCATAGGAGGGCATGCATTGGGTCCTGCTTCTTGTACAGCTGTGAGAATTGCTTGGCGAACGCCCTCATCTCCATCTGATGGCTTAAGCATAAAAACTCTACTCATATTTTCACTTCCAAATCCCTTGGGAGCTACTGTAATCGTAACTTGATCTCCTGCTACTATTTCGTAATGAATTATTGCTGGCGTATTATCATTGGTATTATTGCGAATAAGCGGATCACCCACAACAGATTTGCGTAGATATCCTTCCTGATAACCTTGACGCACACCTTCATGAACAGCACCTTCTAGTAGTCCACCTTCCAAATAGACTTCCTGGCCAACCTCTATAAAAACAACTGCCATACCTGTATCTTGACAAATAGGTATTGCATCTTCCTTTGCAATGACTAGATTTTCTTGTAATTGCTCTAATACTTGTTTTCCTAAAGGAGCAACTTCATGTTCTACTGCTTGACTAAGTGCCTGTTTCATATCTAGTGTTAATTCATGATTGGCCTCAATACACATCTCTTTAATGTGTTGTGTAATTTTTTCTACTTGTATTGTTCTCATATCCAACGTTCCACCTTATTCTTTCGCTATTTCTATTATAATGTATTACTAGCCATGTCACAAGTTATTTGAGAAATAAATGGGTTTTTACTTGAATTTTTCGTAATTTCATTATATTATTGAGGATATATATTTCTTAACTATAGAAATGGATGGGAGTTTTTATGAAGAAATCATTTTCCTTTAATCGCGTAGATATCCAAGTGTCCCTGTTGGCATTTTTAATTGTCATTATATCTTGTAATTTACTCTTCTATACCTGTTATTTTTTAACTTATAAGAATATGATTCATTCTCTGGAAAATCGTGTTGAAGCAGTTGCAGCTTCAGTTATTGCCGAATATGATACTGAATTATTTGATACAATTCAGACACATGAAGATATTGAAAATTCCGCCTACATTGCTACAAAGAATAACTTTTCCATTATTCGCGAAGCTGCTGATATCAAATACCTTTACACCGCTTGCTTTGACGATAATGGTAATATGATTTATCACATTGATGGATTACCAATGGACGATGAAGATTTTCGTTATCCTGGAGATTTAATTGAAGAAGATTTTATAGATTCTCTATTACCTTCCTTAAATGGTGAGATTATTATGCCTACTTCTATTTTACATACTGAGTGGGGTGATTTATTTACCGCTTATTACCCAATCTATGACCAAGAGGATCAAGTGACAGTAGTAGGAGCATTAGGAATAGAATTCAATGCTACTTCACAGTACACTACTTATCGTACTTTGCAAATATTTGCACCGATTGTAATTTTTCTCACTTGTATACTTGCATCTATATTTGCCCATTACTACTTTAGGAGAATCTCTAACCCTAATCTTCGTACACACTTAAATACAGATGAGTTAACAAACTTGAAAAATCGTCGTGCTTTTGATGTTGATTATAGTAACTTATGTGCTCTTGCAGCATATGAGCATCCTGCAATTATTATAGCGGATTTGAATAAGCTAAAATATGTAAATGATACTTATGGACATCTTACTGGTGATGAATACATTGTTGCATTTTCCAATGCACTTATGACAATATCCTCAGATCAATTATTATATCGGATTGGTGGAGATGAATTCATTATTTTAATGAACCACGCTACACCTGCTAATGTAGAACATTATATTGAACGAGTGAAAGCACAATTCTCCCTCTTTAACCACGAAGATTTTCAATCTGCCTCCGCCTCTTTTGGCTATGCTTTTTGTGTGGGAAATACTTATGGGGACTGGTTAGAATCTTTCCGCGTTGCAGATAAAAATATGTACGCAAATAAAAGTGATTTTTACAATAAATACGGACGTTAGAACGGAGATTTTATGAGTATATTGAATGTTGAGCACTTGACACATGGATTTGGCGACCGTGCCATCTTTAACGATGTGTCTTTTCGCTTGTTAAAGGGAGAGCATATTGGTTTAATTGGTGCCAATGGAGAAGGTAAATCTACCTTTATGAATATTATTACCAATAAGCTAATGCCCGATGAAGGTAAAATTGAATGGGCCAAAAATGTAAGAGTTGGTTATTTGGATCAACATATTGCCTTAGAAAAAGGTATGACAATACGGTCAGTTCTCGCATCTGCTTTTGATTTCTTATTTGTATTAGAGGAACGCATGAATAAAATCTGCGATGAACTAGGCAGTGTAGATGAGGCACAATTAAATCCTCTTATGGAGGAACTTGGAACTATTCAAGACCTTCTTACGGTACATGATTTTTATTTAATTGATTCCAAGGTAGAAGAAATTGGACGGGCGCTTGGTTTATCCGATATTGGTTTAGACAAAGATGTAACAGATTTAAGTGGTGGACAACGTACCAAGGTATTATTGGGTAAGTTATTATTAGAGAAACCAGATATTTTATTACTAGATGAGCCTACCAATTACTTAGATACCGAACATATTGAATGGCTAAAACGTTATTTGAATGAGTATGAGAATGCATTTTTACTAATTTCTCATGATATTCCTTTCCTAAATAGTGTCATTAACCTAATCTATCATATGGATAATCAAGAGTTAAATCGCTATGTGGGTGATTATGATAAATTCCAAGAAGTTTATGCTATGAAAAAGTCACAAATAGAAGCCGCCTACCAAAAGCAACAGAAGGAAATCTCCGACTTAAAAGATTTTGTAGCACGTAACAAGGCACGTGTTGCCACTAGAAACATGGCAATGTCTCGCCAAAAGAAACTCGATAAAATGGATCTTATTGAGAAAAGCAATGAACGACCAAAGCCTGAATTTCACTTTAAACAAGCTAGAACACCTAGCCGCTATATTGTTCAAACTACTGATTTAATCATTGGCTATGATACCCCTTTATCTTCTCCTCTTACTTTAGAGATGGAACGAGGAGAAAAGATTGTACTTACTGGTGCCAATGGCATTGGAAAGACTACTCTACTGCGCAGTATCCTAGGAGAACTGCAACCAATCTCAGGTCATGTGGAATTAGGTGATTACCTAAGTATTGGGTATTTTGAACAGGAAATGTCTCAATCGTTAAAAACAACTTGTATTGAAGAAATCTGGCAAGAATTTCCATCTTATACACAATATGAAGTCCGTTCTGCCCTTGCTAAATGTGGTCTTACTACAAAGCACATTGAAAGCCTAGTTCGTGTACTAAGTGGGGGAGAACAGGCAAAAGTACGACTCTGCAAATTAATTAACCGGGAGACAAATGTATTAGTATTAGATGAACCTACAAACCATTTAGATGTAGATGCCAAGGAGGAGCTAAAACGCGCATTAAAGGCCTTCAAAGGTAGCATTCTCATGGTGTGTCATGAGCCTGAATTCTACGAAGGCCTTGCAACTAATGTATGGGATTGTTCTAAATGGACTACTAAGTTATTCTAACGAAAAGCAATATTCATATCTACTGCTGTATTAATTCCGTCTACTTCGCCTGAATCTGTGTACTGCCAAATGGTCAGTTCATAAGGGAAGTAGACTTTTTCATTGTAATTAGCATACCATTTTTCATATTCTCCAATGCGATACATATCTAGCATCTTAAGGAATGACTTCATGTTTCCATAAATCATTGGTTCATATCCCTCTGCTTCCACCACATCTAAGAATGCAATTGTATAATCAGTACGCTCTTCTTGAGTCAGTTCATTTGTCCGTGCTCCTTCCCAATCTGGGTCTTCCACATCAATGACTACTGGCCAAGTTACGTACTCTTTATAATCTTCTAATTCTGTAATGACAAGAGTAGCTTCTTCAATGGCTTCTTCCTCACTAATGGCTTGAGTATAGAAATAAACACCAATCTCTACGCCTGCATCAATGGCGCCTTGAATATTATTGTGAAATTGCTCGTCAAGAATCATTGCACCCGTTTCATAACCCCTTGCGCCTACACGTATAATAGCAAAATCAATTCCATCTGCTGCCACCTTTTCCCAATTTACATCTCCTTGAAATCTGGCTAAATCAATTCCAGTCTTAGAAATCACCTCACCATCTACTACATATTCTATTCTACCATTTTCATTTACAATGAAATTATCATCTTCATAATCGTGTTGAGGTAAGTCCTCATCTATGGCGTAGAAATTGTATCCTTCACCATCTACAAAGACAATATCATCTTCAAAAATCTCTCGCAACATTGCAACTGTTGTGCTACCATCTATCATGGTGGATTTGATCTCGTCTAATAGTTCTCCTCTCTCATCCACTTCTTCTATTGGTTCTTCTACCTCTACCTCTGGCTCCGGTTCCTCTACGATAATTGCTTGACTTGTAACCTCCGCTAATTCATTCTTAAGTACATGATACTGAATAGCATAGTACGCACAAGCAGTTGATAAGGTAACAATGAGAAGCAGTAACGTGATTAATACTGCAAATCCTTGCTTATTTCCTTTCGTTCCTATTTGTTGTTTGAATTCCTTCTCTTGTATCAAATTAGTCATATTTTCCTATTTCTTTCTTAATATTTATAGTTCCATCAATCTGGCACAAAACTACTTATACTCGGGGTAAATGTTTCTTATTCCATGAAAGCTCTAATTCTGATTGTGAAATTTTAGCCCACTTAATGTTAGATAAATCTAATTCGAATGGTTCAATCTCTTTCATGCTCTTATCATAACATACGCGAACTATTGGTTGTAGTGGAAGATTTTTGCTTTGCTCCATAATAATTCCAAACATTCCTGTGGACAATCGTACTAAAGAACCATTTGGATAAACTGCAATTTTCTGAAAGAAAAGATCCACCAATTCTTGAGAAAACTCTGTACCTGCATGTTCTTGCAAATACTTCATTGCCGTAACTGCTGGCCACTTATCACGATAACATCGATCACTTGTTAAAGCATCGTATACATCTGCAATACATACAATTTGGGCAAAGATTGGTATTGCTTCCTCCTGTAATCCCTGAGGATATCCTGTACCATCTAACTTCTCATGGTGCATCCATGCAATCTCTCTGGCACGTTTAGATAAATCTCCTACTCCTTCTAAAATCTCATAACCGTATTCTGCATGTTTCTTCATTAAATTATATTCTGCCTCTGTTAAAATCCCCTCTTTTTCTTGGGAGCCTAAATCCATAACAGTCTTACCAATATCATGTAAAATAGCTCCGAGTGCTAACTCTCGCAAAACTGGTATTGGATATCCAAGTGCTTCACCCATTAACAGAGCATATACGGTAACATTTACTGAGTGTAAGTAAGTGTATTCATTAATCGGTGCATAATCATTAAGACTAAGCATCATATCTTTGTTACGTAAGATATCCTTAATCATATCATCTACACATGATGTTAATTCGCGTATCTTAAAAATAGAAGTAGTATGATAATGATCCATAACACGCTTTAAGATACCTTTACACTGGGTTCTGGTCTCTAAGTCCAATACGTCTGGTACCTCAATACCTTCGCTCAATTTATCTTCAATGTACACATATCGAATTCCCATATGTTCAAGATTAATACAATATTTCTCAATGTGGTCCCTGCCAGCAGGCATAACTAATGTATTCTCATGATAAAGTGGAAATACTAATTTCATATCTGGTTTTAACATTTCAACTGAAACTAATCTCATAGCAAATCCTCACTTTCCTTCTAATCAACCTCTTCTAGCAAATCATTGAAAAATCTATGTTTCATTGGCGTATCAATAATTCGTACTGGTTTAATTTGTGTTGCAAGCATATTGAAAAGGTGTCTGGGAAATTGCATCTATTTCTTGTAATGCTTTCTTTCCATTCTTAATGCATATACTTGCAAACAACTTGACAAATATTCTCATATTGTAACAGCCTTTCGTGTATTGACTGATTGTATTGTATCAAGTTGTCACTCTCATGTCTAGTATTATTGAGAAAGACAGCTTTCTTTTTCCTTAGAATATGATACAATAGGTCAGATAGGAGAACTGCCCTATTACACCATACTTAACAGCAAGGAGAAACTTATGATTACACAGAATTTAGCAGGCATCTGGCGTTGTAGGAATACCACTCATACAGAATGGATGGACGCAACTATACCTGGAACTATTTATCAATCATTGTTGGAAAACGGAAAGATGGAAGACCCTTATTATCGAGATAATGAGATCAGAGCTAATGATTTAATGGAAGAAGACTATGAACTAGAATATTCTTTTCACGTAGAGGAAGATTTACTTTGTCAAGATTCTATCTCTCTTATTTTCTATGGAATTGACACGATTGTCAGTATTTACTTGAACAATACTTTACTTGGCTTCGCCAATAATATGCATAGACCTTGGACTTACCAGGTAAAAGAATTATTAAAGAAGCAGGATAACGTTCTTTCCCTAGTCTTTCGCTCGCCTAATCAGTATGCCAGAGAACAGTTTGCCATACGCCCTACCCTTGGTTCAGAAGATACCATTGATGGATTTGTTCATGTGCGAAAAGCTCATTATATGTATGGTTGGGATTGGGGTGCACACTTGCCTGATATGGGTGTTTTCCGCAAAGTAGAGCTAACAGGATATTCTACTGGAAGAATTCTAAATACTCATGTACGCCAACAGCATAGCCCTCATTGTGTTCGACTAACATTGGATCATGAATTAGAATCTCAAGTACCTCACTATACTACCCTTACTATTCTAGATGATCAAGATACTGTATTAGTTCAAGATTTACCAAGTAATGAATATGAAATAAAAGAGCCTCACTTATGGTGGCCAAATGGATTAGGGGAACAACCTCTTTACACAGTTCTTGTGAAACTCTACGAAAATGATAAGAAGGTTCACGAACATACCGTTAAAATTGGTTTACGAACACTGAGCGTAAAACGCGAAAAAGATGCATATGGGGAATGTTTTGAACAGCAGGTAAATGGCTTATCCTATTTTGCCATGGGTGCGAATTATATTCCAGAAGATCACTTATTGTACCGCACCAATCGAGACCGTACCTATACCTTATTAAAAGATTGCAAGGATGCTAATTTTAACTCCATTCGCGTATGGGGTGGTGGCTATTATCCTGAAGATTGGTTCTATGAAATCTGTGACGAACTAGGACTTGTAGTATGGCAGGACTTTATGTTCGCCTGTGCAGTATATGACCTGACAGAAGAATTTGAAGCAAGTATTACAGAGGAATTTATCTATAACATTAAAAGACTACGTAATCATGCAAGTCTTGGATTATGGTGTGGCAACAATGAGATGGAGCAATTTGTAGGCGCGAACCACCACTGGGTATCGAAGCAAAGTGAAGTACGTGATTATATTATTATGTATGAACGTATTCTTCCAAAATTGTTAGAGCAATTAGACCCAGATACTTTTTACTGGCCTGCTAGTCCATCTTCTGGTGGTTCTTTTGATGAACCAAATGATCCAACTAGAGGAGATGTACATTACTGGGAAGTGTGGCATCAAAATCGACCATTTTCTGAATACCGCAAGTACTTTTTCCGCTATGCTTCAGAATTTGGATTCCAATCTTTCCCTCTCATGAAAACATGTACGCTTATTACAGACCGTGAGGAAGAGCTAAATCCCTTCTCTTATATTATGGAAAAACATCAGCGTAATTACGGTGCTAATGGAAAGATTATGAATTATATGCAACAGACATTCTTATACCCAACTAGTTTTGAAACGTTTATATTTGCATCTCAGCTACTACAAGCCGAAGCAATTAAATATGGAATTGAACATTTCCGACGTAATAGAGAACAATGTATGGGCGCTATATATTGGCAATTAAATGACTGCTGGCCTGTTATCTCTTGGGCTTCTATTGATTATGGTAATCGCTGGAAAGCATTGCATTATTATGCGAAACGCTTCTTTGCTCCTATTATGATTAGTTGCCAAGAAGAAAATATGATGACAGCAGAAGCCGATATGAATCGCCAACATTTTGACTTTGAAAAGTCCATTCGCTTGAATGTGGCAAATGAGCGAAAAGAGGCACTTTCTGGTAAGGTGTATTATGAACTGCGGAAGAATACGAGTGAAATAATCGAAACCTTTGAAGAAGATGTGTATGTGGAACCTATGAGTGTCACTTGGCTGAAGAAGGTCCTGTTTGACCATGCTTGTATGTTTGATGATTATGTGAGTTATCGCTTAGAAGTAAGTGAAGAAATAATATCAAGTGGCTCTGTTATCTTCACCTACCCAAAATATTTCCACTATGTGGATCCGCAACTTACTTGTACAGTCGAAGGAGATACACTACTTATTACTTCCCATGCTTATGCAAAAAGTGTAGAAATTCTCAATGAAAATCAAGACTTGGTATTAGAGGATAATTATTTAGATATGGATAAAGGTGAACGAAGACTTCAAGTCCTTCGCGGTGATACCTCTCATCTTACCATACGTTCTGTTTATGATATTCGGTAGTAAGTATGAATCTCTATGGTCTATCTATTTAAAGCAGGAATATGCTTCCTTTAAATAGATAGATACAATTTTCGTAACTTTATCTTAATTCCTTGCACTTTGCATCTACTAATTCATTGGCATTGTTAGTTTCAATGTCTAATCCGTCTACTAAAATTGCTGAAAACTCAGGAATTCCATATAAGTTCATTAATTGCCGCAAGTATTGTTCACATAGCTTATCTTCCTTCTTAAGATAAGCTCCTGCTGTGTAGATATAAGTAAATTTGGTTGCTTTGCACAACCCCTCACTACCTGTTTGGGTATATTGAAAAGTAACTCCTGCTATAGAAATACATTCAAAATAACAACTTACTACTGCAGGAAATAAAAATTCCCAGAATGGTGCTGCAAGAACAATTTCATCTGCACTGGCAAATTCTTCTGCTAATGTAGAATCCATAGGTAACGGATTGCCTGTTGTTGAATCGAATGACATATGTGTCATGTATTGTATGCGTTCCTTACATAAGTCCCGTTCTAGAATTGTTATATGTTCTGCTTGCTTACGTCCATCTAAATAGGCATACGCAAGATTTCTTGTACGTGAGTGTTCTCTACGAGGGCACCCATTAATTAATAAAACTGTTTTCATAGGGTATCTCCTAACCTGATAATGTGTGTTCTTGGCCACTAGTTTGATTATACTCTCCCTATGTTCCTTTGTAAATTACTATTTTCCCACTACTTTCTGTCACCCTTATTGTGATGGAGTGATTTACAATTGCGTTCTAATCACTCCTGATTCTAACCTCAAGTTCTTATCATTTTACATATAATCACCTAATTATTTAAAATATTCTGAAAAGTATATAGCTATGATAGTTTCCTCTGTGTTATAATATTGTCAGTTATTTGCCTTTTATAATAAATTATGAGAAAGTCTAGTGGAAATAGATTTTATGAGAATGGAGTAGGAAGTGAATTATTTTAATAAATTGAAGCAATTTCATTACTATATATGGGTTTATATTATTGGTGCCATTCTCACCTTTATAAATGGAAAATGGATTCAAAATACTTTTTTAACTTATCTTTGCCTAGCTATATTATATTGTATTCTTTTTTTCAAAGGGATTCATATATTATTTTTATACAAGAAGGCATCTAAGAAAAAATACCCTATTATAACTAAGAAAAAATTCACTAAGCAATACAGACCTTTTCGCATGAAAGTATTCTTATTTATTCTAGCTTTCCTTGTATTATGTGTATTGGGTAAATTTGTATTACATCTTAATAATTATTATTTTTATAGCTGTACCTTTTTTTTCCTCTTACTTGATCGTTTATTTATTAATGTAGCATGTTTACTACGTATATTCTCTGATTTTAAAAGTCATTCTGTTCTCTGTTGTTGCGGTTGTCCTTGCAGGGGATGGGATTTAATCATGATTCATTTGCCTCTTATATTTGCTTTTACACATGAATCTATTATTGAAAATCTACTACTCCTCATATCTTCTTTATTAGCAGTATTATCTTTTATTTACTGGGAAAAGGGAAAGTATTATTTAGTAGAAGTTAAGAATAAGTGTACTAAGATATGTGACTTAAGTCTATGTCGAGAAAATCTAAAGTGAATGGGTGCTAAGCTGCTCGTAAGATATATGACCGACTAATAGAAGACGGGCATATCAATTATACCGAAGTTAGTATTGATACCATTTATCGCCACCTACATACCAATAGTGCATTAGATTTGTATAAACTGGTACTAGCTTTGAGGATAGCAATAATGTTGATTTTACTAAATTTCGCGTAGTGTATGATGGTGCAGAGATATTTAGCGGGGATTTGATTTGATATGTTGAGAAGTGTTGGTAGAAAAGGAAAAATATATGAATTTTAATAAATATATGAATATGAAGAACTGTCAAATTCCAAGTGAAATAAAGCAACAAATATGTGAGAGTAGTATTACGAAAACTCAATTTGAGGATAAAAATGATGTTTTAGAAAAAGCAGAGTTGCGATTAGAGTGTGGGTTTGAAAGGTTAGAAGATGATTCGTATCTAGTATCGATGTATACGCCAATGCCGAATGTAACTAAAGAAATGGTAGACTGGTGGTTTTGGTGGCATCCACAAGACAGCAATCGGTATCAAGCATGGTATCCTGGAGAACATAAAAGTTCTAGTGTGGCAAGAAAAGATGCGCATTATTTTCAGCAAGAATTAGTGCCAGAATTTCAAGCGAATACACAGTATCCGGTAGAAAGAGTAGGTGCATTATTGATACCATTAGCGATTGATTTTGTTCATCCTGATGAATTCGGATTTTCAAAAAGGATTATGGAAGAGCAGCAAGTTGAAGTAATTGTATGTGGGCATGTTAGTGCATTCAAAGGATTGATTCCAAATACAGAGATGTCTCATATTTTTTTCAAAGAAGGAAAAGGGTTGTTGCTTGTTAGTAGATTTTGGTTAGGAAAGAATGTAAAGAACAAGATTCTCAAAAAGCTATTACTTACAGATAAACAAGCACAAGATATGGCAGAACATTGTTGCGTTGAATATCGTAATTTTAATGAAAGAATTCCACTTATGTATCAAGAGTGGGTAAAGGAGAGAAAGTAACAAAAAAGTCAGTAAAACTTATAAGTG
>JAWXVE010000058.1:0-14908 GCA_044425575.1 Eubacteriales bacterium | reverse complement strand
TGTCTTTCATCCTCCTAATCCCCTTTCATGTATATTTACATGAAAAGTATAAAAAATAGTGGACCATAATTCAACTGGAATTCAGTGAATTATTGGACCACTATTAGATTAGCATATACACAATATAGATTAAATATCAAAATCACTAAGCATATCAAAATCATTCAAATCAAATTCACAAGTTGCAGGTGTTAAATCAATAGCAAAATCCATGGTCGTACTTACATGCTTCTTTGGTACAGGCAATGGATTTTCAAGAAATTGGATTTCTTTATGAAGATTTTCATCAGTTTTGGGAATATCATCGTTGTTTGATTCAGCTTCTTCACTTTCACCAGATTCAGAACATGACGCTAGTGTCATGTTCACTTCTTGCAATAACATTTCATGATTTTTCATATCCGGTGTTATGGTATCTACAACATCATCTTCCATCACCATAACCTCTTCTAGCGGCTTATCTGAAATCACTGCTTGTTCATTCTGTAACTCTTCTGAAATTCCTTCATTCATAGACATACCCTTCATCTCCCCTCTTTCCTCTACATTCTTCTTGAACACTGGTTCTTTCTCTATTATGTCCGTGGTGTAATGCGTCTTTTTAATTAAGCGTGATGCTTGATATTTTACCATTACATTCTCAAGTAAATTCGATAGCATCACAATTAAAAAGGCGACAGTTACTACAATACCTTGCATAGTAAAATTGTGATAAATAGCATTTAACAATTGGGCGAACACAAGTATTTCCATGAGAATTGCAAGTTTTTTATCTCCTGTTAAATATGCTCCCACTCCTACTAAAATAATAACTGTAAGAATTAGTAACACTTCTATTATACTTTCCATTAACAGTGCATTTATGAAAACACTTATATTGGACGTTAACCACTCTTCATATGTAGCGATAGAATATCCCTTAAACATATAATTACACACGATATAAGAAAATAGACTTACCCCTAAATGGGTCCAACGAAATCTTCCTACAATTAGCACACCACCTATTATCAGTACAAAAGCTAAGTAAATTCCGTATGGAGCTATACAAGCATGGATACACGATGTTATACCATATATAATACTACATATCACAGTAGTCGCTTTGCTGGCTGAATTCGTAAAGAACCAAGTGTGCAATCTTGCAAATATAAATAATTGAACTGATACAATCATTAATATAAAATATTCCAGCGGTGATGTAGGCAAACATAAAAAGATAGAACACACCAAAGTAACAAATCCACCAAAGGAACCGATCATCATACGCACAAAACCAGCTAATAAGAGAATTGTAATGATTTGTATGCCTAATTCTAAGTATCCCATAACACCAATTTGATTATCAAATAGACTGAGATAAAAATCACAAATTCCTCGGAGCAAATATTCATATCCTCCGATGATCATGGTACCTGTATCTGTATAGTTATTTCCATTGGCTAGTAATAGCACTATGGAATCATTCGCCTTAACAATGGAATCTGTAGCAAATAACTTAAGCACTACAAATAATGTTAAGACAACTACCACGGAAAAAAATTCAATTAACCTAACTTTTGTCTTCTGCTTCATAATAATAACCGCACCTTATGTGAGTTTATATATTCTGTAATGCTTGTTCTAAATCTGCAATAATATCTTCTACTGATTCAATTCCAACTGAAAAACGTATTAAATCTGCACTGACACCTGCCGCTTGTAGTTGTTCATCCGTCATCTGTCTATGAGTATGACTTGCTGGATGTAAAATACAAGTTCTTGCATCTGCAACATGTGTTGCAACAACTGCTAGCCCTAAGGAATCCATAAAAGTTGGCGATACTTGTCGTCCACCTACTAATCCAAAGGTAAGAACTCCACAAGAACCATTTGGAAGGTATTTTTTCGCTAATTCATAGTATTGGTTCGATGGTAATTGCGGATAATTAACCCATGCCACTTTTTCATGTCCTTCCAAATATTGCGCTACTTTTAATGCATTGTCACAATGTCTTGGCATTCTTAAATGTAAAGTCTCCAATCCAATATTTAATAGAAAGGCATTTTGTGGCGATTGAATAGAGCCAAGGTCACGCATTAATTGAGCTGTGGCTTTCATAATAAATGCCATATTGCCAAATTTTTCCGCATATGTAATACCATGGTAAGATTCATCTGGAGTACAAAGTCCTGGAAACTTATCACTATATTTCATCCAATCAAATGCGCCGGAATCAACAATACAACCACCTACACACACAGCATGTCCATCCATGTACTTAGAAGTAGAATGTGTTACAATATCTGCACCATGTTCAAATGGGCGACAATTAATTGGTGTTGCAAAGGTATTATCTACAATGAGTGGCACTCCATTCTTATGAGCTACTCTTGCCATTTTTTCAATGTCCAATACAACAAGGGCCGGATTAGCAATTGTTTCGCCTAGTACACATTTTGTATTTTCTTGAAATGCTTGTTGTAGTTCTTCTTCCGTAGCATCTGGATCCACAACGGTACAGTTAATTCCCATTTTCTTCATGGTTTGTGTTACTAAGTTAAAGCTTCCTCCATATACAGTGGAAGATAATACAATGTGATCACCTGCTTCGCAAATATTAAATATTGCATAATAATTGGCAGCTTGTCCTGAAGAAGTAAGCATTGCAGCAACCCCGCCTTCTAAGTCACAGATTTTAGCAGCAACACAATCATTTGTTGGATTTTGCAATCTTGAATAAAAGTAACCAGATTCTTCTAAATCAAACAATCGAGCCATTTGCTCGGTAGAATCATATTTAAATGTAGTACTTTGATAGATAGGAAGTACTCGAGCTTCCCCGTTCTTAGGTTTCCATCCTGATTGGATGCACTTTGTTTCTAGTCTTTGATTTTGTATCATTTTAATAACCTTACCTTTCTTCTCTACTCGTTCCAATTGGTGTAGACTGCTTGAACATCATCATCTTCTTCTAATAGAGCCAACGTCTTTTCTAAAGACTTTACTGCACTTTCCTCTGAAAGTTCCACATAAGTCTGTGGAACCATGGTGACTTCAGCAGATGCCACTGGAACTTGTGCTTCCTCTAACACCTTACACACTGTTGCAAATTCTTCTGGTGATGTAAGAATTTCATAACTATCGTCTTGTTCTGTAAAATCATCTGCCCCTGCGTCTAATGTGAGCATCATTAATTCATCTGCTTCCATCTTACATTCTTCTAAATCAATTAATATTTGTCCCTTTTCATCAAACATAAAAGAAACACACCCCTTAGTGCCAATGCTTCCATTACCCTTGGTAAAAGCATTGCGCACATTGGATGCCGTTCGGTTCTTATTATCCGTTAAAGCACCTACAATAATGGCAATACCATTTGGACCATATCCTTCATAAGTAACGAATTCATAATTCACGCTATTGGCATCCCCTGCCGCTCTCTTAATACCTCTATCAATCGTATCATTTGGCATATTATTTGCTTTTGCCTTTGCAATCACATCCCTTAATTTATTATTATTAGCTGGATCTGGTCCCCCTTCTTTGACTGCCACTACGATTTCTCGTCCTATAATGGTAAATATTTTTCCTTTTGCCGCATCATTTTTCTCTTTTTTGTGCTTAATATTAGCAAATTTTGAATGTCCTGACATATAACTTATCCTTCACTTTCTTTAAGTTCCTCTTGTTCTTGTATTAATTTTTTAACAGAAATACGTTCGATCATCTTGTTCTTGACTGACAATACTTGAAAGCAATATCCAAGTAATTCATAAGAAAAACTTTCATTTTCCTCTGGTAAATGTTCCATCTGTGCAATTAAATAACCATTAATTGTATCAAATTCATTATCTGGAAATGTAATTCCAAGATGGTCTTCAATTTCTTCAATAGGCGTAACCCCATCTAGTATATATTCATTGTCACTTTTCACTTCAATGTGTCGATTATCTTCATCGTACTCATCTAGAATATTACCCACAATTTCTTCTAGAATATCTTCCATAGCAACTAGGCCACTTGTTTGACCATACTCATCAACTACAATCACCATTTGTGTCTTCCATGATTGCATATCTTTAAATAATAAGTCAATATTTCGAGTCTCAGGAATAAATTCCACTTTCCATAACAAATTAGGAATATCTGCAACTGGTGTATCCAGATGTTCCCCTGCTAATTGCATCTTCAATGCATCTTTAATATGTAAAATCCCTACAATATGGTCTAGACTATCAAGGTATACTGGATAACGGCTATATCGTTGTTCGAAGATTACCTCCTTAAGTGGAAGTGCACCATCTATAGAGACAATATTCTTTTGCCAAATCATAATGTCCTTGGCATCTTTATCTGTATATTCAAATATATTTGTTATGAGTTCTGCTTCACTAGATTGAATTACACCTTGTTCATGACCTTCTTGAATCATGGAAATAATCTCATCTTCTGAAACATCTTGTATAAATTCTCGTTCCCGAATCTGAAAACAACCCAGGATAAGCTTGCCAATCCATTGGAACACTACAATAATTGGCCATATAAGATAAGCAACAATAGACTCCTTTTTAGATGCATTTTGTAAAGAAAGAATAAATCCATAAAGCACTATTACAATGATTAACAAAATCACTAAGGTAATTATACTGGCCGTGGGCCCAATATCTTCCATCTCTTACTCCTTTTCTCTTGTACAATTTCTTATTCAATATATCATTATCAGATTTTTTAGTCAAGAAAGCTAACTCTATTTCTATGTAGTAAGTTCTAAACTAATTAATAACCCTTCATTTACTTTTTGCATAATTCCATAATCTAAATGACAAACCTTATCTTTTAACCGCTTCTTATCAATGGTTCGTAGTTGCTCTAATAAGACAACAGAATCTTTTTCCATATGATAGATGGAAGCATCTAATTCAATGTGTGTTGGCAACTTTGCCTTATTCATCTTAGACGTAATTGCAGCACATATAATAGTGGGACTATGTTTATTTCCAATATTATTCTGAACAATTAATACTGGTCGTATCCCTCCTTGTTCCGATCCAATTACTGGTCGTAAATCTGCATAATAAATATCTCCTCGCTTCACCATATACCCTTCCTTTCTACAAACTTAGTATTGCCTTTTTTTCAAGTTGTATACAAGGAATTATTATTGTAGGCATTTCTTAATGGAGATAGATTCTACTTAACCGATTATTGAAGGAACAAGGTATCTCATAATAGAAATGTGCGGACTGTTCACTTAAATCTTCTACTCGAATTCTTTCTTCTCCATCTGAACCTATTAAAGTGACACAATCCCCCTCTCTAACTCGAGAAATATGCGTAACATCTATCATGCAATAATCCATACAAATACGTCCAACTATTGGTGCTTTCTGACCTCTCACTAAGACATAGGATTTATTCGACAAGTCTCTCGGATATCCATCTCCATACCCAATTGGTACTGTTGCAATGATACGTTTTCCATCTGTACAATAGGTCTTACCATAACTAATCCCTTCTCCTACATCTACTGTTCGTATATGAAGTAATGTACTTTTTAAGGCAAGAATAGGTTTCACATCTTGTGGCAATGGCACTTCATTTGAGGGATAAATGCCATATAAGATGATGCCAGCTCGCACATAATCAAGGTCATCGCCATAATGGGTGAGAATACCTGCGCTATTGGAAATATGACGTTTCAATGATATCTTAGGTAAACGTTCTTCTAACGATTGTGTAAACTTTCTATATATATCATACTGCTTCTTGGTCGTAGATGTATTCTCTTCATCTGCACATGAAAAATGTGTAAAAATCCCTTCCAATGAAATAGCTGGTAATTGTGATACTTGGCATAATGTCTCTAAGGTATCTTCATTAGGAATCATACCTAACCGATTCATTCCTGTTTCTATTTTCACATGTACCCTACACTGAGTTCCTAAAACTTTCGCAATATGATTTGCTTGGTAAAAAGATTCTTTCTGAAATAAGGTGAGAATAATGTTATGACCAATTAAAACTTCATAATCTTCCGGGAAGCAATAACCTAGAATCATAATTGTTTTAGTAATGCCTGCTTCTCGCAATTCAATTGCTTCCTCTGCTGTTGCAACTGCAAACCCTTCCACACAAGACATGGGTTCTAATACTTTTGCAGAGACAATAGCTCCATGTCCATATGCATTTGTTTTAATAACGCATAGAATTTTCGTACTAGGAGAAATCTGTTCTTTGATAATCTCAACATTTTTCTTTAGTTGATTGCAATCGATTTCTATATACCCTCGCTTCTCCACTTACTACTCCTTTAATGAAATAGCAGTTATGCTATTATCATATTCTGCTTATTCTCTATGTTGCTTGTAACCATTGTCTTAATTCTTAAAATTCGCTATATTTCATATCAAATAACTCAATTACATCAGGGCCAAAGATATCATGCATATAAGCGTACATATCTTGGCTAACCATTTCACATTCCTGCCGCTTAATAACCTTCTCTTTTAACATATCTCGCATCTCATTAATCCAAACGGAAATTTCCATGATTTCTTTTGCATTACCTTTCAGTACTTTATAGCATATATCCATAGTTTCCAACATTAACTCATAATTATATGCTGCAATTTGTTCTGGTAAATCTAGTAGAGCGTCTTTATTAGACTCAATTTTTTCATTGCAATCATTTAGTAATTTTGTTTTAGTATCTAATTGTTTTTCTAATTCTTTGGATGGCTGTTGTTCCATATCACTTCGTATTTGTATCATCTCTTCTACCAACTTTTTCTTAGCCACTTTAATCTTTTTTTCATCATTACTTAACTTGGATTCTTCCTTGATTAACTCATTGATTATATGTTCTAATTTATGAATCTTTTTCGTAGCATTCATCTGTGTAAAAAGCTGATGCCACTTATTATCAAGTGTTAAAATGGGAAGCTTTTTATTCTTTAATACTGTTTCAAATTTCTCATGGCTTTCAGCCATACCGCCACCTTCTTTCTCATGAATTCTTGCAATTAATATTATAAGATAATTTCATAAGGCTATCAGATAAATGTACATTTTCAACAAGTACATCTTCTGGAACATTTAAATCAATATGGGCAAAGTTCCAAATGGCACGAATCCCACTATGTACAAGTATTTCTGCAATTTTTACAGCTTCCCCCTTAGGAATAGTAAGTACTGCAATATCAATCTTATGTTCTTTCACATATTCTGTCACTTGCTCAATGGGCAATACCTTACAAGAGCGTACCTCTACACCAAATAAATTCTCGTTACAATCAAATATCCCCTTATAAATAAAACCTTTTTTCTCAAAATCCGTATAATTAGCAAGTGCCTGACCAAGATTACCCGCCCCTATAATAATCAAATTATGGGTATTCTGTAGTCCTAAAATCTTACCGATTTCTTCGTATAAATAACCTACATTGTAGCCATATCCCTGTTGTCCAAATCCTCCAAAATTATTAAAATCTTGACGTATCTGAGAAGCAGTTACATTCATTAAAGCACTTAGTTCAGAAGAGGAAATCCGTTCAATTCCATCCTCTCTTAATTCTCCTAAGTAACGCAAGTATCTTGGTAATCTTGTTATGACCGCCTTGGAGATTCCTTTTGTTTCCATAATAATAACCTTCTCTTTCTTCACTGTTGTCTGATTCTTTCATTATAGTCATTTGTGAAAAATAAGTCAATTATTCAATAATAGCAAATTGACTTTGATATAAATCATAATAAAATCCTTTTTTATCATATAAACTCTCATGGGTCCCTTGCTCCACAATAGTACCAGAACGCATCACTAGAATTTTATCTGCATTTTTAATGGTTGATAGACGATGGGCTACTACAAAACTAGTTCGTCCTTTCATCATCTTTCCAAACGCTTCTTGAATTTTAATCTCGGTTCGTGTGTCAATAGAAGAGGTTGCTTCATCTAAAATCAACATTGGTGGCAATAATAACATGACTCTAGCAATACATAGTAACTGCTTCTCTCCCTGAGATAAATTACCCCCATTCTCTGACAAAATCGTATCATATCCATCTTTCATTCGCTCTATAAAGCCATGAGCATGGGCTTCTTTGGCTGCTTCTATAATCTCTTCTATAGTAGCATCTTCCTTCCCATATGCAATATTGTCTCGTATGGTGCCTGAGCGCAACCAAGTTTCTTGCAACACCATACCAAAATTTTCTCTAAGGCTTTTACGCTTAATCATGTCAATCTCTTGACCACTAATATAAATCGTTCCTGATTGAACATCATAGAAACGCATGAGCAAGTTAATTAAGGTGCTCTTACCACAACCTGTTGGACCTACAATGGCAACTCGTTCTCCATGTTGAATAGATATACTTAGATCTTCAATTAAATTCTGACCTGGGTAGTAAGAAAAATCAATATGTTCCACTTCCACCGTACCATCTACTTGTGTTAGTTCCACTGCTTGTTCTCCATCTGGAAGATAAGTTGGTTCATCAATTAATTCAAATACACGTCCTGCACATGCCAATGCATTTTGTAATTCTGTTACTACTCCAGAGATTTCATTAAATGGTTTGGTATATTGATTGGCATAGGACAAAAAGCTAGTAAGTTGTCCTACACTTAGTTGTCCTCTAATTACACTAGCTGCTCCAAATACGCCTACTGCGGCATATACTACCCCATTCACAAATCGAGTGGCAGGAAATGTAATAGAAGAAAAGAAAGTAGCCTTCATGCTGTAGTCTTCTAATGTTTCATTGTATTCTTTGAATTTCAAAGAAGATTCCTCTTCATAATCAAAGGCTTTTACCACTTTTAGATTGCCAATCATTTCATTAATATAGGAAGTATTCTCTCCCTTTGATTTTGTTTGCAATTGAAACATCTTATAGGTTTTCTTGGCAATAAAATTCGCAACAAATAAAGAAAGTGGCGTAATCAGAATCACTAAAAAAGTGATTTTGTAATTAATGCCAAACATAAATACCAAGGTTCCTACAATAGTCATAACACCTGTAAAAAATTGTGTAAATCCCATAAGTAATCCATCTGCAAATTGATCTACATCAGAAATCATACGACTAACAATATCTCCATGCTTCTGGGTATCTACATATTGCAATGGCACTTTTTGCAATTTCTGAAATGATTGTTCTCTTACTTCATTTGCTACTCGGTAAGTAATAGCATTATTACACAAATTCATACACCACTGCGAAATAGTCGTTATGATTGTAACACTGGCAATTTGCAGGACAATCTTCTTTAAATTCACAACATCCACTTGATCCACGCCAACAATACAATCTATTCCTTGCCCAATCAAAATTGGGATGGTCAGTGTTGTAACAACCGTAAGAAATGCAAATAGTAACGTTCCCACCACATATCTTTTCTGGTTACCGATTAATTGTAAGATACGAGAAACTGTTTTCTTACGATTTTCACTGGAATTGCTCATTCTCACACCCCCTGTTATGTGCATTACATTCCGACTCTTCTAATTGAGAAAGGCAAATTTCACGGTAAATAATACAAGACTCCATTAATTCCTCATGTGTTCCTAATCCTACCATCTCGCCTTCTTCTAGCACAAGAATTTGATTTGCATGTTTAATGGATGTGGCTCTTTGGGATACTAATACGGTAATACAATACGGTGCAATGGTTCTAAGGGCTTTACGCAACTTCATGTCTGTCTGATTATCTAATGCAGAAGAACTATCATCTAAGATTAAGACACTTGGTTGATTTACCAATGCTCGTGCAATAGTAAGACGTTGTCTCTGTCCACCAGAAAGATTCTTTCCACCTTCTGCAATTTCTTTATCTAGAATATTATGCTCTTTTCCTTGCATATCCTTTGCTTGTGCTCGTTCTAAGGCAAGTAACATTTCTTCATCTGTTGCATCTCTTTTGCCAACTCTTAAATTCTCTCGAATGGTACCTTGAAATAAGACGGCTTTTTGTGGAACCATACGAATTGCCTTATGAAGTGAGTTTATTTTATACTCATTTACATTCTGCCCATTAATGAGAACCACTCCTTCTGTTGCATCATAATAGCGAGGAATTAAATTGACTAGGGTCGTTTTACCAGATCCAGTACTGCCGATTACTCCTAAGGTTTCCCCTTGGTTCATGGTAAAGGAAATATGACGCAAGGAATGTTCTTTTGTATTGGAATAAGAGAAAGAAACTTCATCAAACCTTATGGATTGAATTGGTCCTGAAAGATTTTGCTCGCCATCTACCATACCCTCTTCCATTTCAAAAACTTCCACAATGCGGTTGGCAGAAGCAATCGCTTTTGTTACATTAATAATTAAATTGGCTAACTTTACTAATTCTACTAGAATCTGAGACATATAGTTTACAAGTGCAACAACGGTTCCTGTTTCTATAATACCCATAGAAACTTGATCGCCTCCTATTAGAAGCAATGCAATCATTGCACTATTGACAATAATGTATGTTATTGGATTAAGAGTAGCGGATATACGCCCTACATGTAGCTGCATAGAACGCAGCTCCCTTGCTTCTTGATTAAATGTTTCCACTTCTCTCTCTTGTCGATTAAATGCACGAATCACGCGAATACCTGCAAGATTTTCTCGTACATTTAATAAGACATGGTCTAGTTTTCTCTGCACTCCCTTATAGAGGGGCATGGTATAGAACATAATCGAAAATACTGCAATGGCAAGAAGTGGAATTGCAATTACAAATACTATCGCACTCCTTGGATCCAAGTAAAAAGCAGCAATAATAGCACCTGTAATAATAAATGGGGAACGCAAAAATAGACGTAACACAAGATTCAATCCTGTTTGAACTTGAGTGGCATCACTCGTTACTCTTGTTAAAAGAGTGGAAATTCCCACCTCATCCATTTGCGCATAGGAAAAGCTATTAATTTTTGTAAATAAAGCTTCTTTTAATCGGGCACCAAATCCCACTGCTGCTTTCGCTGCGTAATATTGTGCTGTAATGGAACAGGTGAGTCCAACCATTCCTAATCCAACTAGAATTCCACCCATTTTAGCCAAATAGGCGTAATCTCCCTGCACAATTCCCACATCAATAATTCCCGCAATTACAAGGGGTACAAATAATTCAAACAGCGCTTCTAGCATCTTAAAAACTGGTGCTAGAACCGCTTGCTTTTTATAACCGTTCAAATACTTCCATAATGATTTCAATCGATTCTCCTATTAGGCTTTTTCATTTACAATATAATTAACAAGCCCTTCTGCTTTAATGATCTTCTGCATAAATTCAGGAAATGGTTGTCCTTGATACGTCTTATTCTTCGTTACATTAGTAATAATACCTGTATCAAAATCTACTTCTACTTCATTGCCTTCCTCAATATCATTAGCCGCCTCACTGCACTCTACAATAGGCAACCCAATATTAATAGCATTGCGGTAAAAGATTCTAGCAAAGGTATCTGCTATTACGCAACTAATACCTGAAGCTTTAATAGCAATAGGTGCATGCTCTCTAGAAGAACCGCATCCAAAATTCTTAGTTGCTACTATTACATCTCCAGCTTTTACGCGACTTACAAACGTAGCATCAATATCTTCCATGCAATGTGTTGCTAGTTCTGTCGCATCTGATGTGTTCAAATATCTTGCCGGTATAATTACATCTGTATCTACATTATCTCCGTATTTAAATACGCTACCTTTTGCTTTCATCTTACATAACCTCCTCTGCATCAGAAATCTTACCTGTGACTGCACTTGCCGCTGCTACGGTTGGCGATGCAAGATAGATTTCAGATGTAACATGACCCATACGACCTACAAAGTTACGGTTCGTGGTAGATACACAACGTTCACCCTCTGCTAAGATTCCCATATATCCTCCTAGACATGGCCCACACGTTGGGGTACTCACAATAGCTCCTGCTTCAATAAAGATTTTAATTAGTCCTTCTTCCATTGCTTGTAGGTAAATGGATTGAGTTGCTGGAATAATAATACAACGCAATCCCTTCTTTACACTTTTTCCTTTTAAAATAGTTGCAGCCATGCGAAGATCATCAATTCGCCCATTGGTGCAAGAGCCAATTACTACTTGGTCAATGGTAATATCTTCTACAATTTCATCAATTGTCTTGGTGTTCTCTGGCAAATGAGGAAAAGCAATGGTTGGACGTATGGTTCCTAGGTCGATTTGAATGATACGTTCGTATTCTGCATCATCATCTGCCTCATATACGGTATATGGACGACTAGAATGAGATTCCATATATGCAACAGCAGTATCATCCACTGGGAAAATGCCGTTCTTTGCACCTGCTTCAATTGCCATATTGGCAATGGTAAAACGATCATCTATGGTAAGATTTGCAATTCCCTCTCCAACAAATTCCATGGATTGGTATCTTGCTCCATCTACGCCTATCATACCAATAATATGTAAGATTAAATCTTTCCCACTTACATAAGGAGCGAAGGCTCCCGTAAGCTGAAATTGAATGGCACTTGGTACTTTAAACCAAGCTTTACCTGTTGCCATACCCGCCGCCATATCCGTACTACCAACTCCGGCAGAAAATGCACCTAAGGCGCCATATGTACACGTATGAGAATCAGCTCCAATAATCACATCTCCTGCTACCGTTAAACCTTTTTCTGGCAAAAGTGCATGTTCGATCCCCATTTGTCCAACTTCAAAATAATTCGTAATCTCATGCTTACATGCAAATTCACGCACACATTTACAATGTTCTGCTGACTTTATGTCTTTATTTGGTACAAAGTGGTCTGGCACTAAAGCAATTTTATCTTTGTGGAACACACCTTCTACATTCATCTTTTCCATCTCAGCAATAGCAACTGGACTTGTAATATCATTTCCTAGTACTAAGTCTAATTCTGCTTCAATTAATTGACCTGCTACAACTGATTCTAGACCCGCATGTGCTGCTAAGATCTTCTGTGTCATTGTCATACCCATTTTAATATCCATCCCTTCTTTCTTAATTCTCTTAAAACTCATTCTATTTTATCATACTATTGAAAGATTTTCTAATATTATTTGAATACATATTATGATGTTGAGGTCAAAAGGTTTTTTGACTCAAAATTCTGAAAATATTAAGAATCCGCTCTTTTGATCCTGATATCATATTATTAATTCTTGAATTTATGGTACAAAAAAAGAGGAAGCCATTACTTCCTCCACCTTATCCCACTGATTAATCAACTGAAATAATTTCTTTTTTGTTGTAAGATCCACAAGCTTTACATACTCTATGAGGCATCATTAAAGCACTGCACTTACTACATTTTACTAATGTAGGAGCACTCATCTTCCAGTTTGCTCTTCTCTTATCTCTTCTACCTCTTGAAGATTTATTCTTTGGACAAATTGACATTCTTACACCTCCTTAATCAATGGTAATTATCCTTTATAACAGCCAAGTTTTGACTTTGAAACTAATACATCGTGTATTATTAATCTCTAACACACTTGGTCTATTATAACTATGGAAGCCGACTTTGTCAATAGATTTTCACAACAAAATGTACTGCATCCATACTTTTTTTATATAATCCCCATAAGTTGCCCGAAGTACTCGCTCTGTGCAAGTGATTGGAACACTTCCCACCTCTACTCCATCTAATATATAACTTACTTTACCAACCACATCTCCTACTTCAATGGGGGCCGTAACAGAATCTTCTAGCACAATTTCTTTTTCCATTTGAGTCAAGTCTGCTCCCGTTGTATCTAGGTAGGTAAATCCCTCTGCATACGTAATTCCTACTTGATTAGACGCACCTGCTTCTACAGTGAGTTCTGGCAAGCTTTGCACCTTCACATCCGTATAAATCTGACTAATGGAAAATCCGTAATCTAATAAAGTCATTGCATCATTAAAACGTTCATCTGAACTAGGAGCTCCTAATATAACCGCAATTAGATCAATCCCATCCCGATTGGCAGTTGCACTAATACAATGCATAGCTAGAGAGGTGTATCCTGTTTTCAATCCAGTTGTATAATCATATAACTGCAATAATTTATTCGTACTTGATAAAGTGAATTCCTTGCTCCCTTGAGCAGTTGTGTGAACAATGTCTTCCATCCAGATATTTGTATATTCATAAATTGCAGGATAAGTCGTAATCAGCTCTCTCGACATAATAGCCACATCCATGGCAGTGGTATAATGTTCACTAGATTCCGTTAATCCGCAGCAATCTACAAAGTGTGTGTTTACCATGCCAAGCTCTTCTGCTTTTACATTCATCTGCTCCACAAATGATTCTTCACTTCCTGCAATGTATTCTGCCATAGCTACACACGCATCGTTTCCACTTGGTATGACAATGCATTTAATCAAAGTCTCCACCGTCTGAATCTCTCCCGTTTCTAAGTATACCTTGGAACCTGACATGGATTTGGCATATTCACTTGTAGTCACTTCATCCGTTAAAGAAATAGAACCATTCTCAATGGCTTCGAAAATAAGAATAAGCGACATGATCTTTGTAATACTGGCCGGAGCCCTCATTTCTTCACTACTTGCTTCGTATAGCACTTCACCTGTACTGACTTCCATTAGGATCACACTAGGCGAAGTAATCTCTAATATAGGCATTTCCTCATTTGCGTAAACATATTCAGCCTGCCACGTTATTACTACACACACCAATATAAGCATCATTCGTATTAGATTTTGGATTCGCTTCTCTTTCACCCTAATATCCATCCCCGCTTTATACTTCTCTATAATATAGTGTATGTATAAGAATCCAAGATATACAAAATAAAATCGGTTCTTTCCTAAGTTAGTTGGTTTTCTTTTTTAATTCAAGTCGCAATACTTTTCCTTTTAACAGTGAAAAGCTATTGCGACCATACATAATACGTTTGATTACTTTTATTTTATTAAC
>JAWXVE010000057.1:0-14941 GCA_044425575.1 Eubacteriales bacterium | reverse complement strand
ATTTACGTCAAGAAGTTGAGTTTTTAAAAAAAATTATAAAAGCAGAAAACTCAAAGCAGAAAAACTAATTATGGGTGAGTCAGAATGCAAATTTGAAATTATCTATGATTTAATTAACAGAGAAGATAACGTATTATCAGTGACTATGCTTTGCGATATAGCAGGGGTATCCAGATCTGGATATTATCGATGGGTAAGTGCTGCAGGTGTAAGAGAACAACAAGAATTAAAGGATCAATTGGATTTTGAAATTGTTCTTAATGCGTATACAAAACGTGGATATGACAAAGGTGCAAAAGGCATTTATATGACACTAATACATCAATCGCCTCCCGTTGTAATGAATGTGAAAAAAATAAGACGTCTGATGAAAAAATATGGATTGATATGTAAAATAAGAAAAGCAAATCCATACAGGAGAATGGCAAAAGCAATAAGAACAAGTAATGTGGCGGATAATCTTTTAAAAAGAGAGTTTACATCTTATGGAGCTAGAATGGTGCTATTAACAGATATAACATATATTCCTTATGAGGGTGTATTTTGTTATATGTCAACGATACTAGATGCATTTACAAAAGAGATATTATCAAAGAAATCTATTAACTATAAAGATTACTTGACAAATCAAGGGTGAACTTACTATAATATAGGAAGCATAGAGTAATCCTTGAAAGGCAAAGAGAATTCAGGTGGTATCACGAGTTATAACCTCGTCCTTTTAAATAAGGACGGGGTTTTTTGATGATAAGAATGGAAGATAAGAAAGAGAAAGAAGGAAAAGCAATGTATCAAAAGGTAGACACGACACTTAATTTTGTAGACAGAGAGAAAGGGATCTGCAATTTTTGGAAAGAACATGATATCTTTCAGAAGAGCATGGACATTCGTCAAGAGGGAGAAACATATACATTCTACGATGGGCCTCCTACTGCAAATGGAAAGCCTCATATTGGACATGTACTAACACGTGTAATCAAAGATATGATTCCAAGATATCGTACCATGAAAGGTTACATGGTTCCTAGAAAAGCAGGTTGGGATACTCATGGTCTTCCCGTGGAACTAGAAGTAGAGAAACTCCTAGGATTAGACGGGAAAGAACAGATTGAAGAGTATGGATTAGACCCATTTATTGATAAATGTAAGGAAAGTGTATGGAAATACAAAGGAATGTGGGAAGATTTCTCAGGAACCGTTGGTTTCTGGGCGGATATGGACGACCCGTATGTAACCTATGACGATAATTTTATTGAATCAGAATGGTGGGCACTTAAGACAATTTGGGAGAAGGACTTATTATACAAAGGTTTTAAAATTGTACCATATTGTCCACGTTGTGGCACGCCATTATCATCTCACGAAGTAGCACAAGGCTATAAGGATGTAAAGGAACGTTCTGCTATTGCAAGATTTAAAGTGGTGGGAGAAGAATCCTATATTCTAGCATGGACCACGACTCCATGGACGCTCCCAAGTAATGTAGGGCTTTGTGTGAATCCAGAAGAAACGTATGTAAAAGTAAAGGCAGCAGATGGCAATGTCTATTATATGGCACAAGCGCTCTGCGATCAGGTTCTATCTTCGCTTGTAGAGGCAGATAGTGAACAGCCAGCCTATGAAGTATTAGAAACTTATATCGGAAAAGACTTAGAATACAAAGAGTACGAACCACTATTTGACCACGCAGTAGAGATTTGTAAGAAGCAAAACAAAAAAGCATATTACGTGACTTGTGACACGTATGTCACATTAACAGACGGAACAGGTGTAGTTCATATTGCGCCAGCATTCGGTGAAGATGATGCTCAAGTAGGGCGTAGATACGACTTGCCATTTGTTCAACTGGTAGATGAAAAGGGAGAAATGACAGAAGAAACCCCTTGGGCAGGAACTTTTTGTAAAGATGCAGATAAGTTAGTCTTAATTGATCTTGAAACAAGAGGACTGCTGTATTCTGCACCGAATTTTGAACATAGTTACCCACATTGTTGGCGATGTGATACGCCACTTATTTACTATGCAAGGGAATCTTGGTTCATTAAGATGACCGCTGTGAAAGAAGATTTGATTCGTAATAATAATACCATTAACTGGATTCCAGAATCTATTGGAAAAGGACGATTCGGTGATTGGTTAGAGAATATTCAAGATTGGGGAATCTCTAGAAATCGTTATTGGGGTACACCACTTAATATTTGGGAGTGTGAATGCGGGCATATGCATTCGGTGGGAGGAAGAGAAGAACTTGCAAGTTTAACTGGACATCCCGAAGATGCCAAGGTGGAATTACATCGTCCATATATTGATGAAGTAACCTTCCCATGTGCAAAGTGTGGAAAGACCATGCACCGTGTACCAGAAGTAATTGATTGTTGGTTTGACTCAGGCGCTATGCCATTTGCACAACATCACTATCCATTTGAAAATAAGGAATTATTTGAATCACAATTCCCTGCACAATTTATTTCAGAGGCAGTTGACCAGACAAGAGGGTGGTTCTATTCCTTACTTGCAGAATCTACCTTATTATTTAACAAGGCACCATATGAGAATGTAATCGTATTAGGCCATGTACAAGATGAAAATGGACAGAAGATGTCCAAGTCAAAAGGCAATGCAGTTGACCCATTTGATGCCCTTGAAACTTATGGAGCTGATGCAATTCGTTGGTATTTTTATGTGAATTCAGCACCATGGCTGCCAAACCGCTTCCACGGTAAAGCAGTGCAAGAAGGACAACGTAAGTTCATGGGAACCCTATGGAACACCTATGCATTCTTTGTATTATATGCCAATATTGATGGATTTGACGCAACACAATATACATTAGATTATGAATCTTTATCGGTAATGGATAAGTGGTTATTATCTAAGTTGAATTCATTGATTAAGGAAGTAGATGATAATTTAAACAATTATAAGATTCCAGAATCGGCACGTGCATTACAGGAATTTGTAGACGAAATGAGCAATTGGTATGTGCGACGTGGTAGAGAACGTTTCTGGGCAAAAGGCATGGAACAAGATAAGATTAATGCCTATATGACCTTATACACAGCCTTAGTTACTATGTGTAAAGTAGCGGCACCGTTAATTCCATTTATGACGGAAGAAATCTACTTGAATCTTGTGAAAAGCATAGACCAAAGTGCGCCAGAGAGTATCCACTTATGTGATTACCCAGTGGCTAAGGAAGCATGGATTGATACGGAATTAGAAGCAAATATGGAAGAATTATTAGAGATTGTTGTGATGGGTAGAGCTTGCAGAAATAACGCAGCCATTAAGAACCGTCAACCAATTGGCAAAATGTTTGTGAAATCAGAAACGGTATTAGAAGAATTCTATGTTGGGATTATAGAAGAAGAATTAAATGTAAAGTCAGTTGAATTTACAGAGGATGTAAGGGATTTCACATCCTATACTTTTAAGCCACAGTTAAAGACAGTAGGTCCTAAGTATGGCAAGCAATTAGGTGGTATTCAGAAAGTTCTTGGTAGCTTAGATGGCAATGCTGCCATGGATGAACTAAATGAAAAAGAAGTTCTTACATTTGAAGTAGATGATGTAACCATAGAATTAACAAAAGATGACTTACTCATTGCTATGAGTCAAAAAGAAGGCTATGTATCGGAAGCAAATCAAAGTACTACAGTAGTCCTAGATACGAACCTTAGTGAAGAACTTATTGAAGAAGGCTATGTATATGAAGTGATTAGCAAAATTCAGACTATGAGAAAAGAAGCCGATTTCCAAGTAATGGACCATATTCAAGTTGGATTCGGGGGCAATGAAAAGATTGCATCATTAGTAGGTCGCAATCAAGAGGTAATTGCTTCTAAAGTGTTAGCAGATGAAATGATTTGCCAAGAGCATTTAGAAGAGGGATATACAAGTACCAAAGAATGGAACATCAATGGGGAACTAGTAACAATTGCAGTGAAAGTTTGTTCATGAGGAACAAGTAAGTAGAAGGAGACGGAAATGGCAGAGAAGATTATGAGTAAGGACAGATTTGACAAGGAATTATTTAAAAGAAGTGTCATGTATAATGTAAGAACTATGTACCGTAAATCAATTGAGGAAGCGTCAGAGGCTCAACTGTATCAGGCAACTTGTTATGCGATTAAAGATCAAATTATTGACTTTTGGCTTACTACACAAGAAGAATATGAGAAGCAAGATCCAAAGACCGTATACTATTTATCAATGGAATTCTTAATGGGTCGTGCCATGGGAAATAACTTAATTAACTTAAAGGCTTACAAAGAAGTGGCAGAAGCATTAGAGGAACTACACATTGACTTAAATGTTATGGAAGACCAAGAGCCAGATGCGGCACTTGGAAATGGTGGACTTGGAAGACTTGCAGCTTGTTTCTTGGATTCTCTTGCTACCTTGTCATATTCTGCATATGGTTGCGGAATCCGCTATCGTTATGGAATGTTCAAACAGCAGATTAAGGATGGTTTTCAGATTGAAGTGCCAGATGTGTGGCTAGAAGATGGGAGTCCGTTTGAATTAAGAAGACCAGAATATGCCAAAGAAGTAAAATTTGGTGGGTACGTTGCAGTTCATACAGATGAATCTGGTAAACAGCACTTTGTGCAAGAAGGATATCAGTCAGTTGAAGCCATTCCTTATGACTTGCCAATTATAGGATATGGTAATGGAATCGTAAATACGCTTCGCATTTGGGATGCACAAGCCATTCAAAGTTTCCAATTGGACTCTTTTGATAAGGGAGATTATCAAAAAGCAGTAGAAGAACAGAACTTGGCAAAGAATATTGTAGAAGTGCTTTATCCAAATGACAATCATTATGCAGGAAAAGAGCTTCGCCTGAAACAACAATACTTCTTTATTTCAGCTAGTGTACAATCTGCACTTGTAAAATACTTAAAGAATCATGATGATATTAAGAAGTTCCATGAAAAAGTAACCTTCCAATTAAATGATACCCATCCAACCGTAGCAGTAGCAGAATTGATGCGATTGTTAATGGATGACCATGAATTAAGTTGGGATGAAGCATGGGCTGTTACATCGAAAACGTGTGCCTATACAAATCATACAATTATGGCAGAAGCTCTTGAAAAATGGCCAATTGAATTATTCTCAAGATTATTACCTAGAATCTATCAAATTGTAGAAGAAATCAATCGTAGATTTATCCTTAAGATTGAAGAGACTTACCGTGATCGCCATGATGTGAATGTTGGTGAGAAGGTTGCTAAAATGGCAATTATCTATGATGGTCAAGTTAAGATGGCACATCTTGCTATTGCAGCTGGTTATTCTGTTAATGGTGTAGCAAGACTCCATACGGAGATTATTAAGAAAGAATCTTTAAAAGATTTCTATGAGATGATGCCTGAGAAATTCAACAATAAGACAAATGGAATTACCCAGAGAAGATTCTTACTTCATGCCAATCCACTACTAGCAGATTGGATTACAGGTCATATTGGCGATGAATGGATTACAGACTTGCCACATCTTAGTAAGTTAGCTGTTTATGCAGATGATGCCAAGGCACAACAAGAGTTTATGAATATTAAATACCAGAATAAATTACGCCTTGCGAAATACATCAAAGAGCATAATGGCATTGAAGTAGATCCAAGATCAATTTTTGATGTACAAGTAAAACGATTACATGAATATAAACGCCAGTTATTAAATATTCTCCATGTAATGTATTTATACAATGAACTAAAAGAACATCCAGAAATGGAATTTTACCCAAGAACATTTATCTTTGGTGCAAAAGCAGCGGCAGGATACAAGAATGCCAAGCTTACCATTAAGCTTATTAATAGCGTAGCAGATGTTGTCAATAACGATGCAAGCATCCAAGGTAAGATTAAAGTTGTATTTATTGAAAATTACCGTGTATCCAATGCAGAGATTATCTTTGCGGCAGCAGATGTATCAGAACAGATTTCTACTGCAAGTAAGGAAGCATCTGGAACTGGTAACATGAAGTTTATGCTAAATGGTGCGGTAACCATTGGAACAATGGATGGTGCCAATGTGGAAATCGTAGAAGAAGTTGGAGAAGAGCATGCCTTTATCTTTGGATTAAGTGCAGATGAAGTAATTCAATATGAGAATCATGGCGGATACTACCCAATGGATATCTTTAATAGCGATACGGATATTCGCAAAGTTCTTATGCAATTAATTAATGGGACTTACTCGCCTTATGATTCGGAATTGTTTAGAGATTTATATAATTCTCTATTAAATACAGAGTGTACTTCTAGAGCAGATGCGTACTTTATCTTAAAAGATTTTAAGGCGTATGCAGAAGCACAACGCAAAGTAGAAGCAGCATATCGAGATGAAGCAGGTTGGGCAAAGAGCGTAATGCTGAACACAGCACTTAGTGGCAAGTTTACATCAGACCGTACCATCCAAGATTATGTAGATGATATTTGGAAGTTAGATAAAGTAGTGATGCCTAAGGCGAAATAGATTTTGTTTTTAGAGTCAAGCGCTCTTTGATACAAAATATGAAAATTAGGAGAATTATTTTGGGGAAAGATTACGCGACATTGCGACAAACATATGGTACTTTTCAATACCATGCGTATACTTATGAGAAAAAGGCAGAGTCTATTTTGGTAACATATGATTTTGAAATTGTAGGATTAGATCACTTCCATCCTACATGGGAATTCCCTTATTCAATAGAGATTGAGGAAGCACCACTTAAGGTGCTACTCTTCTCTCTAGGAATGGTGGAATTAATTAGTTATTGGAAGCTAACATGTGCGCCTAAGGTATCTGTATTATGTGGTAATCTTACGAAAGAGCAGATTGCTTGGTGGAAGAAACTTTACTACAATGGATTAGGAGAATTTTATTATTTAAATGGGATAATGGATGAGACCATAGAGTCATTTATGCAGCTGTGTGCAAATGATACTATGGAAGCAATTGTAGAGCCCATTGTAGTATCACCGACTCAATCAGGGTATCTTGTGCCAATTGGTGGTGGCAAGGATTCCGTTGTAACCTTAGAATTGTTGCATGGTCTGAATCAATCAGTGACTACTTATAGTGTGAATCGCATACAAGCAGTAGCAGATGTGATTGCTTTAGATGAGCAAAAGCAAGGAGATATTCTGGCAAAGAGAAGGTTGGATCCTAAGTTAATTGCCTATAACAAAGAGGGATATTTAAATGGCCACACACCATTTTCGGCTATTGTAGCATTTTCCTCTGTAATTAGTGCATTATTAAATGGGATTGAACAGATTGCTCTTTCCAATGAATCTAGTGCAAATGAGTCTACCGTAAAAGATTCCCATGTGAATCATCAATATTCCAAAAGTATTGAATTTGAAAATGATTTTCGAGGATATATGGCGGGGGTGCTAGATACGAAGATTACTTATTATAGTGCCTTACGTCCACTACTAGAAGTGCAAATTGCCAAGTTATTTGCAAGAGCCACGAAATATCACAGAATATTCCGCAGTTGCAACGCTGGAAGTAAAGAAGGAATATGGTGTGGAGAATGTCCCAAGTGCCTGTTCGTCTATATGATTCTACTACCATTTTTATCGGAAGAAGAACTGTGTGGTATCTTTGGAGGGAATTTATTAGAGAAATCTTCATTGGAACAGTCTTTTCGAGAACTCGTTGGAATTGCGGATAATAAACCATTTGAATGTGTAGGTACACGAGAAGAAGTCGTAAGTGCCCTTGTATATTATAGAGAACATGCCAAGAGAATGCCAGAGTTACTCATTGACCAATATGAAACATACTTAGGAGAGGCACAGGACAGCTTAGAGGAATTATTAGAACAATGGCAGGAGGTTCATAATGTGCCGTTAGAATTAGAGAAAGAGTTGAGGAGAAAGCTTGAGCTGTAAGATGGTAGACACATTATTCAAGAAGCGAATCTTAATCTGGGGATTGGGAGTTGAGGGAAAGGCCACGAGAGACTTTATACAGTCATACTGTGAGCCTTCTTCTGTTGAGACTTTTGAAGGGAAGGCTGAGGATATTTCATGGGAAACATATGATTATGTGGTGAAAAGTCCAGGAATCTATTATCCAGAACCACGGGAACAGATTATCTCGCAAACGTCTCTATTCTTAGGGGAATTTCGTGATCAAGTAATTGGAATCACAGGAACGAAGGGGAAGAGCACTACAGCATCTTTATTGTATCATACTCTGAGAAGTTGTGGGAAAGACGTGATTTTAGTAGGTAACATTGGGTTACCACCCTTGGAACGATACCATGAGATAACGGAAGAGACCATTATTGTATTCGAACTGTCTTGTCATCAGCTATATCAATTACAAATATCGCCTCATGTGGCGGTTTATCTCAACCTATATGAAGACCACTTAGATTATTATGGAACGATAGAGCATTACCATGGAGCAAAATTGTCTATCATTCGTTACCAAGAAAAGTCTGATATTTGTTACCAAGGGGAAAATGTACCTGATATTCCCACACAATCTAGGAAGGAAGTCATCCATAAGGCAGATGCCAAGGGAATGAATCTAACTTCTTTGCAAGGGGAACATAACCAATATAATGCCTATGTGGTAATGGAAATTGCAACGAAACTTTATGGAATAGCTAAGGAAGCGGCCATGGAGGCAATGAATTCTTTTAGGGGACTACCTCATCGCCTAGAGCGGTTAGGTGAAATAGAGGGTGTTACGTACTATGATGATTCCATCTCTACCATATGCCAATCTGCAATCCAAGCAACCACCAGCATTCATAATGTGGGAACGGTACTAATTGGTGGTATGGATCGAGGCATTGATTATGGAGATTTAATTGATTTTATAAAGGAGCGTAGTGATGTGAACTTTATCTGTATGTATGCCTCCGGGAATCGCATCTACCAAGAGGTTTGTCATGTGCCTGATGCATATTATTGTGAAGATCTAGATGAAGCTATTCCACTTGCTCAGAAGATTACACCATGGGGTAAGGCTTGTATCTTATCTCCAGCCGCTGCGTCCTACGGGTATTTTAAGAACTTTGAGGAGCGAGGAGATTATTATAAACAGAAATTGGGGTTCTAAGTCGTATGAATCATCACATGTTTATCACAATTGGTTGATATATTTTAAGGGAGATGAGAGTCTCTCTTATTTTCATTTTTAATTTTGTTATAAGAAGGGAGAGTAATATGATAGATGGTAAGAGATGTATCTTATTAGTAGATGATGAAGAGAAGATGGTACGGGTGTTAAAAGACTTTTTACAAGCAAATCAGTTTCATATTATGCAGGCGTATAATGGAGAGGAGGCACTTGCTTGTTATTACGATCATCATACAGAAATCGATCTTGTATTGTTAGATGTAATGATGCCCATTTGCAATGGGTTTCAAGTATTGAAAGAAATTCGCCAGAATGAATCTATGACACCTGTAATCATGTTGACTGCGAGAGAGGGAGAGGAAGATCAGATTAGAGGGTTGCAAAATGGTGTGGATGATTATATTCTAAAAAGTTTTTCACCAACAATTTTGTTGGCTAGAATTGAGACGGTTCTACGCCGTGCAGGTAAAGATTATGCAAGTGAGTTAACGTGTGGTGATACAAGTATTCGTGTTAGCACTAGGCGATGTTGCATTCATGAGAAAGAGATTGAATTAACGAAGCGAGAGTTTGATTTGCTCTATTATCTAATGTTGAATCCAGCAATTGCATTTACCAGAGATCAACTTTTAAATGATGTGTGGGGGTATAACTACGAAGGAGAAGACCGAACAGTGGACACTTATGTGAAGCAGTTACGTGCAAAGATAAGAACAAGTGGAAATCGTATTTCTACCGTTTATGGAATAGGTTATAAATATGAGGTGATATGTGAAAATAGCAATTAAGAATCGTATGTTCCTATGTTTTTTTGCATTGATTGTAGGACTTGTTTTCTTGCAATATATCTTTGTAAAGTATTTTGCGTTAGATTATTATACATACATTAAGTCCGATACTATGGAAGAGGGATATGCAGAACTAGTGGAAGGTTATGATGGTTCTTTAGAAAGTATTCAAAAATCTACCCAAGAATATGAATGGGAACATGGAATCAGTTACATTATTGTATGCAATGGGGAATTGCGATACTCTTCTAGAACGCTAGAAGCAAGCCATCTAGATGGATATGGAGTCGATATACCAGAGCGTAATCCGGAAGAACTAGAATCCGAGGGGAAGGGAGCTATACCCAAACACCCGAATGTTCGCATTGCAAATGAATTGCAGGCGGAAGAAGCTATTTTGCAGTTACAAGCAGAGTTTCTCTATGAAGAGGAAACGGTAACTTGTCTGATGATGTTGCCTATGGAATCCATCCAAAGTAGTGTTACCATATTGGCTCGCTCAAATATGTTAATTGATTTGGTGGGAGTTGCTATGGGGATTGTCTTGGCTGCATTCTTATCTAAGACCATTACAAAGCCTATTCGTGAGATTGAACATGTATCGGTTCAACTAGCAGAATTAGATTTTAGCCAGACTGCAAATGAGGATGAACCCAGTAAGGAGCTATCCAATCTTGCTTGCAGCATTAATAAAATGTCAGGCAAGCTAGAAGAAAGTATTGGAGCACTGAGTCAAGCAAATGAGCAGTTAGCAGAGGAACTAGACTTTCATAAGAAGGCAGAGAAGATGCAACGAGATTTTGTGGGCAATGTTTCCCATGAAATGAAGACGCCGCTAGCCTTATTACAATTATATGCAGCTAATTTAAAAAGTGATATTGAGGGAATTGATAAAGAATATTACTATGATACCATGATAGAGGAAGCAGGACGATTAAGTGATATGGTTAGTAGTATGCTAACCATGTCATCTGTAGAGAGTGGAATATGTGAAATGAATAAGGAACACTTCTCTTATTCAGAGCTTTGCAATACACTTCTCATGAAAATGGAGCCATTATTAACGGAGTTTCAAGTACTGATTCAAATAGAAAGTGGAATGGAAATTGTAGGTGACGCGAAATATTTAGAGCAAGCAATGAAGAATTATATTACCAATGCCACCCATCATACAAAGTCAGGGGATACTATTATCATTGAAGCACGAAAAGAAGAGAATGAGGTGATATTCCGTGTACAGAATCAAGGAATGCAAATTGAAGAAGAGGAATTAGAGGTTATTTGGAATAGCTTTTATCGTTCAGATCGGGCTAGAATCCGCACTAATCAAAATGTAGGGTTGGGGTTATCCATTGTGAGAACTATTATTACTAAGCACGGGGGAACCTGTGGGGTAGTGAACGTAGAGGATGGAGTTTCTTTCTTTTATCGAATCCCCTCATAATATGGTCACAATTTTCAACTATAATAATGAGAATTGTAAAAGGAGGAAATTAGACTGTGAGTAAAGTAAAAGAACTAGGACAAAAGATAATTGGTACAATGACCCCGAAAGTAGTAGCAATTACAATAGGAGGCGTAGTAGTTGTTGGGGGAGTTGCCATTGGATTAACCATGTACTTTAGTGATTCAGGGAATCTTGGACAACAAGCCATGAATGTAAATCAATACCTGGAGGAAACAGTTCGAGTTGATAATATTATTGTAGGAATTTCAGAGTCAGGCTCAACTAGCTTAAATACAGAAACCGTTTCCCTTACTTATGCGGCAACCATTGCAGAAGTCTATGCTAATGCAGGACAGTACGTAGAAGCGGGAGATTCCTTAGTGCTTATTGATGCTGAGGCACAAGAGGAAGCCATAGAAGAGATTCAAGATCAATTGTATGCACAACAATTATCTTTGGAAGCCACTTTGATTTCGGCCGAATCAAGAAAAATACAAGCAGAGAGTACTTACCTGCAACAAATCTATACAGGAGAAGTGGCAGATACATCCTATTCCTTAACATCGGCTGACCTTGATGCACAACTTGCACAATATGATGAGAATATTACGGATATAGGAATTGCTCATGCAGAGGTAGAAACTGAATTCTATGAATTGTATGACACCTATAACATTGCCACACTCGAAGCAAATGTGACATCTGCATCTAATGCAGTAACAGCGGCAAATAATACACTTACCACTGCAAATAATGCACTGACCACTGCAAAGAGTAACCTTACTACACAAGAGGCAAAACTAGCAAGTTTTGCTGATTCTGCTGATTCTGCTGATAAAACAGCAGCCACAGAAGCAGTAACAGCAGCTACAGAAGAAGTAACAGCAGCAGAAGAAGCAGTAACAGCAGCACAGACTACTTTGACGCAAGCACAATCTGCTTATTCTCAGGCACAATCAGCCTTGGAACAAGCCCAAAGTAATTATGAATCGACTTATGATCAATTAATGGAGCAAATGGAAGATTATGTAGATGACATTGCAGATCAATACACTGCTAAGGAAAGCTATTACTTAACATATCGAAGTCAGCTCTTATCGTTAGACTCTGAGTATAATACAGAAGTCTATGAATATGAAACAGCACAAGCAACTTATGACAATACCATTGCACAGATTGACAATGATATTGCCAGTGCACAGAAGAGTGTAGATGATTTGAACGATGAAATTGCTTCTTATGATGAGGTGACCAGTCTAGTAGTGGCACCAGTAGCGGGGTATGTTATGACGCAATCAGAGGAAGGCAATGAACTTTCTGCTGGTAATACCATTACTACCATTGCAGATAGTACAGAAGTGAATGTATATGTAAGCATTGCCCAAGAAGATATTGGTGATCTATACGTAGGTATGGAAACATATGTGGTATTTGATGCTTATGAAGATATTCAAATAATCGGTGAAATCGATACCATTTCCATTACACCATCCTCTGGAATGACATCAAGTGTGAGTTATGCCGTATATATTACGTGTGATCTAACTCCATATGAAGATATGGTAGTATACGAAGGTATGACCAATACCGTTACATTTATTCAGCGACAACAAGAAGATGTGCTTGTAATCTCAAGTAAGTGCGTAACCAACGAAGACGGTAAACAATACGTTAAGATGATTAATGAACTTGGAGAAATTGAATTAGTAGAAGTAGAAACAGGATTTTCAGATGGATTTGATGTAGAAATCGTATCGGGATTACAAGAAGGCGATATTGTCATCATAGAAAGCGCGGTGATGTAGAATGCGTCTTAGTGAAATATTTCGCTTTGTAATCATTAACCTTAGACAGAATAAATCGAAAGTATTTCTTACCTCTCTTGGAATTATCGTAGGAACTGCTACGATTGTAATGGTAATTGCCATTGGAGAAGGTGGTAAGCAAGATGTGGCAGAACAATTTAAAACCTTAAATGCAGGTACCATTACCGTAAGTGCAGGTGCTAGCTCATCCTTTGGCATGGAAGGAATGATGGCTGGAATGGAAATGGGCGGCGGAATGGAAATGGGTGGTATGTCGGGAGGTGCGCCAACATCAGGAGCTTCATCAGGTGGAAGCAGTTCAGGTGGAGGCAGTTCAGGCGGAGGTGACCGTAATAGCGCAGCAGGTGGCGGAACTAGTATGAGTAGTGCTATTACTTCCATTCAATCGGTGGATACTATGGATATAGAGCAATTAGAAGAGCTCTTATTCTTTGTACCCAATATTACGGCAGGTGTTATTCTAGCCTCTACAGATAATAGCGTGTTAGGTGGTAATCTAGAAGAAGCCATAGATGTTACTATTGTTGGAACCCAAAGTGCTTATCAGGAAATTTCCAATCTTGAATTATTGATTGGTAGTTTTATTACGGATGATGATGTGGACAATACAACCAGTTGCATTATCTTAGGGTATGATATAGCAGTCCAGATGTATGATACTGTTTATGATGCTTATGATAGTAAGGTAGAAATTGATGGTAGAACATATGTGGTCAATGGTGTTCTTGCCCAAATGGGTTCTGTGGTATCAGGAGTTGCACCAGATAGTGCTGTATTTATGCCATATTCTACGGCTGAAAAATACTTATTTGAACGAGATATTGAAGCACAATTCTCTATCCTCGCCACAGATGTAGATACAGTGGATTCTGTTATGACAAATATTGAATTAGTATTGGCACAATCGGATCCAGATGGACAATATACCATAGAAGATTCAGGTGCAACGATGGAAGCAGCCATGCAATCAGCAACTACCTTATCTATGCTATTAATGGCGGTAGCTGTTATTGTGTTTATTGTAGGTGGAATTGGTATTATGAATGTTTTATTCGTATCGGTAAAAGAGCGAACACGGGAGATTGGTGTATTGCGAGCAATCGGAACAAGAAAAAGAGATATTCTTATGTTATTCTTGGTGGAAGCAAGTATGATTGGTTTATTAGGAGGTATTGCAGGTATTTTAGTAAGCTTTGTTATTATTCCTTTGATGGAACAGACGGATATTACAGTAGTATTAACGGGTGATTCTGTTATGGTTGCATTTGCATTTGCAGTAGTGACAGCTACTATATTTGGCTTCTATCCTGCTAGGAAAGCAGCGAATCTAGTTCCAATAGAAGCTTTAAATAACGAATAGTTAGTACATAAGGAAGGTATGGTTTAAGAATGAATAGAAATCTATTAGTCGCACTATTAATGCTTGGAATCTTTGCATTGACAGCATGTAGCTCTACGGAAGAGGAAGTAACTGGAGAACGAGATATGGAATCCATGCAGGGAACTATAGAACTAGAAGAAGTAGATGGGATTCAAGTAGTAGGCCAAGTGCTAACTGCTTATGGGAATGAGATTACCATTCAAGTAGGAACTATGGGAGAAGTGAGTAGTGGAACCTCTCAGGGAACGGTAGAGGGTGAATTGCCAGAGGGCGAGATACCAGAAGGTATGACAGAAGGTGAAATGCCTTCCGGAGAAATGCCAGAAGGCATGACAGAAAGCGAGATGCCAGAAGGTGAGATGCCAGAAGGTGAAATACCAGAAGGCATGACAGAGGGTGAAAT
>JAWXVE010000056.1:0-15434 GCA_044425575.1 Eubacteriales bacterium | reverse complement strand
GACTGGCTGGTTCACGTATATCTGTATAGTAATCCACCCTTTCCATGGAGCGAAAGCGTCCTTTAGTAGGATATGACTGGCTGGTTCACGTATATCCGTATAGTAATCATCCCCTCTTCTGCACCACATCAATATAAGACTTTACAATGGTAAGAATCTCATCATAAGACAAAGAAGCAGTATTAATACTCATATCATAATTCTTTGCATCATTCCACTCACGCCCTGTATAACGCTTATAATACTCACTACGGTGTTTATCATTTTGTGATATGGTTTTGAGGATTTCTCTGTCGCTATGGTTGGTAAGGGCACGTTCTCGCTCTATACAAGCTTCTAGTGGTGCGTAACAGAAGATGCGAATGGCATTTTTATAATCTTTGAGCACATAGTCTGCACAGCGACCTATGAGAACGCAAGGTTCTTCTTGTGCCAATTGTTTAATAATCTTTGCCTGATAATTAAATAGATTATCATTGGATACAAAATCATCACTATCTGGTGGAATAACCTCTCCATTATAGGCTTTTTTGGCTATGTGAAATAGCCGTGAACCTTTTATCTGTTCATCCATTTGACCAAAGAGTGCTTCATTAATTCCACTTTCATCAGATGCGAATCGTAAGATTTCTCTATCATAATATTTAATACCAAGTTCTTTGGCAAGGATTTTACCAACGGTTTTACCACCACTACCATAAGTTCTTGCAATTGTAATTACATATTGATCCATATCGCTTATCCTCCCGATTTTATTTGATTGCGACTTGATTTTATTCTCCTAAATATGCCTTCTTTACCGATTCATCATCTAACATGGTATCGGCATCACCTTCTAATACGATTTTACCAGTTTCTAATACGTAAGCTCGATCTGCAATGGATAATGCCTTCTTCGCATTTTGTTCCACGAGTAACACCGTAGTTCCAGATGCACTAATGCTTTCTATAATCTTGAAGATTTCCGTTACATAAATAGGTGATAATCCCATAGATGGTTCATCCATGAGGATAATCTTTGGGTGACTCATTAAGGCACGCCCCATAGCTAGCATCTGCTGTTCTCCACCTGACAAGGTTCCGGATAATTGATTCTGTCGTTCCTCTAATCGTGGAAAACGTTCATAGATCATCTGAAGTGTACCTGCTATTTCCGCCTTGTCCTTTCGTGTAAACGCACCCATCTTTAGATTCTGTAACACAGATAAATTGGCAAATACACGTCTTCCTTCTGGTACGTGTGCCATTCCCATGGGTACAATCTTATGTGCTGGAATCTTGGAAATATCAACACCATCAAATACCACACTGCCGCTCTTTGGTGATAACAATCCTGTAATGGTATGTAAAATCGTTGTTTTTCCTGCTCCGTTTGCTCCAATGAGTGCAATTACTTCTCCCTCATTCACATGGAAGGACAATCCTTTAATGGCTTGAATCATTCCATAATTGACTACTAAATCATTAATCTCTAGCATTGCCATGTAATTCTCCTCCTACTCTCCTAAATATGCCTCAATTACTTCAGGGTCATTTAGTACTGCTGCAGTTTCCCCTTGGCAAAGTAATTGTCCAAAGTTAATTACTGTAATTTCTTCACAGATGCCAGTTACTAACTTCATATCATGCTCAATAAGCAGAATAGTTACCTTGAATTTATCTCGTACAAAACGAATAGTATCCATCAATTCTAAGGTTTCATTGGGGTTCATACCTGCTGCTGGCTCATCTAAGAGCAATAATTTCGGTTTTGTTGCAAGAGCTCTTGCAATTTCCAACTTTCTCTGCTTTCCATAAGGTAAATTAGATGCAAGTATATGGGCATGTTCTGCAAGGTCCATTACTTCTAATATTTCCATAGCTTCTTGGTTCATAGCCTTCTCAAGTCGGAAATATTTAGGCAGTCGTAAGATACTTGTAGCAATGGAATACTGATTATGATTGTGCAACCCTACTTTTACATTATCAAGAACCGATAATTCTTTAAATAATCGTATATTTTGGAAGGTTCTGGCCATGCCTGATTTACTAATCTCAATTGTAGATAACCCAGAGATTAATTTACCATCTAAGGTAATCGAACCATCAGTAGGTTTATAAACACCTGTTAATAAATTGAAAATAGTTGTTTTTCCCGCTCCATTTGGTCCAATGAGTCCATACAATTGGCCTTCCTTAATGGATACTTGAAAGTTATCTACAGCACGTAAACCACCAAAGGAAATACCTAAGTTATTTACTTCTAATAAAGCCATGCTTACTTACCTCCCTTCAGAAATGGTAATCGAGCCTTTGTATATGCAACGATTTTTTCACGAAATAGAATAGCACCTGGAGCCCAGTTAAATAACATCATTGCAATTAATACCACTGAGTAGATTAACATTCGGTAATCACTTAATTGACGGAGAAGCTCTGGTAATAATGTAAGAATCACTGCACCAATCATACATCCACGAATGTTACCAATACCTCCTAATACTACAAATACAAGAATCATAATAGACATGGTATAACCAAAGTTCTTCGTAGTTGCAGTTAATGAATTCAAGTTATGAGAGTATAGAACTCCTGCCACACCTGCAAGTGATGCAGAAATGGCAAATGCCATTAACTTATACTTTGTAATGTTAATTCCTAAACTTTCTGCTGCAATGCGGTTGTCTCGAATTGCCATAATGGCGCGCCCTGCTCTACTATTAATGAGATTCAGGACAATAATCAGCGTAATCATTACTAAGACGAATCCAATGAAAAAGGTAGAATCTTTTGGTGTGCCTGTAATTCCTTGAGCACCTTTAATAATCGTTTCGCCATCTGCTGACAATCCCATATCAGCGGCACTGGTAATGGATACATGAAATCCATTTTCATCACGCCCTATATATAATACATTAACGATATTCTTAATAATCTCACCAAATCCTAATGTTACAATGGCAAGGTAATCTCCCTTTAAACGCAAAACTGGCATACCAATTAAGAATCCAAAGACACCTGCAAGGGCAGCACCAATGATAATAGCAATGGTAAATCGTATCCAACCTACAGTAATTACATTCTCCATGCATTTCGAGAAGAATGCTCCTGTAAAAGCTCCAATACACATAAACCCTGCATGACCTAAGCTTAATTCTCCTAAGATACCAACTGTTAAGTTAAGAGAAACTGCAAGAATAATATAGGTACATAATGGTACTAATAATCCCGACATAAGATTAGACATATTCCCTGACATTTGCATAAGTTGCGCAATGGCATAACAAACAATCACAAGGCCATATGTAATGTAGTTACTTCTAGATGTTTTGGACATTTTCATAGATTTTAATGCTTTCATCTTTCCACCTACACTTTCTCTTGCATTTTCTTGCCTAAGATTCCAGTAGGCCTAACGACTAATACTACAATTAACACAAGAAATACAATGGCATCTGCCAATTGAGAGGAAATATATGCTTTACCTAGTATTTCAATGATTCCAAGTAATAGACCACCGATTAAAGCGCCTGGTATGGAGCCAATTCCACCAAATACAGCAGCTGTAAATGCCTTAATACCTGGCATAGAACCTGTGTAAGGGTTAAGTGCCGGATAAGCAGAACACAGCAATGCTCCAGCAATGGCAGCAAGTGCTGAACCAATGGCAAAAGTAAGGGCAATAGTTTTATTTACATTAATTCCCATTAGAATGGCTGCACCTTTGTCTTCTGAAACAGCGAGCATAGCTTGACCTGCCTTTGTTTTATTAATAAATAAGGTTAAGAATACCATAATCAGAAGGCAACAAATAATGGTTACTTGTGTTTCACCAGAGATAATAATCGCATTTGCTTCAGAACCAATCTTAATAGCTGGAATGTCAATGACAGAAGAAAAAGCTTTTGTATTCGTTCCAAAGATTAAAAGTGCAATATTTTGCAAGAAATAGCTTACACCAATGGCTGTAATCAGTACGGCCAAAGAAGAAGCTGCATTTCTAAGAGGTCGATAAGCGATTTTCTCGATTACAACTCCTAAAATGGTACAGAAGATAATTGCTAGTATCACTGCTAATGCTGGCGGTAATCCCATAGTCGCAACTGAGGTAAAGATTACATATGCACCCACCATAATAATGTCTCCATGGGCAAAATTCAACATTTTTGCAATGCCGTACACCATGGTATAACCTAGAGCAATAATTGCATATACACTACCCAAACTAATACCACTAATGAGATACGATAATAATGTCATTGATGTTCACTCTTCCTTATCATAATCAAATGATAAGTCCCTTCTTTCATTTTACTAATACAAACAGTTAATCTAGTATATAACAAAATCATATATAGTATCAAGTAGTTTCCGTATAATTCATGAAATTGTTCACGAAAAAAGCAGACGTGATTCACACGTCTGCCCTTCTTTTATAGAAAGTTTATTCGAATGTTGCATAAACTCCATCTTGAATAATCATAGCATTTGGATCTTTAGCAACTTCTCCAGTTGCTTCCCATGTCATTCCAGTTCCTGTTAAACCATCATATGAGATTTCTGTCATAGCTGCAATTAAAGCAGAACCCATATCTTCTACTGACATATCTGGAGTGGCACCTGAATGCTCAATTGCATCCTTAATAATGTAGATTCCATCATAAGCATCTGCTGCAAATTGGTTTGGAATATCGCCATATGCTTCTTGGTACTTCGTTACAAAAGAAACGGTAGCATCATCTGTAGCGTCTGCAACGAATGGAGTAAGAAGAATAACACCTTCTGCTAGAGAAGCATCAAAATTCTCTACTGCTAAGATTCCATCAAGACCGTCACAACCGAAGAAAATTGGTGAATAATCCATTCCCGCTGCTTGCGTAAGAATTAAAGAAGCTTCTAATGCATAGATTGGTAAGAATACTAATTCTGCACCAGAATCTTTTGCCTTTTGTAATTGTACTGAGAAGTCTGTGTTTGAATCTGCTGTAAAAGCTTCTGCTGATACAATTTCAAATGATTGATTCGCTGCTTCTTCTGTAAATTTATCATAGATACCAGTTGAATATACATCGGAACTATCATAAATAACAGCAACAGAAATTACCGATGAAAGTGCATTTTCCCCAATGTATTGTGCTGAACCGACTCCTTGGTTTGGATCTGTAAAGCACACTTGGAATACATTAGTGCGATCTGCAATAATATCTACAGAAGATCCAGAAGGGGTTAACATATAGTAGCCATCTGCTTCTGCTTCTGCTGCAACTGCAATACAAGGTGTAGAAGTAACTGTTCCAAGTAGAATTTCCATTCCCCAGTCTTTTAGTGAATTGTAAGCATTTACTGCCTTTTCTGCATCATGCTCATCATCTTGAAAATTAAACTCAATCATTGCACCATTAATTCCACCAGCTGCATTAATCTCTTCTACTGCAATCATTGCTCCATTCATAACGGCTTGCCCATAAATAGCTGCTCCGCCAGTTGTTGGTCCAATTCCACCAATTTTAAAAGTTTCACCTGTTATTTCCACATCTGAACTTTCTGTTGATGTACTGCTTGTTGATGTACTGCTTGTTGTTTCAGTAGAACCACATGCAACCATAGATAATGTCATAGTGCATACAAGTCCTAGTGAAAATAATTTTTTGAATTGCTTCATAACCAATTTCTCCTCTGTTTCCTACGTTATTCATTGTTACTAAAAAGCACTTAAAAGGTATGATACTACAACTTCACAAACTATGTCAAGGTTCAATTATGTTTCATAGGCAAAATAATATGCGATTAATTGAGATCTAGAGCTAAATTCTTTCGTATCTAACAATGTTTTCACTTCATCTTTCGTGTAAAACTGTGCTTCTATCATTTCATTAGCCGAGGTATATTGCGTATTCAATTCACCCTCTGCAGTAACAAAGACAATCTGTGTCTTTACATCAGAAATGGCAACGGCCGCATAAGATGCTGGTAAAATACTTGTAATTTCAACAAGAGTAAGTCCCGTTTCTTCATAAAGTTCTCGCTTCACACATTCTTCTAAAGTTTCATGTTCTTCTATCATACCAGCTACTAGATTGTAAATACTGCGATTAATCCCCATTCGGAACTCTTTTAGTAGAAGCAACTCATCTCCTCTTCGTACTACAATAGATACTCCGCTAGATTTAGAACCTAAATCCTCTAGTGTTTCCAATTCTTTGCGACTTACAATTTCATACTTTTTGAGTTTTCCTACCTTATTCTTGTAAGTTAATTCATAATTTTTCAGATAAGTTCCATCTTTGATTTTTTCTATTTTGCAAAATTCCATATAATCTCCTCTACTCTTGTAATTGCTCTCTTAAAGAAGGCAATACTTTCTTGCGTGTAATTTCCATGAGTCCTAAGCTTGTCATGCCAACAATAGTTGTGATAACAGAATCTTTCCTAGCTTCTTCCCTTAGAAGGGCGATTAACTTATGAACTCTGTGTTCCTCTTTCATATTAATGAAATCCACTATAACAATGCCTGAAATATTGCGCAATCTTAGTTGATACATAACCATAATGGCTGCCTCTTGATTCATGGCATAAATAGTTTCTTCTTGATTCTTCTTACTAGTGGATTTGCTAGTATTAACGTCAATGGCTGTTAGAGCTTCTGTATGTTCAATTACAATGCTTCCTCCACTTTTTAACCAGACCACCTTACGTAACGCATTCTCAAGGATTGTTTCAAGAGAAATCAATTTACTAAGGGAATAAGAGTCTTTGTACAATTGAACCTGCTGTACATAGGGACGTAAAGCTTCTTCCGACGTACAATAGTCAACCATTTCCTGGTATATTACTTCCTCATCCGTACGCACTTCACAGTCTTCTCCAAGATAATCTCGAATGGCTTGAAGATGTGCAGGTAATGCTCGTTCTAAGCAAGCACCTCCTTGCCTTGTATCTTTAATCTTCAGAATATATTCATAACGTTTCTTAAGACGTTCTAGTTCTTCTAGAAGCTCCTTAGAATCCATCACAGTTTTTGCATTGGTTCGCACCAAAATCCCCATATGTTCTTCTCGTAGCCCTTCTACAATGGGTTGATAATATGATTTAACATCCTTATCTAACTTCTTTGAGTAGACAATTCTCCTATCACCACTTGTAATAACACAATAACGTCCTTGGAAGGAAAGATTTGTTGTAACAGTTGCATCTTTTGTTTTCATAGGCTCTTTTACAACTTGTACAAGCAATTCATCTGATTGCTTGAGGGAACCGTCATATTTTCTATTAATTAAAATACAATGATCTAATTGTTTTAGTGGCAAGAAGCACTTTGTTTGCTCTTCCACTTCTATGAAAGCACCCTGAATATTTGGAACAACAGACTTTACCTTGCCAATATAAATGTTACCATTTACCACTTTATTCTTTGGTACAACATGAATGGAAGTGACCACTCCTTCTGCAACTTCTATGAGAAGCAATCGCTCTCCACGCTTAACCAATGTAATTTGCTTTTTCATTCAAATACTTCTCCAAATTTTTCTAAGGATTGAAATTGCGTAGAATCACCGTCCCCTATTCGTCCATACAATTCTAGCCTAAGAACTTCAATGGCATGCTCCTCTAAGGTAGATTCATTGTCTTCATACAAAGCCTTCATCACTAGTTTGGGCTTAATATTTGCAGCACTACTTGCATCTACGAGCATTTCAATGCCTTTTTCATGTGGTTGTAGCTCATAAATGAGGGGTTTCACGTCAATTTTACGTTCACTCTTCTTTGTTTTCTTAATTACGAGAATCTCTTCCTTACTAAGAAAACCATCTAAAGCATCTTGCCATACGAAGGGTGTCTCATATCCATTTCTTAAGGTTACTACATATCGTGCTGCTGCAATACTTGCCATGGCATTCTGAATGTTATCAGGAAGCAGGCGTACACTTTCTACCCATATTCCATCTGCCATTACGTTATTTAAACGATTTTTCATATCATCTGAAGTCGTATAAGAATGTACTTCCATATCAAAATATTCTCCTACGCTTTCAATTCCCACGCCTAGGGGTGCTGCAAAGGACATAATCTGATGAGGACTAAATCCCTGAGAATAAGCAATGTTAATTTCCGCTCGTCGAATTGCTTTTTGAAAAAAGCGAAGGGTATCTAAATAACCAACAAACTTTAAGGAACCTACTTTGGCAAATTTAACTCTAATTTTCATAACAAATACCTCCACCAAATTGATTGGCACCACAACCTTGACATTGCAATTTGCAATTTGGCGTTGTAAGCTCTTTGTTAGCCCACTTCCATTCTCTTAATAGAAATTCCTTGGTTACTCCACAACTAATGAAATCCCACGGGAACACTTCCTCATCTCCCCGCTCTCTTGTGGTATAAAAAGGTATGGAAACGCCACATGCTTCAAAACTATTTAACCAAGTATCGTACTTAAAGTATTCGCTCCAAGCATCGTAAAGTGCTCCATGTTTGTAGGCATGCAAGATTACTTGTGCTACTCTTCGGTCACCTCTTGCCATAACTCCCTCTAACACACTTACATCTGTTTCATGCCAATTATAGCGAATACTCTTTTGATTCAATTGTGCCATAACCGATTGCTTCGTCTGATATGCTTTCTCGATAAAATCTTCCTTTGTTGCCATGGGCGCCCATTGAAATGGTGTAAATGGCTTTGGAATAAAGAAAGAACTACTTACTGCAATTTGTACTCTTCCATTGGTTCTCGCTTCTTTGGGAACTGTTTCATAAAAGGCGGCAGCAATTTCATTGGCAAGTTCTCCAATTCCATTAATATCTTCTGTTGTTTCAGTTGGTAACCCCAACATAAAGTAAAGTTTCACCTTAGTCCAACCACCACGGAATGCTTCTGTTGCACCTTCTAGGATGACTTCTTTCGTCAATCCTTTATTGATTACATCACGTAAACGTTGACTTCCTGCTTCTGGTGCAAAGGTCAGGCTACTTTTCTTAATATCTTGGACTTTACTCATAATATCTAGTGAAAATTCATCAATACGCAGAGATGGGAGCGAAATATTAATGGCTCGCTCTTTGCATTCTGCCACGAGAAATGTTACCAACTCTTCTAATTGAGAGTAATCACTAGAGCTTAAGGAACTAAGAGTGATTTCCTCATGTCCCGTATTCTTTAACATAGTTATGGCATATTCTTTTAACCGTTCCACATTACGTTCTCTTACAGGTCGATATAATTGGTCAGCTTGGCAGAAACGACATCCTCGTATACACCCTCTTTGAATCTCTAACACAACACGATCTTGTGTTACTTTAATATAAGGTACTACTGGCTTCATGGGATAATACGTATTGGTTAAATCCATTACAATTTCTTTCATAATCTTGTTGGGAAGGCCTTCTCTTATTGGTAGAAATGTATCAATAGTACCATCTTCCTTATAAGTTGGTTCATAAAACATAGGCGCATAAATACCTGACAGTTGTCCTGCTTGGAATAGGAAATCTTCCCTTGAACTTCCGTTTGCCTTGCACTTCTTATATAAAGACAACAATGTTTCGTAATTCGTCTCCCAATCTCCAATATAGAAGAGATCGAAAAAGTCTGCAATTGGTTCGGGATTATAAGCACAAGGACCACCACCAATCACAATGGGATCTTCTTCCCCTCGGTCCCTTGCAAGGAGAGGAATTTGAGATAAATCCAGTACTTGCAAAATATTGGTATAGCACATTTCATACTGTATGGTAATCCCTAAAAAATCAAATTCTTTAATAGGTTCTTGAGACTCTAATGCAAATAAAGGAATCTGTTCCTGTCTCATAATCAAGTCTAAGTCAACCCATGGGGAATACACTCGTTCACACCACACATCTTCTTGCTGGTTGAACATATCATATAGAATCTGAATACCCAAATGGGACATTCCAATTTCATATACATCTGGAAAGCACATTGCAAATCGCACTGCAACATCTTCTTTCTCTTTCCAAACTGAATTGATTTCATTGCCTATATAGCGCGCAGGTTTCTCTACTTGCATTAATATCTCATCTCTTAGTGCTAATTGTCTCATATAAGTAACCCGCCTTTCTCAATGCCTGCAAACTTTGGACTGCAGACACAAATTGCCGTGTGAAAAATTTTATTTTTCACACTATAACCATACCTTTCTCAAAATCTGGCAACTTTGGACCGTAAGGTACAAATTGCCGTGTGAAAAATTTTATTTTTCACACTTTTTATACGGAAAATATCGTAGCAGGTATTCCTGCTACGATATAAAGTCTGAATCATTCATTACAAAGAGAAGTTTCTCTTAGTTATTAATAAATTTATCTTCTTCATTATTCCAGCTGTACAAGTTACGAATTTCTTTTCCAACTGATTCAGAACAATGCTCTGCACCTAACTTCTTCATTGCTTTAAAGTGTGCTTGTCCACCAGCATCTGACATATCAAGTAAGAAATCTTTGGCAAATGTTCCATCTTGAATATCTGCAAGAACTTTCTTCATTGCCTTCTTAGTATCTTCTGTAATAATCTTAGGACCTGTTATGTAATCCCCATATTCAGCTGTATTAGAAATAGAATATCTCATTCCTTCAAATCCTGATTGATAGATTAAGTCAACGATTAACTTCATCTCATGAATACATTCAAAGTAAGCATTTCTTGAGTCATATCCAGCTTCTACTAAAGTTTCGTATCCTGCTTGCATTAATGCACACACACCACCACAAAGTACTGCTTGTTCTCCAAATAAATCTGTTTCTGTTTCTGTTCTAAAATCTGTTTCTAATACACCAGCTCTAGCCCCACCGATTGCAGCTGCATATGCAAGTGCTTTGTCTAACGCTTTACCAGAAGCATCTTGTTCTACTGCCACAAGACAAGGAACACCTTTTCCAGCTTGGTATTCACTTCTTACTGTGTGTCCTGGTCCTTTTGGTGCAATCATAGTAACATCCACATTCTTAGGAGGTACGATTTGACCAAAGTGTACACAGAAACCGTGAGCAAACATTAACATATTACCTTCTTCTAGGTTTGGTTCAATATCTTTCTTATACATACTAGCTTGCTTCTCATCATTGATTAAGATCATAATTACATCTGCTTTTTTAGCAGCTTCAGCAGCTGTATACACATCAAATCCTTGTTTTACTGCCTTGTCCCAAGACTTAGAACCTTCGTACAAACCAATAATTACGTTGCATCCTGATTCTTTTGCATTTAATGCATGTGCGTGTCCTTGGCTACCATACCCAATTACTGCTATTGTTTTGCCTTCTAACATTGCGATGTTACAATCTTCTTGATAATAAATTCTTGCCATTTTATATGACTCCTTTCATTTTAAGAGGTTTCCCTCATAATTAATCAATCATCTAACCATATTACTTGGTCTACACCACGGCTTAGTCCAGCTAAACCTGTTCTTGCAATTTCCATAATGCGGTAACCATCTAGTAGCTTTAAAAACGCTTCTATTTTCGACTGACTACCTGTGATCTCAATAATAAGTGATTCGTGTGCAACATCAACGATTTTCGCACGAAATACTTCTACAACTGCTACAATGGATGGACGAAGTGTTGCATCAGCTTCTATCTTAACCATACATAACTCTCTACACACACTATCTTGTGGCTGCAACTCTGTAATATGCCGAACGTCCACAAGTTTAGCTACCTGTTTCTCAATCTGGTCTAGAATTTCATCATCGCCAGAAGCTACAATGGTAATTCTTGTATACCTAGGATCGGCAGTCACACCTGCTGTAATGCTTTCGATGTTGTAACCTCTGCGACTAAATAGGCCGGATATACGACTTAGTACACCAGCCGTATTATCAACTAATAATTGAAATACTTTTTTCTGCATGTTTATTATTCACCCTTCTCTCCTTTGGCTCAATCTACCATGAAATAATCAATTATTTCCTCGATTTCTTCATTCTATCAACCTTCTATTTAATTGTCAAGTTCATTGCACTTTTGTAAAGCAAGAGTTCCTGTTCGCGCCACCTCAACAATGCTAATGGATTGAAACATATCAATTAAAAGCTTTGTCTTCTCTGGTACGTCGCAGATTTGTATAATCATCAGATTCTTAGACATATCCACTATATTTGCATTCATAACATCACAAATTTCAAGTATATCACGTCTATTATGTTTGTTATACTTCACTTTAATCAACATAAGTTCTCGACTAATACTCATATGTTCATCAAAGGTTTTAATCTTAATAACATCAATTTTCTTATTTAATTGCTTTTCAATCTGTTCAATGGTCCGCTCATTTCCACTAGACACAATGGTCATACATGAAACATCATGGGAATCTGTTTCTCCAACAGTTAAACTATCAATATTAAAACATCTACGGGAGAATAATCCTGCCACTTTGCATAAGACACCAGCTCTATTTTCTACTAGTACCGAATAGATTTTTTTCTTCATTCTCTATGCTTCCTCCCTTTCTTTATTTTGTAAGATCCATTGGATCAATCATACATTCCATAACAGCACATCCTTCTATGGCAAGAAATTCTTTAATCTTTGCATCAATTCCTTCCATATTCTGTACTTGTACAAAATCCAGACCATATGCTTTGGCAATATAGGAAAAATCAGGGCTACCAGAGAGATCTACTAGGGAATATTTTCCTTTGTAAGTAACTTCTTGATATTCACGCACCATGCCAAGACAACCATTTGTTAAGATAATAACTTTAATAGGGATGTTATGTTGGCAAACTGTAGCCAGTTCCATCATAGACATTTGAAAAGAACCATCTCCACATACTGCAACTACTTGTTTTGTTGCATCGGCCTTCTTTGCTCCTATAGCTGCTGGAATAGAGTAACCCATGGTGCCCATTCCACCTGAAGTTAGGAATCGTCCCCCTCTTACAATATGATTGGCACAAGACCACATTTGGTTCTGGCCAACATCTGCAATATAAACGCCGTCTCGTTCCATTGCAAGAGAAAGTAACTGAATGAATTCTCTTGGGTCCACATATTCTGGATTTACATTCCGTTTAGGCGTCATATTCTCACGATATTGATTCAGTGTCCCAATCCATTCTGTGCAATCTACCTTACATTTACTAGACAGAAATTCCTCGAATATATGGGAACACTCCCCTACTAAAGGAATGGTCGGCCCTACATTTTTACCGATTTCCGCTGGATCTACATCAATATGTACTAATACTTTATGGTCAATAATTAAATCAGGTTGATTCACAGCTCGGTCAGCCACTCTAGCTCCCACCATAATTAATAAGTCAGACTCATTCATAGCACGATTGGCATAGGGCTTTCCGTTATTTCCTACCATTCCATAATATAGTTCGTGTTGGGTTGGCATGACACCAATCCCCATCATAGTAGATACTACTGGTATTCCATGCTTACTGGCAAATTCTCGCACTACATCTTGAGCATGATTTAATAAGACACCACCACCTACGCAAATAATTGGTTTCTTCGCTTTCTTTAATTCACCAATTACCTTCTGAATCTGTACGCTATGACCTTTTATAGTAGGCTTATACGTTCTCATCAATACTGTTTCAGGATAAGAGAAGTTCTTTATAGTCGCTTGCTGTATATCAATGGGAATATCAATGAGAACTGGTCCCTTTCTCCCCGTGTTGGCAAGATGAAACGCCTCCTTGAATACTCGCGGAATATCTGTTACATCCTTAACCAAGTAGCTATATTTTACAAAGGACTCTACTGCACCTGTAATATCAGCTTCTTGAAATACATCACTTCCTAATAATTCACTATGGACTTGTCCTGTAATACAAATAAGTGGAATGCTATCTGCAAAAGCAGTTGCAATTCCTGTAATCACATTCGTTGCACCTGGTCCAGATGTTACGGCACATACAGAAACAGTTCCACTTACACGGCTATAACCGTTGGCCGCATGTGCTGCATTTTGCTCACTTCGCACCAGAATACTTTCTATTTCAGAACTTTCTATACTATGATAGAACGGAACAATTGCAACTCCTGGATATCCAAATACAGTGGTTACACCTTCCTCTTCTAAACATTTTACTATGGCATCTGCGCCTATCATGTTTCTTTCACACCCTTCCTCACACTTTATACCTTTATCACATTAAAGTTGTAAATAGTATAACAATAACTTTCTTATTTTTCAATTACATTTTTCATTATTTATAAATCTAATAATTCTTTGGCGACTAATACAGCTTCTGAAGCATCTTTTGAATACCCATCTGCACCAATTTCCATTGCATATTCTTTGGTAATAACAGCTCCACCTATCATGAATTTCACAGATACTTCCCGTTCTTTTGCATGGGCAATTACACGTTTCATCTCTTGCATAGTCGTGGTCATTAAGGCAGACATGGCAATAATACTAGCACCTTCTGTTAAGGCAGTTTCAACGATTTCTTCTCTCGTAACATCTTTCCCAAGATCAATGACTTGGAATCCATAATTACGGAGCATAAGTGCTACTAAATTCTTTCCAATATCATGAATGTCACCCTTTACCGTTGCAATTACAATGGTTGGCATATGTGTTCCTTCTCGTGCTTCTAGTAAAAGTGGTTCTAAGATTGCAATGGCATATTTCATAGTCTCTGCACTGGCAATCAGTTGTGGTAAAAAGTAAGTTCCCTTTTGATACAAATCACCCACTTCATTAATAGCAGGAATCAACGTCTCATTCAACATCTCTTTAGGATTGGTACCTTTTGATAATGATTCTTCCACATAAGCAACAATGGCTTTCTTGCGCCCTTGTACCACTGCTTGATGCATTAGTTCCTCAAGGGAAACTTTCTCTTCCTCAGTAGAACTTTTCTCCTTATCCCCATTGGATACACTTACACCACCAACAAGGGTCCCATCTTGCATATAAGTTAAATATCGTTCTTCGCACCCTGACTTACCAAGCAGAAAATCCGTTGTAATCATAGCATCCACTAATTCTTTTTGAGAGGGATTAGCAATTGCCATGGTTAATCCCACCTTCATGGCTAAAGTTAAAAAAGTATGATTAATGGTGCTTCGTTGTGGTAATCCAAAGGAAATATTAGAAAGTCCACATACGGTTTTAAGTCCATGTTCCTTACAATAACTAATAGTCTGCAAGGTTTCTACTGCCGCCTTATGATTCGTTGCAATAGTAGTCACAAGTCCATCTACTATAATATCTTCCTTCTTCATGCCCATAGCCAAGGATTTTGTGACAATACTGTCAATTATATTATGCTTTTCTTCTAAATCTTTTGGTAAACCACGACTAGACAATGGTAATAATATGAACATAGCTCCATACTTCTTAGCAAGCTCTAACAAAGGCTCCATCTTCTCCTCTTCCATGGAGATAGAATTAATTAACGCTCGCCCTGGATAGTGTCTTAATGCTTGGGCTACCACTTCTACATGACTAGAATCAATTACAA
>JAWXVE010000055.1:0-15833 GCA_044425575.1 Eubacteriales bacterium | reverse complement strand
CTAATTAAAGAAAATGAAGCTGAAGCAATTAGAATTATTTTTGATAAATATGTAACTGATAATATTGGCTTTGTTAAAATTGCAAATTATTTAAACTTACAAGGTATAGAAAAAGTTGTTCGTGATAATGGATCACTCGCCTTATGGAGTGCACATTTTATTAAAACTATCATAGATAATCCAGTCTATGCAGGTAAAATTGCATTTGGTAGACGTTCTAAAGAAAAAGTCAAAGGAACTAAAAATGATTACCGTTTAGTACATCAAGAAGATTATATTGTGGCAGAAGGACAACACGAAGCAATTGTTAGTGAAGAACTTTGGCAACAGGCTGCTGAAAAACGCAAACGTACTGGTGTGAAATCTGCTTCTAAAATCGGTAGAGATCGAGCACATTTACTTAGTGGTATTTTAAAATGTCCAAAATGTGGTGGTCCAATGTATACCAACAAACACGCATGGACTAATAAAGATGGTACATATAAAGAGATCTATTATTATGTGTGTAGTAAAGCAAAAACTGCAAGAGGTAAACATTGTGATTATACAACGTTACTAAAGAAAACTGATATAGAACCATTAGTTGTAGAAGCTATTCGAGAACTAATAAAGAAAAGTGATTTTTCTAATGAGATTAAAGCAAAGATTGGCAAACAATTCGATACAACTACATTAGATAAGGAACTTGCAAATTATCACTCAAAATTAAAGGAAACCATGCAGAACAAAAATAGACTGGAAGCTGAAATTGATACCCTTCCATTAGATGCTCGCTTTAGAGAAAGAAAAATTTCCGATATGACCAAGCGATTAGATTCACTATATGATTTGATATATGAAATCGAAAACAATATAGAAGATGTTAACGTTAGCTTAAAGGCTGTTGAAGCAGATACCCTATCTTTAGAAAATATATATACCCTGCTTGCTAACTTTGATACCCTCTTTGATAAATCAGGCGATGAAGAGAAAAAATCCCTAATCACTTCATTGATCGAAGCAATAGAGATTTTTCCACATGGAGAGTCAGACACTCCATTAAAGTCTATTTTGTTTAAATTTCCACTCTATTTAGATGGTGAACAGTTTTGTGGGTCTTTGTGGGACAAAAGACATACCGTCTCAACATGAACCGTATGACCAAACTGGTCCACTGCCTGCACTTTCTCAAGTTGATACCCATTCTCACACAGATATGCCATATCACGTGCTAGTGTGGCGCTATCGCAACTTACATACACAATTCGCTTGGGTGCCATTTCCACCATGGTGGAGAGACATGCTTCGTCACACCCTTTTCTCGGCGGGTCCACTACAATAACATCTGCATAGATACCCGATTCTGCATATTGGGCGGGGAGTACTTCTTCTGCCTTCCCTACATAGAAGGTTACATTGGTAATTTCGTTAATCTGGGCGTTCTGCCTAGCGTCTTCAATTGCTTGCGGTACTATTTCTACACCATAGACGTGTTTTGCACTTTGGGCTAAGAATAATGAAATCGTTCCAATTCCACAATAGAGATCCCATACTGTTTCAGCGCCTGTTAAGTTGGCATATTCCAAGGCAAGTTCATATAATACTTTCGTTTGTACTGGATTTACTTGATAGAAAGATTGTGGTGAGATACGGAACTTAACAGCTCCAATCCAATCTTCAATATATTCTTTACCCCAGATACATTTCGTCTCTTCCCCAAGAATAACATTAGTAATTTTATTATTATAATTCAATGAGATGCTTGTCATATGTGGAATGGTCTTAAGTGCCACCACTAATTCTTGTTCCTGTAATAATTGCTTTCCATTTATCACAAGGCACACCATTAATTCTTCTGTGGTAAATCCCTTTCGGATAAGAACGTGTCTAATAAGACCTTTGCCCGTCTCCTCATCGTAAGGTAAGACATGATATTTTTCCAAAAATGCAAGCATGACCTTCAATATTATTTGGTTCTCGTCAACACCTAACAAACAATCTGTGTTCTCGACAATATAATGGGTACGCTCTGCATAGAAACCTGCAATTATCCTTCCATCTTTGCTCTTGCCAATTGGAAATTGTGCTTTATTCCGATAACGATATGGCTCTTCCATTCCTATAATTGGCTCCATAAGTTGTTCTATCTCATCTTCTAGGAACTTTCCAATACGCACAAGATGATTCTTCACTTTATTTTGCTTGTAAGTAAGTTGTTGCTCATAAGACATGGCTTGTAGCTGACATCCCCCACATTGCTTCGCCAGTGCACACTTTGGAATAACACGAAAAGAGGAAGGTGTAATCACTTCCTCTAGCCTTGCAAATCCATATTGTTTCTTACTCTTCATAATCTTAGCGCGAATGGTATCGCCTAGTATAGCATCCTTGACAAATAAAGTATATCCATCAATCTTGCCAATCCCTTCTCCCTTAGACCCTATGTCATCAATGGTAAGAATTACTACATCATTTTTCTGATAAGTCATATGTATTCCTCTATTATGATTCTAATATAGTACGGCGTATATTGCTTTCAAATAAACGATTATACCCAATCCACCCTGTTTCCTCAGTTGCCTCAATCGCTTCCAAAAATGTCTGCATCTTAGCATCTACGTTATCTGCAAAGTTAAGTGCAATCGCTTCTGCTAGGGCAGGCTTCTTAGGTGATCCGTATTCTAGTTCTCCGTGGTGAGCAACAATGCAGTGCTTTAATTGTTGTGCCAATGATTCGGGGAATCCATCAATGGTGCCAATGACTTCTCCTACCATTTCAACTCCCATAACAATATGACCTAGATACTGTCCTGCATCTGTATAATCATTCTCTGGGAAAAGTGATAATTCCTTTGTTTTTCCAATATCATGACAAATAGCAGCTGTTATTAATAAATCCTTTTGCAAAATAGGATATTGCATACAGAAAAAATCACACAATTTTACAAGACTAAGTGTATGCTCTAATAAACCTCCTACAAAGCCGTGATGCACTGCTTTCGCCGCTGATGATTGTTTAAATCGCTTGGCAAACTCTTCATCTTTTACAAAAAGACTATGGAGCAATTTCTTCAAATAGATATTCTCTGTACGTTCCATATATCCAAGTAATTCCTTGTACATAACTTCAATATCTTTCGTACTTACTGGCAAATAATCACCAGCCTCGTATTCCCCTTCTTTACACACTCGCACTCGCTTAATACTTAATTGTAATGTACCTTGAAAACTTGTAACGTCTCCACTAACATCAATATAATCCAACTTATCAAACTCTGCAATTCCCATACTATTTGGATCCCAGATTTTCGCATCTATCGTTCCTGTTTTATCTTGTAGGATTACATTTTCATACTGCTTTCCATTCTTTGTCATAGCAGATTGTTTATGCTTACATAGATAAATCTCCGAAACTTTATCACCATCTTTTAACTCTTTTAAATATCTCATGATTTCTCCATTCTATTCTTCATCTTTAATCTTCTAATGTTATATCAATCTGCATTTCCTTATATCCACTACCAGATTGTCGCATTAATGTCACTCGTACAGTCTCTCCTGCTTCAAAAGACATTAACTTCGACATGTAGGCACTGGTGCTACGAATCTCTGTTTCATCAATGGCCACAACCACGTCACCACTCTGGATTCCTTGGTTCATAGCTGGTGATTCCATATCAATTGTGGATACATATACCCCTTGTGGCACTTGTAATGTTTCCTGTATGGATGTAGGTACATCTACAGGATGAATTCCGAGGTACGGAACTGCTTTTCCGTTGGATATTTTCTCTAATAACGCTTTGATTTCCGTAATACCCATTCCAACAATGTAATTCTCTTGGCCATCTCGTGCATACTCCTGTGCAATAATGCCCACAATACGCCCTTGCAGATCTAGTACAACACCGCTTGCTTCTTCACTCCCTACAATATTAGTTGTAAAGGAATAATATACTCCATCCGCAATTGTAATTTCATTGTCCGTGGACGTTACCATTCCATATACAATTGAATCTTGATAACCTAAAGGCCGACCTGCTGCAATTACAGGTGTTGCCATAATATAACTTGACACCGATGACCCAAGTGTTGCAATTTCAATCTCTTGCAAAGTATCTTCTAACACCTCATCTAATGATACTGCAAGGGCAACTAATTGAGACTGCTCGTCAATTTGCTTCACCGTAGCAGTTGCTTGGGTATCATCGCAAAAGGTAACTCGTAATGTATCATTATAGTTAATCGCATCACCATGAAATATAACAATTAGTTCCAATCCATTGTTCGCCACTAAGAATCCTGACGTTCTTCCTCCTTGTTCGTATTGATTATCAAACCAATCCACATCTGAAGTTACACTTTCAATTGTTACAAGGCTTCGTTCTGCTTCCGTGACGATTTGATATAACTCATTGTGTAGGATTTCATAATTGGTCACGCCTGAAAGCTCGTCAAACATGGCCAGTGTTTCGTCTGCCAACTCTGCCAAGTCATTCTGCACTTGCTCTGCGCTTGCCAACTCTTCGTCACTTGTCACAATGTCTTCTAATGTTATCTCATCTTCATACTTTGGAAAAGTAATTATTTGTGCTTCTTCTTCTGGATGAATCCAATTGTTAAATACCGGCTCTAATATTAAGAAGGTAAAACACGCCACAAACCCAAAAATCACTGCCATGGCAACTGTAATCGCCATTCTTCGTAATAATTTCTTTCGACTATAGGGTTTTTGCTTAATTTTTTCTTGTATAAAGCTAAAATGTTCATTTTCTTCCATGAACTAAGCTCCCCCTTCCACCTATTCTTACGTCCTAGTATATCTGATATAAGAATGCTTGTAAAGGAATAAAATAGCTATAGCACTAGTGTCTACAAGTGCTATAGCTATTTGTATATTCCCATGGATATGTACGCTTTGTCTAACTCTATTGTGATTGTCCAATGCGCCTAGTTTTATTAAAAATTATAAATGTGTACCTATCAATATTAAGATTGCTACGATTATAATAGATATTCTAAATATGAGCGTTTCATTTTTCTTTATAAAATTATTTTTGTACTTACTAGGGCACAGTGATAAAATAGCCAAAGCAAATACTATAATAAGTGCAATTATAGTAATCATAGACATTCCCTCCTTATCATCAACCTATTGTGACTTAATCCAGTAAAATGTTGTACTTGGTACTGGTGTCAACACTACAATTCCGCTAACTATGACTCCTTTGCCAGAATTATTATGAAATTCCAAACGAATATTAGGATCATCTTTATAAGACTCAGTCACATAGTCTATATATTTTTGTGTTATCTCCACTTTCCCAGAATCCGTAATTTGCAAATAACCATTATCCATCATATACGAACTCTCCATATTTTCAAATCCACTTGACGCAAACGCATTACTTCCTGCCATTAAGGACAATGCCAATACCAATACCATTGTTAATAATTTTTTCAAAATAATTTTCCTCTCTTTCAAAATATATACTTGTTGTTTACAAATCTATTCTAGCATAGGAGAGGTGACACATTGTGTCTAGTTTAAAAAATATTTTTAAATTTATTTTGGCATTGTTCATAAGAGATGTACTCTCCTTGAACTTCTACCTCTGATGGTATAAAAGACTTGATTTCTGCTATTTTTAGTAATTTATAATCATCTTTGTAGCAAAAAAGATGGATTCCATCTACCTTATACACATAGCTTAATGGCACCACCTCAAACACGTCATTTATGGTTGCATATACTTTAAAATCTAAACAATGGTTGATCATAGCAAAAATACCATGCTCAAAATCAACTGGTTGGTCATACAAGTCTAAAAAAAAGATGTTTCTGAATATTTTCATTAAAAAATGTAGTTAAATCTGGATTTAACAGAGTAAGTTTTTTGAAAACCTCTTTATTTTGCGGATTAGCTGTAAAAGTTTTAGCTATATGCAGCGCTGTTATCATATGACCAATGTCCTCTACCGTAAAAAAAGACTGATTAAATTTATAGTTTTCGTCAATGTACACACCACCACCAGATCCTTGTTGACAATACACTGGTATACCGGTAGTAGAAAGTCGGTCAATATCTCTCTCAATTGTTTTCGTACTCACTTCAAAATAGGAAGCAAGTTCATTGTATGTTGTTTTCTTATATTTTAACAAGTAGATTAAAATATCCAATTGTCTATTTTTCAACCTGATTATCCTCCTTTGCCATGCCACGAACAAGTAGTTTGCATGTTCCTTTTTCGTAACTCCTATCTGTACATTCTTTCATACAAGTATAGCTGATATAAGAATGCTTGTAAAGGATATCGCTCCCATGTCTATGGATAACGATTGTAATTTACGGTTATGAATAGAAATATTTTGAAATTTATGGTACTATAATAAGAAATCAATATACAATTAGGAAGGAACTCATGAACTCACGCGTCTTACAAACATTAGAATATTATAAGATTATGGAACAATTGGCATCTTATGCCTCTAGTGAATCTGGCAAACTACTTTGTCAAGAATTAACACCTCAGATTAATTTAGCCATTATTAATAAAGCACAAACAGAAACTGGCGCCGCACTTTCTCGCCTTTTTAAATACGGTTCCATTTACTTTATGGGCAATCATAATATTACTGCTTCACTAAAGTCACTTGAAATTGAAAGTGTCTTATCCATTGTAGAACTTCTCAAAATCGCAAGCGTACTAGAATGTACCAATCGTGTGAAAACCTATGGACGCAACGATAAGATCAATGAAGGTATCAATGACTGCCTAGATTCTTACTTTGAATTCTTAGAACCACTTACACCTCTTTCTGCTGAGCTGAAACGATGCATTGCTTCGGAAGAGGAATTATACGATGATGCTAGCACTACCTTAAAACACATTAGACGACAAGTGCAACTTACCAACGATAAGATTCACACCCAGCTAAATTCCATGGTAAATGGTTCTTTTCGCACTTATTTACAAGACCCTGTAATCACAATGCGTAACAACCGTTATTGTATTCCCGTGAAGGCGGAGTACAAGAATGTAGTACATGGAATGATTCACGACCAATCGTCCTCTGGTTCTACCCTTTTTATTGAACCAGCAGCAGTGGTAAACTTAAATAATCAACTAAAAGAATTATTCTTACAAGAGCAAACAGAAATCGACGTGATTCTTGCAACACTAAGTGCTATGTGTGGCGAACATACCCATTCGCTCTTAGAGAACCATCGTATATTAACTACTTTAGATTTTATATTTGCCAAAGGGTATCTTGCCATGGAACACAATGCAACTATGCCCCTTTTTAACACAGATCGCTATATTAATATACGAAAAGGGCGACATCCCCTTCTCGATAAGAAGAAGGTGGTTCCAATTGACATTCATCTTGGCAAAGACTTTGACCTGTTAATTGTAACTGGACCAAATACAGGTGGTAAAACAGTTTCTCTAAAGACAGTCGGACTATTTACCTTAATGGGGCAATCAGGTCTGCACATTCCTGCCCTGGACCGCAGTAGCCTTGGAATCTTCAAAGAAGTCTATGCCGATATTGGCGACGAACAGAGCATTGAGCAAAGTCTTAGTACTTTTTCTTCCCATATGACTAACATTGTAACCATGTTGGAGAAGGCAGACCGCAATTCTCTATGCCTCTTTGATGAACTTGGAGCAGGAACAGACCCTGTGGAGGGTGCAGCACTTGCCATTGCGATTTTAACTCATTTACACAAGAAAACCATTCGTACCATGGCTACGACCCATTATAGTGAGCTCAAGGTATTTGCCTTATCTACACCTGAAGTGGAAAATGCAAGTTGTGAATTTGATGTAGCTACACTAAGTCCTACTTATCGCCTATTAATTGGAATACCTGGTAAAAGTAATGCCTTTGCCATATCCTCAAAGCTTGGATTAAGTGATTCTATCATTGAACTGGCGAAAGAGGAAATCACCGCCGAAAAGGTGGGATTTGAAGATTTACTATCTGATTTAGAGCAGAGCCGAATTACTATTGAGCAAGAGCAAATAGAAATCGCACAATATAAAGAACGGATTCGTACTTTAGAAGACCAGTTAAAGAACAAACGTGAAAAAATCGAACAATCACGTCAGCAAATTATAAGAAAAGCCGAAGAAGAAGCAAGAGAAATCTTGCAAGAAGCAAAAAGTACTGCTGATGAAACTATACGTAATATCCAGAAATACGGTAGTTCTTCTTCCATGAAAGAGCTAGAAGCATCTAGGAGCCAACTACGAGAGCGTATTAAAGATAAGAATTCCAAGCTAACTACCCAGAGTAAGGCACCATCCGCAAAGCCTTTAAAAGCAAACCAGTTAAAGCTAGGAGATAGCGTGAAGGTTCTTTCCCTTGGCTTAAAAGGTATTGTTAGCTCTCTACCAGATGCAAAAGGAAATCTCTTCGTACAATGTGGTATTATGCGTTCACAAGTGTCCATAACGGACCTCACCTTATTACAGGAGGACACTTTTGCTCCAAAGGTTAGTACAAAGAGAAGTTCCGGAACAAATAACTTTAATAAGTCTGCTTCTATTCGCCCTGAGATTAACTTGCTCGGTTTAACGGTAGACGAAGCCCTTGCCACCTTGGATAAATACTTAGATGATGCTTATTTATCCCATCTGACTCACGTTCGAATTGTACATGGGAAAGGCACTGGCGCACTTCGTAAAGCAGTTCATTCCTATCTCAAACGCTCTACAACAGTTTCCTCTTATCGTTTAGGTGAATTCGGTGAAGGCGATGCAGGTGTCACCATTGTAGACTTTAAATAAGGAACTATTAACCCAATTGAAACTCGACTTTAAATAAGGAACTATTAACCCAATTGAAACTCGACTTTAGAAATGGAGAACTCTATGGCAACAAAACAGAAGATTTTAATTGTAGATGATGATGATAATATTGCAGAATTAATCTCACTCTACCTAACAAAGGAATGTTACGACACACAAATTGCTCCCGATGGGGAATCCGCACTACTTACCATCGATACTTTTCAACCTAGTCTAATCTTACTTGACTTAATGCTACCTGGTATTGATGGCTATCAAGTGTGTCGGGAAGTTCGTGCTAAATCAAATATCCCAATTATGATGTTATCTGCTAAGGGAGAAGTATTTGACAAAGTACTTGGGTTAGAGCTTGGTGCCGATGATTATATGGAAAAGCCTTTTGACTCGAAAGAACTAGTAGCGCGTGTCAAAGCGATACTCCGCCGTTATAAGTCCACACCTACTAGCGATACTCGTAATTCTCATGTGAAAAAGGTGGAATTTCCAGACCTTACAGTAAACCTCACCAATTACTCCGTGCTTTATCAGAATCAGGTAATTGAAATGCCTCCAAAAGAACTAGAAGTATTGTACTTTCTTGCCGCCTCACCTAATCACGTATTTACAAGAGAACAGCTACTAGACCAAATCTGGGGATATGAATATATCGGAGATACCAGAACGGTAGATGTCCATGTAAAGCGAATTCGCGAAAAGATTAACGAACATGAGCATTGGGCATTATCTACTATATGGGGGATTGGGTACAAATTCGAAACAAGATAACACGTTTACTAAGAATCACATTTCATTCAAGGGAGAAGAGACATGATTAATTCAGCAACTGAAAACAAAGCGACTACTTATATGATTTATATTGGCTGCATTGCCTTAATTATCTATTTATTCCTGGTGGTACTTATATTGGCAACACAATATACAACCATGACTGTTTCAGGAGATTCTATGGAACCAACTTTATCCGACGGAGACCCTTTATATCTGAAAATCTATCACCAAGGACAGGAGATTCCCGATGATTCTCTCCTTATACTAACCATTGATTACGAGGGAGAACCCTTAGATGTGGTCAAGCGTTATGTGGCCGACCAATCTAGTGAGACAGAAGTTTATTTTCTTGGTGATAACGAAGAAGACTCTTATGATAGTGCTGATATAGGGGCAGTACCCATTTCTTGTGTACAAGATATTGTAATTGAGAATAAGTCTGTTGAATATATTAATGTATTTACCTTACAGGACTTTGGATATCTCCTTACCCATCCTGGTGCTTGGGTTGCCAAATTCCAGTAAAATAAAGTTGCTAATCTAATCGAAAGAGATGAATCGTCCATGAAAAAAACTTTATACCTTAAATTCATATTGGCATACTTAATCTATGGGTTCTTCGGATTTCTCATTGTAGGCACTTTTGTGTCTAATTTAACATACGAGCATTTACGTAGAGAAAAGGCCGATTTACTCTATGAAGAGGCCACATTTATGGCCAATACTTATGCTTCTGATTTATATTCTAATCAAGTATCCCTTGATGTGGCACAACAACAATTTCAAGTCCTAGATACCTTCCTCTCTTCCACCATATGGATTATGAGTCCTTCTGGCCGTCTTATCTTGAATTCTGATTCGCCGATTTCTGTAGATGAAGAAGTAAGCGTAGCTAATTTCGATCCTACTATTCTTACAGACTCTTATTATACAATTGGTAATTTTTTTGGAAGCTTTAGCGAAGATCGCTTAAGCGTATTCGCTCCCATTACCTCTAATTATGCTGTTCAAGGTTACGTTGTCATTCACTGTCCCATGAGCCAGATTATAGAAAGTCGTAATGAGTTACTAGAGATTTCCTATATTACCTTTTTACTTCTCTTCTTGCTCTCCCTTATTATCTTAATCTTTTTCACAGAAGTGGTATATCGACCACTTCGTAAGATTACTTATGCAACTGAGCAGTATGCAAGTGGTAACTTTCGTTATGAATTACAATTAGAAAGCGAAGATGAAATCGGCTATCTAGCAGCTTCACTTTCCTATATGGCTAGTGAAGTTTCTAAATCTGAGGACAATCAGAAGAATCTAGTGGCTAATATTTCTCATGATTTTCGTTCTCCACTTACTTCTATCAAGGGCTATGTAGAAGCTATGAAGGATGGAACAATTCCTCCTGAATTATATGATAAATATTTAACAATAGTGGCAAACGAAACAGATCGCCTTACAAAATTAACGAATAGCTTACTAACATTGAATAATTTAAATACCAAAGGAATTGTTCTAGAGAAAACTGTTTTTGATGTGAATGAGGTGATTAAGAATACGGCTGCTTCTTTCGAAGGCACTTGTACGACTAAGATGATAGCCATTGAATTAATTCTTACAGATGATGTGATGTATATAGAGGCAGACATGGGAAAGATTCAGCAAGTCCTCTACAACTTGTTAGATAATGCTATTAAATTCAGTCATAACGATTCCATGATTCGTATTGAAACAACGGAGAAGAATTCCAAGCTCTTTGTTTCCATTAAAGATAGCGGCATTGGAATTCCAAAAGATAATGTAAGCCAAATCTGGAATCGGTTCTATAAGACCGACCTTTCTCGTGGAAAAGATAAGAAGGGAACAGGTCTTGGCCTTTCTATTACAAAAGAAATTATTGCTTCCCATAACGAGCATATTAATGTAATCAGCACAGAAGGTGTTGGAACTGAATTCATCTTCACCTTACCAATTTATGATGATTATGAAGATGATTTCTAATTCACTACCATTCTAATCGGTGTAACTCACCTTCTAGCTTAAAGTTAATAAAGTTCTGTTGTCTTAAAGCCTCGTAGAGAACAATTGATACGGAATTGGAAAGATTAAGAGAACGAATTTCATCTAACATAGGAATGCGTATGCATTCTTTTTCATGCTTTACTAGTAATTCTTCTGGAAGTCCTGCGCTTTCCTTGCCAAACATAATATAATCATTTGGATTGTACCGTACTTGTGTATAGAGATGGCGCGCCTTGGTAGTAGCCATATACACCTTTACATTTCGATTGCGTTCTAGGAAATCATTATAATTAATATAACGAATCATCTTAATATCATTATAATAATCCATTCCCGCACGTTTCAACTCCTTCTCATTTAACCGAAAACCAAGTGGTTCAATTAAGTGAAGGGTACTGCCTGTTGCCACACATGTTCTCATAATATTGCCTGTATTCGCAGGTATTTCTGGTTGGTATAATACAATATTCATACTGCCTCCCATTCTAATGTACAGATTGTGCTTCTTCTCGTAATCTTTGAATAAATCGTTCTAATCGCTCAATTGCAATCTTTAAGCTATCAAGGGAATAGGCATAAGAGATGCGCAGAAATCCTTCTCCACATGCTCCAAATGCAGTCCCCGGTACTACTGCAACCTTTTCTTCTTCTAATAATCGTACTGCAAATTCTTCCGATGTCATGTTGAATTCTTGTATACAGGGGAATACGTAGAACGCTCCAAATGGTTCAAAACATTCTAACTTCATTTCACGAAATGCATGGATTAGATAGCGTCTTCTTTGATTATAAGAATCTTTCATCATAGCAACACTTGAATCACCATGTGCAAGTGCCTCTACTGCAGCATATTGGCTAGTAGTAGGTGCACACATAATTGCAAATTGGTGAATCTTCGTCATCTGCTCAATAATCAGACTTGGTCCACAAGCATATCCTAACCGCCACCCTGTCATAGCATATGACTTGGAAAATCCATTAATTACGATGGTTCGCTCCCTCATCCCTGGTAAACTTGCAATGGTAACATGATCTCCATCGTAAGATAACTCTGAATAAATCTCATCTGATATGACGAATATATCTTTCTCAATGATTACTTCTGCCAATTCTGCCAAATGCTCTCGTCTCATAATGGCACCAGTTGGATTATTAGGAAATGGCAAAATCAACACTTTTGTCTTTTCTGTAATGGCATCTAATAATTCTTCCTTGGTAAGTCGAAATTCATTCTCTTGCTTCAACTCAATAATCACTGGCTTAGCACCTGCTAAGATGGCACATGGTTCATAAGACACATAGCTTGGTTGCGGAATCAACACTTCTTCACCTGGATTAATCATAGCCCGAAGTGCAATGTCAATGGCTTCTGAACCACCCACAGTTACAATAACCTCATTGGCACAGTCATATGAAACATCCATACGACGCTTCATATAATGCGTGATTTCTACCTTTAATTCTTTTAAACCTGCATTGGATGTATAAAAGGTTCGCCCTCGTTCTAGGGAATGAATCCCCTCTTCTCGTATATGCCAAGGTGTATCAAAGTCTGGTTCTCCTACACCTAGAGAAATGGCATCACTCATTTCACTTACAATATCAAAGAACTTACGAATACCGGATGGTTTAATCCCAACTACTTGTTCTGCTAGGGGATTTCTCATGGCGTCACCTTAATCCTTTCATCCTCTGCTTTTTTAGATAAAACAGTTCCGTGGTCTTTGTATTTTTTAAGGATAAAGTGGGTAGCCGTACTAATAATAGATTCTTCTGTAGATAGCTTATCCGATACAAACTGAGCTACTTCTTTCAGGGTTTTACCCTCTAGAATTAACATTAGGTCATAGGCACCTGACATTAGGTACACAGAATTCACTTCTGGATATTGATAGATTCTCTCCGCTATGTAGTCAAATCCGTGGCCGCGTTGTGGTGTTACGCGCACCTCGATTAGTGCAGAGATTTTCTCAACGGATGTTTTTTCCCAGTCAATTAATGTATGAAATCCACATATAACACCTTCTCGTTCCATGGCATGCATTTCATTAAAGACACTTTCTTCTTGCATTCCAAGAATAATAGCAAGCTCTTTTAGATCAATACGACTATTCTTCTCAATGACTCCTAATATCTCTTCTCTCATGCTCATACCTTCACCTCTTCCTTTCCCTACACGCTACCGTTTCCCTTGTTCTATTTGTTCTGCTGCCTTATAATATTCATCTAATTTCGTTGCCTCTAGGCACCGTTTTTGGTCTTCGTTATGAACAATCTTGTCATTACCTGCTTTCGTTCTTCCAATAACAGTAGCCTCTATATTGGCCTCTTCCAATGCTTTTACTAATTCTGTCCCATCTTCTGTTACCATTAATAGAGCGCCTGTCCCATCAAGTGCATAGGGATTAATCTGGTAATATTCACATAGTTCAATGGTCTCCTGCTTGACCGCCATCTTCCTCATATCTACTTCAAATCCCATCTGGGTTTCGCGTATAAGTTCCCACAGTGCCTGAAATATACCACCTCGTGATACATCATGCATAGCCGTTACACCATATTCTCTGGCAATATTGGCTTCTGGCAGAATACTAGCATAAGTTCCATAAGATTGCATCTCTTCCACAAAAGCACTAGAGAATCTCTGCTTTAATCCTTCTTCGCCCTTCATGGCCAACGTAGCAGTTCCTTGCAAGGCAATCCACTTACTCATGACAATGTCTTCTTCTACCTTGATTTTACTAGTAATAAGAGGTTCTTCCCTGTTACACTTTCCAATTCCAGTTGCCGTTAGCACAGGTCTATTGACTCCATCTGTTACTTCTGTGCTCCCACCTACTATCTCCATTCCAAGTTGCTCACAAGTATGATTTACTTCACTCATGATTCGCTTAATTTGCACTTCTCTGGCTCTTGCTGGCAATAAGATTGATAATTCCAAACCAATTGGTGTAGCTCCCATAGTGGCAAGATTATTGGCTACATTATGCACAAGTAATCTTCCCATTTCATCCACATCATACGTCATAGTATTTGTAGCAAGTACTACAGATTCTTCTTTTTGTAATTGTAAAATAGCGCAGTCTTCCCCAATCCCTGCGCCAATGATTACTTCTTCTCTTGTTCTATGAATTTCTTTTAAAACAGACCGCCTTACAATGGTCTCTGACACTTTTCCAAGATTCATCCTTACACCTTCTTATTGACACAAGATATGTCTTGTGGTTATATAAAAGTACTAGTTCCCTACTAAATCAATAAAGATGCAATGGGTGTCACTACCATGGCAAGAACTAGTATGATTACAATTACAAAAGAGATGATTTGTTTTGTTTTTTTACTCCAATGAAACATATGAAACCTCCTGTTTTACTATCCTATAATCGTTACTTACTGAAAGGACATTATATATGAATTTCTTGATTTTTGCAAGTTCTGTTATCTTTGCTATTTTCCTTACCATACGCATGATTTCCATTAATCATCAAGAGCAAAAAGAGCGTGATGCCTTCTGGTCTAGGGAGTATCGTGCCAATCAAACGCGGAAGAAATCCCTTGATTCTCTTACTTATATTACCATACCTACGGATTTACTAGAAGCTAGTAACCCCACTAGGTCACCTGAAATTGCCACTTGCCTTGAGGAATTATCCACTTTATCTACTAAGGTCATTGTGAATCTAGCAGGGCTAACGAATACAGATCTCAAGTTAAAATATGGGGCACCTAATTTACCCCTTCTAACCGATTATGATTTGTGCTATACTCGATTATCTCGATTATTAAATCAACTAGGAATTCTCTATAAAGAAGCGAATGAACTAGATACTGCCATTGCCTTCTTATCCTTTTCCGTTGAGACGGGATCGGATATTCGCACAACTTATCATGCTCTTGCTTCTATTTATCACAGTCAAGGCAATCGCATGGCATTGAATGATTTATATAGGCGTTCTTGTTATCTAAGTAAGTTGAGCAAATCGCTCATCGGCCAAACGTTGCAAGAATTTGGTCCATATAACGACTTACTTGATTCTTAGTTAACTGGTCCACATCATAGGTAACCTCTAACTTGTGTTGTAGAATAAGAGCTTGCAATCGCTCTTTGTTTCGGGGAGAAGCTGGTGCTTCTCTTTTCACTTGGAATTGCAATGGCGTAGGTTGGCATTGCCCTACCTGTTCATTCTTGGCAAGCAATAATTGATATAGTTCATGGGCGTCCCTAGCATCATCTAAGGCTCGATGTGCATTGT
>JAWXVE010000054.1:0-15851 GCA_044425575.1 Eubacteriales bacterium | reverse complement strand
CCGCCAAGGCGACCAGCACCACCGGCACCAGCAACACCACCGAGAACTCCGCCAAGGCGACCAGCACCACCACCACCAACCCCAAGAAGAAGTGCGTAAGGAGTTATCATAGGGAAGAAGGAGATAGAAATGTCAGAAATAGAAAGTTGTAGTGAGAAAGAACTCATACAAAAGATTGCCCAAGGTCTTGATATACTAGGATTTCAAACAGAAGTATACGAAACAGAAGAAATGCCTATTAGTATTGGAGCACCTCTAGTGGGTTATGAAGCAGAGCAAGTATCCTTGACTATCTTATTTCTCCCTGTGCAAGATTTATTGGGAGAAGAGGTGCAGATTCTTCAGATGTATATTTCTCTATTTGACCAAGAGATTCCCAAAGAACAATATGTGGAAATGGAACGTATGTGTAATTTCTGCAATATGAATACACTAGTTGGTACATTCGGAGTCCAAGAACACCTTGGCCGTGTATGCCTTAAGACTGGAATTACCGTACGGAAAGAACAAAGCTTTGATATTCCACTTGGAGTTGCATTAGATACTGTGATTATGATGGCTCTGGCTCTAGATGGAGTCTATGACATGCTTGCCAAAGTAATGTATGAGGGTGCAACCTTTGAGGAAGCGTTCCGAGTAGAGGACGAAACAAATGAAGAATCCTAGAAAGGGATGAACACTTATGAATATATGGAGTGAGCTATTTGACCACACAAAGACAGGTGTACCGTATGTGGATTATGAAGAGCAACTAATCGATTGCTTGCGGATAGTAGATGGCTATATCCATTACGCCTATTATTTACAAAAGAATAATATAGAAGAAAGCGATACCGTACCTTTTCATTTAAAGGGTACGGTTATTCTGCCTTCCCAGATGGAAGAAGCCTTACAAACACAGTATTATGAGAGACAAGCATTCCAAGGAGAAGAATCTTTTCAAGAAGAGCTATCAGGAGCTTGGCAATATTTAGAGAGTCGCATCCCAGACACCATTGATCATACCTATAATTTTCTCGATCAACTATTCCAATATCTATATGTGGAACCTTACCAAAGGTTGAGCTTTCTCTTAGGACTGGCTATTCGCATGGACCGTAAGTACGAGCGTATCATTGGGTTCTTACAAGACAATGCAGCAGAGAAGATGCCTACCTTATCCGTGTCCTACGGACTGGCTAACATTGGAGAAGATGTCAATGTAGTAGATGTATTGCGATTTCCCCAAGATACCTTCTTGTGGGGGATTGTATTTGATACCTTAGATAAGGGGTTGTGCACAGAATTAATGCTTCGTGAATGTGTGTATCTACGTATGATTGGAGAACATGGTGCAGGACATGAGTTCCAAGGAATCCTTCAACATACTCCTTGTTATCCCCAAGATGAACGAGAGAAAGCAAGCAACATTTACGAACCTGTAATTGCTCAGTATACAGATGTTTATGAAAAGAGCCTAGAGGGAACGGACACAGCTGTTGGAATCCTAGCAGGTAAAGTGGGAAGTGGTAGGCGATACATTGCCAGACAAGTAGGTGGAAGAGTTACCAAAGACTTGCTACTGATTCGTATGGACTATATGAATGAGCATCGAGAAGATGAGATTCTTCATATGTTTGAGAATGCTGCTGCCACTGCAGTTGTAAATAGTTGTATACCAATTCTTCACTACGAATTATTTACTGCCAACCTTGTCTATCATACGAAAATACTTGAGATTCTTCGTAATTATGGAATTCGCTATGTAATGGTGATTACAGAAGAACCTATTCTGGCCAATACCATACGAGGGTATATGGTATTTCATCAGGAGCTTGGGCGATTAGACATGGCACAAGCAGAGATTCTTTGGAATTATTACGTGGAGGAATATGGAGTTACCTTCCATGACTCCGTTGATATCATTGAGTTATCTTCTAAGTATAAGTTGACACCAGAACAGATTGTAGAAACGCTGCGAATTCTTCATACCTATTATCAAGGGAAATTGGTCAATGAGATTCATATTGGTAATACCATCCGTCAACAACATGTTGGAGAAGTCCTACTGCATTGTAAGAAAATACAACCATTTTTTACCATGGAAGATCTCATCCTACCCATAGAGATTAAGAAGACCATTGAATATATGATTCAACGTATTAAGAAAGAAAGTTTTGTTAGTCGTCAGTGGGGATTTGCTCAGAAGTACGCCTATGGAAAAGGAATTGGAATCCTTCTCTATGGCAGATCAGGTACTGGAAAAAGTATGTGTGCACACGTATTGGCCAATGCTCTAGAACTTGATCTATTAAAGGTGGATTTATCTTCTGTTATGAGCAAATACATTGGGGAAACAGAGAAGAACCTAACAGAAGTATTTGCAGAAGCGGAGAAGACTAATACGATCTTGTTCTTTGACGAAGCTGATTCCTTGTTCTCCCAGAGAACAAAGGATATGGGCGGTGCCAATGATAAGTATGCCAATCTAGAGACGGCTCATCTCTTGCAAAAGTTAGAAGAATTCAATGGAATCTGTGTGTTAACCACCAATATGGCAATGAACTTTGACAAAGCCTTCTTCCGAAGGTTTGAATTTATGGTAAATATTCCATATCCAGATGAAGAGACAAGAGTACTCCTATGGAACAATGCGTTTCCAAAAGAATGCCCAAGAGGTGAATACTTACCTCTTGAAATGATTGCTCAGAACTTTGAGTTAAGTCCTAGTGAGATTAAGACTATTGCAAGAAATGCAGCGTTCCAAGCAGCGTGCCAAGGAAGCGGACAAATCGAAATGGAACATATTGTGGAAGCAATTCGCATGGATTATAACAAAAATGGAAAAGTAATGCCTATTTTGCCTATATAGAAGATGCGATATTTGACGTAAATGAAAACTACCCATATGGGTAGTTTTTTTGTGAACGGATATAGATGATAATGAGTATTATAAAAATCAAACCATTATAATATGTTTACAATGCAAATATTATTAGCAGTCAGCAACCTTACAATTTCGCAAGTTTCACGAAAACATTAGGAAGTTAGAGTATAATGCGAGATAAGTCTAACTAAATGATTAGACATGATGATTGAAATAAAGTGATACCCTGAGAGGAATGATTATTCTTATGATATATGAGCGTTATGGAATTCATAAGATTAGAGATTGCCATGAATTTTCAAAGCAGTGTGAGCGGTATTCTATGATATACGTTCATGCACCATTTGGTTGGGGGAAAATGGCCACTGTAGAGGACTACTTAGAGAAGAAGGCAATGAAATGTGTTTTGCAAATAGAATGGGGTGAGAAATTCAGCCTTGAATCTTTTGTGTTACAAAAAGATGAACAATCCTACGAAGTGATTATTGTAGATGGAATGGAAAAGGGAATTGCAACTAGAGAATTAGTAGAATTTGTTGCATATCTCAATGAATATCCGCTTAAGAGTCAATTAATTATGATGTCTACGGCAAAGCTTCCAGTGGAAATGATCTCTCTTTCCCTTACAGGTAACCTTGGGATTGTGGGGATTCGTGACTTAATGCCAAAGCCAGAACGTGTGAAGGAATATTGTGAAATGGAAGGCGTACCGGTAGGAGACTATGAGCTTGCCCTAATGCAACGCAATTTTTTTAATATGCCACTTTATTTATCATTTCTAACAGTTCGTATGAAAGAAGCCAATGGAAGATTTGATTCCATTGTGAGGCTTAAGTGCAGAAATGATGTATTTGCCTATGTGAATGAAGTACTATTCCGAGGGATTCCTGCTGCTTATCAAGACTATTTACTGAAATTATCTTATTTTGAAGAGTTGAGTGAAGATTTAATTGTATCTATTTTCAAGATTTCTTATGTACAAGCTGGTCATTTTTTGATAGAAATGAGGCGATATGGAAGTGTATTAGATGTGGTAAATGAACGGAATGTATATGAATTCTATCCATTATTCAAGCACTTTTTAAGAAGTCGTGTGGCTCAAGTAATCCCCCAAGAAGACATGGATGTGGTCTATCGAATGGCGATTTCCTTTTATAGTATTCGTAAAGAATATGAAAAAGCCTTATTATTTGCGGGGATTCTTGGAGATGTATTAAATATTGCAGATTTAATACAACTTGCAATTATGACATCAGGAAATGAGTTGGATTACTACTTGATTGAACAGCATCTAGAGAAAGTTCCTAATGATGTGATTCTAGTATATCCAAGATTAATCTTAACGAAAGTGCTGATTGCGGCTGTATCTGGATATCGGGAAGAGGTAGAAAAATGGTATGAGATTCTCCGAGAAATCATATGCCAAGAATCAGCAAATTATAATATTGAGGAAGTAAAGCAATGCGTGGAATATCTAAGACTAGCCTTGCCTGGTCAAGATGTTAGACATCTAGTAGACTATATGTTACACAATGCAGCAGATTCACGAACAGCCAAAGAGTTAAAGTTTCCAAGCATGATTACATTTAATATGCCTAGTGTATTACATGCAACTAATGATTACTCCATATATCTTCACCAAGTAAATGGCATTCATCCAAAGTTGCAGGAAGCCTTTTCCATGGCACTTGGTGCACAAGGTGAAGTGATGGCTCAGATTGCGAAGGGGGAAGCTTACTATGAATTAGATGAAATTGATTTGGCTTTTGAACAGGCACAGTATGCCATTCAACAAGCTAGACTTTATGGAGATATTACATTGTACTTTGCAGCTAGTGTGTCATTTAGTCGAGTTCTGCTCATGAAAGGTGAGCGTGAGACTGAGACGATTTATTGGATTATCCGGGATGTAGAACGAGACATAGAGAACAGTGGCGGAAAGGCACTTACGTATAATTTACGCACTTTTCTATTGGAAATAGAATTAATCCAAGGTAAAGCAGATAACTTAGAGCGATGGACTGAAGAGATAGCACCTAGATCAGATGAACGGATATGCATCTTTAATTATTACCAATATGTTATGTGGATTAAGATATTGATTCTACAAGGGGAATACACCAAGGCACACATCTTTGTAAACCAAGCCATTGGTGATAGTAAGGAACATCAATTACCATATTGGGCGTTACAACTCCATCTATTAGATGCCATTGCCTATTATCGAGAAGAGAATTCTAGATATCGAACCGCCCTAGAACGGACCATAGAATTAGGAGAACCATTAGGACTCATTCGCACCTTTGCTTATGAAGGAGCAGCAGTGGTGTCTATGTTCCGAGATTATATTAAAACATTACCAAGAACGCGCAAGTATTTAACGAAAATTGTCAAGGCAGCCCAACAGATGCAGACCCTGTACCCATATTATCTAGGTGGCGATGTGGAAGAAGAGAAGTTAACTCCAACAGAGTCAGAGGTACTGAAGTATCTGAAGCGAGGAATGAAGAATACAGAAATTGCAAAAGCAATGTTTGTTTCTGAGAATACAGTGAAATATCATTTGAAAAATATTTATCAGAAACTGGACGTATCCAATCGAACCCAGGCGATTCAGGTACTTCAGGAGGAGAAAGTTCTGTAAAAGATTTTGAATGCACAAGACATACATGACAAATACTTCTTAGAATATTATAATAGAAGCAAGTAAATTGTGAGAATATTCAATGGAATGGAGAAAAGTGCATGAAGAAATTTAATGTGTTGAAGGGAATTACCATAATAAGTCTACTGCTAGTTACTTGGTTTGCGCTATATGCACAGAGATACCCGACAGTAGAATTAGATCAAGAACAGCTGGGTATCATATCATTACAGGATATAGATTTAACAACTACCATAGTAAAACTGTCTGATAATTGGGAACTTTACCCAGAAAAGCTCTATACTCATAGTGATTTTATGAGTGGAGAAGCAGATGGAGTTACAACATATGAAGCGTTAGAAGAAGGGGTGACTTACGGAACGTATCGAGTCATAATAGAAGCAGAACCGTTTCAGTACTATTCCGTATGTGGTTATTCCATTGATTATGGAATGAAAGTATTCGTAGATGGCAGTGAGGTAGTAGAGGTTGGAAAGGTAGCTGACAATAGCAGCGAGGCAGTAGGACGAGTGAATTACGTTACATTTCCTATTTACATAGGAGAAAGTGGAAAGGCAGAAATCATCGTGCAATACTCCAATTTTGTACATAACGAAGGAGGCGCATTGACTGCTCTTTATGTATCCGTGCCGACCTTAATCGAACAATATAAGATTCAAGAACGGTTGGCAGTATTTTTGTTGTGTGGTGGATTGCTTATGCTGGCAATTTATCATCTATTAGATGGATTTTTACGGGGAAGTAAGACTTCTATTCAATTGGCTTTCTGTTGTTTGCTCTTTGCATTTCGTGACCAAGCGTTCTATATTGTACAGCTGATACCATGGGATTACAACTGGAATATTCATTATCGTATCGTTGTACTGGTAATTTGTTTATCCCCTATGGCATTGCTCTTATTAATTGAAAGTTTATATCCAAAGCTTGTATATAAATGGCTGACATGGGCATATGTATTTCTCACATTAGGATGTGTCATTGCCCTTATGATAGTTCAAACGAATCAAGTAGTTCTAGTGTCATACAGTGTTGTAGTACCATCTGTGCTGTATCTATTATGGCTAATCTGGTGCATCGCTCGTCACTTTATAAAGAATAAGCAAGTGAATCAGAAGGATATCGTTACTATGGTGGCTATTCTAGTTCTTATCAGTGCAATGGTAGTTGAGTCTTTCTATAATCGCAGTTTGCCTGCGGTAACGAGAGGTGGTATTACACCTGCTGGAATTCTAATTTTTGTATTATTACTTATGATTGTAATTGCCATTCAAAGTGGTGAAGATCGAGTTGCCTTAGTTAGAAGTATGGAACAAGAAGCATGGCTTATGCGTATGAGTGAAATGAAAAGCGAATTTTTAAGAAAAGTAGCTCATGAGCTTCGAACACCTTTAACGATTATGAGTGGATACGCTCAGTTATGTAGTTGGCAATTACAAGACCAGCTAACACAGAACCAGAAGTTAGAGATGATAGAGAATATGGGAGTGATTACGAGCGAATCGGATCGATTAGCCAAAATGGTAACGAATCTGATGGAGATTTCCTATGGAAATGAAGTGCGAACAGCACGAGAAATGATACCACTGATTAAGATTTTCCAGGAAGCACAAGGGGTGTGTAAGCCAATTCTTGAGAAAAACCAGAACACCATTATGTGCGAATGTAATCCAGAAATTGAGGCTTATATCAATGGGGAAATGGTATTACAAGTACTTATTAACCTATGTGTCAATGCCAACAAACACATGCAAGAGGGAGTTGTAATCATTGAGGTTCAAGAATCAGCAGAAGACACAGAATACATACATGTCTTGGTAAAAGATACAGGAGATGGAATTGAAGAATCAAAGATTGAGCAGGTATTTGACAAAGGATATACCACAGATGGTGGAAATGGACTTGGATTATACATCTGCAAAGAAATCATTACGTTACACAATGGAAATATTCAAGTTGCAAAAAGTGATAGCAAAGGTACTACAATAGAATTTACCATAGAAAGAAATTCGAAAATAGAACACCTTAAGCCATTAACCTAAAATGGATAGTTGAAATACATAAGTAAATGTACAGGGGAGAGAACATGGCAACCATTTTATTAGTAGAAGACAATGCACATATTATGAAGATTAATGCAATTGCATTACGAATGAGGGGATATCAGATTTTATGTGCAGAGACAATTAAACAAGGGAAAGAGATGTTGGAGTTTCACGATGTAGCTCTTGTGGTGCTAGACGTGATGCTTCCTGACGGAAGTGGGTTAGACTTCTGTGGGGAGATACAAGAGAAGTATCATATTCCAATTCTGTTTCTTAGTGCTCTTGGTGATAATCGAGATATTATTGCAGGATTACGAGCAGGTGGTGATGATTATCTGGCAAAGCCATATGATTTAGGTGTATTCATTGCCCGTATTGAGGTGCGTATACGCAGTGTATCGACTGCTGTACAACCGCAGGTTATGCAGATTGGTGAGCTTGAGATGAATCAGACCTCACTTCGAGCTACCTTTGAAGGGGAAGATTTGCTCTTAACACCCAAGGAATTTGCAGTTTTATTAATATTGGCACAAAATATTAATTACGTAGTGAAAAAGGAAGATATTTATCAATGTGTATGGGGGACAACCATTGGAGTGGATAGCAAAGTCTTATGGACTGTGATTTCAAGACTGAAAAAGAAGTTAAGGTCTCAGGAAAGTGGATTCTATATTACGTCAAAACGTTCAGAGGGATACCTGTTAGAACAGTGGTAAGGTGTTAGAATACTACTCCTTTGGGTAGGTGTATTTTAAAAGACATTTAGTATAATAACAAGTAGAGGATGTGTATCATGTCCTCTACTTGTTATTATTTTGTCATGGTATTGTGTGATTGTAGTGTATCGGTCTAAAACAACTAAGCAAATGGCAATAAAGAGGGGTGACCGCCATGCCTGTAAGTGATGCAGTATATGAACAAGAAGAATTAATGAAGCAGTGGAAAGAATCCAATGATCGTATTACCAATCCCTACCACGTACGAGTGGAGCACTTCTTAGAACATAAGAAGTTAGAGGGGGTTCGAAACGATATTCTGGGTTCTAAATTTTCCTGTGATCGAATTCTTCATGCTCAGAATATGTTTCTACAATTTCAAATGGCATATCACCCAGTGCAGAAGAGGACTTTCGTCATTGCACGCACGAAAACATCTCGTTACGATACGGTGAGCACAGACCGAGAACGTCAGATTCGGGCAGAAGATATCTCTTATATTATGCAAAGGCGTCGTAAGAAGCAAGAGGCAAATGGTAGAAAGGCGGCAAGTAATACCATGTTCCTCTACAATCGCCAAACCAATATGTGGGATAGAGGAGTCATTGGTTCTTTTGTAAAGGCCAATAGAAATGTATCGGTAGATAAGACACTTCCATTCTTTACCACTTATGATGAGCGTGCACGAAGACACGAACTGGCAGGGAAACAGAAGGCAATTAAAGAAACCGTCGCCATACAAAGTAGAGAAAGTCGTCATGAAGAGAATACATCCTTACTAGAGGATTCTAAATATTATTTACAGGAAGAGAATTACTTGCAAATGTTAATTGAACGGAAAGAAGCAAGTGGAATCTCCTTCTTACGGAAGATGAATTATGCAGTAGATATTCAAAAGAATGAAATGTTTGCCTACTACCGAGCAGAGCAAGAAGCAGAACTTGCCAAACGAGAGGCCCAAGCAGGTAGTGATGAAGAGGAAGAATCATAAGAATACATAGAGGGTATCAATGGGGAATCAGAATTATAAGGATCAATTAAATAGAAGACTGCAAGAGGTAGGCGCACAAATTGCCAGCGGTAATACAGGGCAAATCTCAGAAGTAGAAGCATTGTACCGCAAGGTAAAAGAAGTCATAGAGGAAGTGAGAGATACGGGAACAATACTTCCCTTTGAACGAGCCAGTACTTTGCTAGAATGGTCGCCCTATGAAGAATTAGTGGCGTGTTATCTGTGGCAACAGACGAAAGAAGAGAATCCTATCATATCCTATGAACGATATACTAAGAATATGCGACCTTACCCAAAAGGTGAGCAGGATCACATAAGAAAAGAGTGCTTCCTACACACGAGTGATACCATACAATTATCACCCGTGTTATTGTCGTTTTTAGAAGAATGTTCGCCACAATTACCAGCAGGTATGGAATTTCGTTATGCACCTATAGGGGAAATCTATGGCAACAAGTCCCTAATAGAGGAAGCAGTACGCTTAATAGAAGGAAGAGGCATAGGGGAACACAATGTGGCAATGGTCTTATGGGGAGCAAAGGGGAGCGGAAGACGCTATTTAGTGGATCAAATAAGTGCCTTATCAAAAGTGGCATATATTCTCTTAGAAGCTGACCGCACTACTTATTCGCCTTATGAGCTATATGAATTAATGCTTACTAGTATCTTCTATGATACGTTACCAGTTATTTGGGCAGGTAGCTCTAACCAAGAAGTATTATTACAGCAATTATCTACCACCTATTCCTTGGTGGTACTCATACAGGATAAGCCATATGCAATCGAACTTGATTGTGGATATGGGATGATTCAGCACTATGTGGAACCGCCTAGTAAGCAATTAAAGATGGAAATCATAGAACAGTTACTCCATGATTATGATTGCAGTGATAAATTGCCACCAAATGTGACCAAAGACCAAATTGCTTCTAGACAGTTAGGAGTAGGTGCCTACTTGCGTTATTGCAAGAATCTATGCCTTGCTCTCATAAGTGGCAATCATCATGTGGAATCTTATGTACACCAGACTAATTCCACCAACTTAACCATGTTGCCTACTACACGCTCCTTAGAGGAGTTAAAAGTACCACAAGCACAAGAAACACAATTACGCAAGATATGTAAAATGATTGCAGCCAAGGAAGCAGTGCTAGAAGAATGGGGATTTCAGGAAAAGTTTGCATACGGAAATGGAATGACTTTACTCTTCTATGGGTCACCAGGAACAGGTAAGACTATGGCGGCTCAAGTAATGGCACATGAATTAGGAATGCCACTATACCGTGTGGATTTGTCCCAATTAATTAGCAAATACATTGGAGAGACCCAGAAGAACATCGGCAAAATATTTGAGGAAGCAGATAAGTGCAATTGCATTTTATTATTCGATGAAGCAGATGCACTTTTTGCTAAGCGAAGCGATGTATCCGATGCACAGGACCGTTACTCCAATGCTGAAACGGCTTATCTCTTACAGAGAATTGAACAGTACGGTGGGGTATCTATTCTAGCAACCAACTTATTGCAGAACTTTGATGATGCCTTTCGCAGACGAATCTCCTATATGGTTCACTTTCCATTGCCAGATCAGAAATTGCGCCTATCTTTATGGGAGACCATCTTTCCCAAGGAAGCAAGTGTGTCTAGCGACCTAGACTACTTAACATTATCCCAAGCGTTTGAGTTATCTGGCGCAGCCATTAAGAGTGCAGCTTTACATGGTGCTTATCTAGCCAAAGGGGAAGGAATGGATATTTCTATGAAACACATCTTAGATGGGATTCAGAATGAATATAGTAAAATCGGCAAGAACTTAAGTCAATCACAACAAGATGTGGTAGATGCTTATCTGGCACAGTAGTATGCCAGTGATACAAAGGAGAACGTGTGTATGATATACCCTAAGGAGTGGAAACAAAAGAGAGTAGAAAATGGTCATATGGTACAGCGTATGCTTGGTTTTGGTGGCATGGTACTTGCACTAGCAGGCATTCTACTAGCTGGCTTGAATCTGTATGCTAATGAAACTAGCTTAGGGAATATTACACTGACAGGAACAAGTGCAAGTGAAACAGTAACTTTGAGTGAGAGTGGCACCCAAGTCATTATGGCGGGGGATGTGGTGTGTGATAGTAGTTTGATAGATATAGATATAGATATAGATAGTGTCACTCATTATGCTTTTGTGGAAGTTGAGGATGATAGTAATACGCCAGATAACAGTGCAGAGACTACGGTTGCCTTAAGTGACATTGGTACTAATAAGACGCTAGAATTACCAGGAACAGAAGGTGCGTATACGTTATACTTGGGTGATAGTAAAAGTGATGATAGCTATCTAGGAGAATACAGTGTTTACGTAATCGCAGAAATGGAAGCACCTACCCTTACGGTGACTTATCAAGAGAGTGGAACTTTTGGTAGGATGACTACTAGTGGTACCACTATGCTAGTAGCGGGGGATAAGATCGACCAACCTAGTGATACTAGTACTTATACATATGAATACGCTTTTACAACTATGAATAGTGTGCCTTCGTCATCTGCTGACGTACCAACAACTGGTATTTCTGTTGCGAATACCTCAAATACCTATCTCTATATTGAGCAAACCTTTACGGATACGACAGATGAAGATATTACCAGAAGTGAAGGGTATTTCTATCCAATTGAAGTAAGAAGTGTGCCAACCCAAACGCTTACAGATGTGGATGCCAAGGATTTGACGACTTACGCTAGTTCTAACACTACGCTTAATTACATTCTTGCAGATTCGGAGCTTACTAGTACGATCGGTGGTGGTACTACTGGAGACACATTTCAATATGAGTGGAGTGGCGATGAGAGCACAGCCCCAACATCTTGGAAATCTTCATCGATCACTGCAGATATGACCACCATCACAACTACTGGTGTAACTGACACATCATACCTCCACATTCAAGTGGTAACACCAGCTATATCTAACGGGGGGTATTTGAATCAACGAACTTTACTGAGTGAAGTCTTTTGCATAGAAGAAGTTACAGTGAGCGAACCTACCGTCACCTTAACACATACAAGTTTTTCAACTACAGAAGATGGTACTCTAAATGGTACGGTAACTCTGGAACAAAATAGTGAAACCCTTTATGGGGCAGGTGATACTTTTACGATTACAGATTCTGAGACAAATGCAACAGTGGCTTATCTCCTAAGTGAATCGGAAATTGTTGAAGACAACGCTGTTTTTGCCAATGTACCAAGTGCAGTATCCATTGAAACTGGTATGACGCATCTGCATATTCGCACAACTATTAGCGGTATTTCCAAAGACTTTACGTATCCGTTAACTGAAATAATATTAGAAGAGGCAACGGTAACTTATAATGAAGTAGACATTAATGCAGATAGTACAACTAGTATTAATACATCCTATACACCTAATCCATCGGTGACTATAAGTACTCAGGAGAGTAGTAGTAACGGATTTCGATACCAAGTATCATCAGGGAACTCTAGCAGTACATTGGCTAGGGGGACAACTGGAGAAGCTATTCCCATTACACCAACTACAGGCACCACGTACCTCTATATTCAAGATACACAAACCATTGATTCTACTACTGTGTATTGGCCTATAAAGCAATATACCTTTACTTTTGTAGAGAATATTAGTCAGGCAACTTTACGAGATTCTAGTGGTGAAGATCTGACTTCTAATTCTACCCTAAGCAATGGTGGTGATATCTTGGGATTTGTGTCTCAAACGGATTCAGATGGTGTGGTATACCTAGTGGGAAGCGCAGATAATACCATAGGTATAGCTTCTGAGGTAACATCTTTAGACAATTTAACAGGATATACCCAAGTGCTAGGAACTACAGTTGTATCACATGGTGGGGACTATTACTTACAAGATGTAGATGGGTATCATAAGATTACATCTAACCAAGATTTAACCACCATTCAATTGTATACTGACACTGATACGGGATTTGTAGTAGGAGAACTAATTGGTAATTCTGTGTCCATTAGTGCTATTACACTAGGGGATAATTCTACTACGGCCAATAGTGGAGTGGCACAGTATACCTTAACAATTGGTGCGTACACTCCAGATTCACCAAATCAGGTTACCACATCTATCTTCCAGACTGATAGTGGTTCTGATACGATTATCCTAGCCAATGACAGTACCACAGCAGTAATAGCTGGTAACACCATTACCATTAAAGATGATGATATTTACAATACCAATGCCATAGGAACCAAGTATACATGGTCTATGTCTAGTGATTCATCTGTAGATTCCACGACTTTATTTTACGTAGATGCTACTAGTAGTGGCGCTAGTGCTACTTTAACGATTCCTAGTTACATTGGCGACTATAACCTTTATTTGAAAAAGGTGAAGTATAATACCACAAGTGGTGTGGCAATTGCAGAAGAATTATATACTTATCCATTGGGAATCCAAACATTGCCTGTGATTACTTTGAAAAATGAGGATCATCTTGCGAATCTAGATAGTGATGGGGAAATGATGACAAATGGTATGAATACCGTAGTAGCAGGTGAGACGATTTCCTTTGCACAAACTGGAGCTGATGCATTAGTTAGTAGCACCGTTTCCTATCGCTATGCTTTTACCAATACGCAGGTAACGTCTAGTGATTTGCTAGATGGAATCGTAGTAGAGAGTCAGGAGAAGATGACAGTTCCAGTAGAAGCAAGCTACTTGTATGTACAGATTTATGACAAGACAGATGGAATATCAAAATGGCTTGACCCTGTGGAGTATAAGTTGCAATATATGCAACAGATGTCTCCTGTTGTATTAAGTATTATGACAAAGTCAGTGAACGCAACAGGTGGAGATGAAGTAGGTATGATTCAGGCAGTTAGTTACGGTACCGAGATTACCTTACAAACGGTGCCAAGCAATAGTATTATTTTGTATATGCAAAGTGACACCATATCTCTTACTAATTCATTTGATATAGAAGAACAAGAGGTGACAGATGGTGATCTTATTACTAGATTGGAGAGTCTCAATGGTACAAGTGGTTACAAGAATCTAGTAGGCCTAGAAGATGTCTACTATGTAAAGCGAGGGATTACTTGGTGCCAGTTACAACCAACTCAGGGACTAGAACTGAAAGAATATGATGATGGGAATCTACCAACATACTTATTAAATGAAGGAAGTACAGACAAAGATATTTACATAGCATTTATTTCAGGGCAAAGTGATGCACAACCTAGTGAAGTGGTACGGTATGCAGTAACAGCTACAGCAAGATCCTTGGTTACTACACCAACTTCTGTAACAGGTAGTGATATAACAGCAACTCAATATGTGCAACTTGCCGTTTTGAATCAGACAACTACTTACTATACCATGGGATATGACACAGATGGTATTACAAATATTAGCCAGTTAGCAGATCCTACTACAAGTTCAACTGTGTATGATACTGCTACAGGAATCTTATCTTGGGCGGGAGAAATTGGAGATACCGTGCCAAGTAAACTTTATGTGAAAGCGTTTTCAGTAGATAATACTGGTACTAAATTAGACAGCAATGTGGCATCGTTTACCTATGATATTGGAGGACTTGGTACAGTAGCAGATCCTACTGCATTTCCAACTACCTACACAGATAGCCAAACTATAGTAAACCCGGGACAAAGCATTATTATCTGGTCTACTACACCGGATGCTACGATTTATTACACCACTAGCGAAGACAATCATAAGACAACTTACACTTATTCTGGTGGAATAGAAGTACCATTATCGGAATCAGGGTACTTTGAGGTGAAGGCCATTGCCAAGAAAGCCGGCATGAATGATAGCAATCAAATGACGTTTAGTTACCAATTGCCAGCAGCTGTATCGCCACCTTATGTAACACCATCTGCAGGAAGTGTAGAATTAAATACAGAAGTATCTCTTGGTACGACTACAGAAGGTGGATCTATTTATTACGAAATCGCATATGGAAGTACGCCAGTCGATCCAAGCACCTCAAGTCCTATCTATGATGAGAGTCAGACATTTGTGATTACGCAGGATACAACAATTAAGGCTATGACAGTGAAAGATGGAGTGCCTAGTACGGTAGTTACTTTTAATTTCACGCCTATGGCACAGATTGAACTTCCGACCGCTTCTATTACAAGTGGTTCAACAGTGGCAAGGGGTACGGTTATCACTTTTCATGGAGCAGACGGTGCTACCATTTATTATACAACGGATGGAAGTGATCCTTCTGAGGTTGGGAATTCTATGGTGACCACAGGTACAAGCTTTATGATTGATGGAGAAGCAGGAGAAATGGTTACGGTAAAACTGTATGCCAAGTTATCAGGGAATTCTTCTAGTGAAATTGCCACCTACACCTATTTGATTAGTCAATATTCAGGTGGTGTATCCAGTGATGTGGAGAGTGGGAGCAAGATTCCTAGAAGTACCATTGTCAATCTTACAACAGACTTATTAGATGCAACCTTGTACTATACGTTGGATGGTAGTGAACCAACTACCACTAGTGCATCTGGAACG
>JAWXVE010000053.1:0-15887 GCA_044425575.1 Eubacteriales bacterium | reverse complement strand
TTTCATAACTTATACGGTATAATTAAGTACAAGTTATGAAGAATTTTTGATGTATGAATATTGAAAGTGTATAAAAGAACAAAGTGAGGAAAAGTATGAATGAGAAAGGTTATATTCCACCATATACAATATCAGATAAAACAGTAAATTTAATTTCTGCTATTACTGAAATGATAACCCAAATCACTATAAATGATAATATGAGTAATAACCCAAGGCTTAGAAGAGATAACCGTATTCGTACGATTCAGGCATCTCTTGCAATAGAAAATAATTCGTTATCTCTAGATCAGGTAACTGATATTATCAATGGAAAAAGAATTCTTGGTGCGCCAGATGAAATATGTGAAGTAAAGAATGCGTTTGAAGCATATAACAGACTTTTGGAACTTAATCCATATGCAGTTAAAGATATGTTGTTAGCACATAAAGTATTGATGAATGAGCTAACAAAAGAAGTTGGAATGTTTCGGGGTGGCGGTGTAGGAATATTTGCAGGGCAGCAATTGGTTCATATGCCACCTCCTGCAAATCAAGTGCCACATTTGATTAAAGAGTTGATAGATTGGTCAAAAAAAGCAGAAGTTCATCCGTTGATAAAAAGCTGTGTGTTTCATTATGAATTTGAGTTCATTCATCCATTTGCTGATGGTAATGGAAGGATGGGACGCATGTGGCAGACTTTATTACTCTATAAATGGAAGTCTTTGTTTGGGTGGTTGCCTATTGAAGCATTAATCAGGGAACGGCAGGAAGAATATTATAATGTACTTGGAGAATGTGATCGTAGTGCTGATTCAGGGAGATTTGTGGAGTTCTTATTGACTACAATTTATGATGCATTAAGTGAAATGGCAGATACCGAACAAGTGACAGTACAAGTGACCGAACAAGTTGAAAAGTTGTTAGAAGTTATGGGTGATAAGGAATATTCAACTAGGGAGATGTTGGAGATGTTAGGATTAAAGCACAGACCGTCATTCAGGGATAATTATCTGTTGCCTGCATTAGAACTGGGATATATTGAAATGACAATACCTAACAAGCCAAATAGTAGTAAGCAGAAATATAAAAAAATTTAAAAGTAGGTAAGTAAAGGCCTTTAAATAGGTCGATTGTTGAAAGAAAATAGAAGTGAGACTGAAAAAAGATAAACTTAAAGAATAGAAGAGCAACAACTAGGATGAAATGTCTTGTTCTTAATGATGAATTAGGTCATTGAGGATTATATATAGGCAAAATCTTCATGTAAATTATGTTGATGATTATAGGGCTGTGATTCTTTCTACACACTAAGTTTTCGTCAAGAACTAGATGCCTATTATACAGGCATACACACCAAGGATCTTGCCGTAGATAAACCAGTACAAGTAATTCTGCCATCTCAAAAAAATAAGCAATATACTTATGATAATACCCATAGCCTCTTGGGACCAACCTTGCGACATTAATTCTATTAATTGTAATTGTATTCTTAGATTAATTGTAGTATGATGATTTAGATTTATAGATTATGGATGGAATACACCATTGTGTATGCCATGAATGGAGGCACCTTGAAGCGTAGGCTAGATTCCTTTTTCCACAAGCATTTTACTAGTGAAATGTTCACTTACCAAGAGATTTTTAAAATGCTAATTCCTTTAATATTAGATATGTTTTTCATAAGTGCCATCGCCATGATTACTACTTCTATGATTAGCTCGTCTAGTCAAGATTCCGTAGCTGCAGTTAGCCTTATTAATCCCATTACTACCTTATTAGTATGCGTCATTAACGCAGTTGCTGCTGGTGGTACTGTTGTGGTTGCACAATACAAAGGCCGCAAAGATGAACTTAAGATTCTACAAGCATCTGGTCACACGCTATCTATTACCATCGTCATTGCCATCGTGCTCAATACTATTGTCATTCTGTGTTCCCCTGTTATTGTAAATGGTTTTTTTGGCAATGCAGAAGCGGCTGTAATTGACAAGGCAATTCTCTATTTAGTAGGTGTTAGCATTTCCTCTATTACCCTATCTATCTTTACCAGTATTTTCTCCATCTTTCGTGGATTAGGGGAAACCAAAGTTTGCTTATATTTAACTGTTTTTATTAATTTTGCTTATTTATTCCTATCTGTTCTATTTGTAAATCAGTTAAAATGGGACATTCAAGGTACTGTACTGGCACTGAATATTGCACGTCTTATTGGAACTGCAGTTGCCATTTACTATTTGTTCTACAAGAAGAATCGATTATTAGCTCTTAAGAAAGAGCATGTGTTACAATTTAACCCAAGCTATGTAAAGTCTATTTTTAAGATTAGCATTCCTTTTAGTGCAGAACAATGTTTCTATTATGGGGGAGCCATTATTGGCCAAATTATGATATCGGATTTTGATACGAAAATCATTGCTTCTTATGCCATAGTAACTTCCTTGCTAGGTGTGATAACAGCTGCACCAATGGCAGTTGGAACACTAGCGACTACCATTATTGGCCAAAGTGTAGGAGCAGAAAATAGAAACTTAGCTAGATGGTATGGGAAAAAGTTAGTTCATCTAGGCACTGTTCTATTAATTATAAGCATTGGAATCTTCTTACCAGTTAGTCAATATTTGATTCAATTATATAACCCAGATCCTACTAGCTTATCTACCATTTGGGGACTACTACTAATTGGAATGATTCCTATGCCATTTGTATGGGCAATGTCTAACATTATGCCACACGTATTACGCTCTGCTGGAGATGCTACTTACTCCTCTGTTGTATCCTTAATTACCATGTGGAGCATTCGTGTTGGGTTAGGATACTTATTAGCAATTGTATTGGGATATGGCATCCATGGGATCTTCTTTGCCGCAAGTGCTGAGTGGGTCATTCGTTTCTTCCTCTTCCACTTTCGTTACAAAGGAACACGCTGGCTTACAAAGCACACCATTGACTAATCATTAAGATACCTCATTACACATATGAAATGACAAGAAAAATACAACTATATTATTACAATATTCACAAAAAGAACTTGATTTCAACTTTATTTTGAATTATAATTGTTCTATTCAGAACAATTATGGCGGACAAGTAGTGTGAACATTAATATTTTCACACGGCACTTTGCGAAAGGTATAGTTATTATTATGAATGATATGAAAGAGCGCTTCCACTCCATTAACCTGAAGCGCAAGCAATATTTTAATAGTATAATAGATCAGTACGGGCTAAATCTAATGGAAATCGAGATTTTAGGCTTTTTAAGCGAGGAACCAGACAGTAACACATTTACTGATATTATGAGGGCAAAGGACTATGCGAAATCGCATATTTCAACTGCAATTACCAACCTTGTAAATAGTAACTATATTGAAAAGTGCTGCTGTGACAACAATAAAAAGGTGCAACAACTATTTCTGCTTGAACGTAGCGGACCTATCATAGATGCATACAATCGTTGTGTGAACGAGTTTCATAAGAATGCCTTTACAGGTCTAACATCACAAGAACTTGAAGTTTTTAATCAGGTAATCGACAAAATAAATGATAATTTATCAAAAGAACAGGAGTACTAACATGGAATTATTAGGGACTATATTAATTTGCATTCTCGCTGGCATGGGTGCTGGTCTTGGCACCGGCTTTGCAGGGATGAGTGCGGCAGTTGTTATTTCGCCAATGTTGGTTACGTTTTTAGGGGTCAATGCATTTCAGGCCATCGGCATTGCACTGGCATCCGATGTTTTGGCAAGTGCGGCCTCGGCGTATACCTATGGCAAAAACAAAAACATCGACCTTAAAAATAGCAAATTGCTACTGATTAGTGTATTGATTTTCACCCTGATTGGCACGGGCATTTCGTATTTTGTGCCAACCACAACGCTGGGCAACTTCACAGTTTACCTGTCGCTTATAATGGGTATTAGCTTTTTCCGCAAGTCGTTCAAAGAAAAAACCCCTCAAAAAATTCATGAATTTCAAGGCAAAATGCGCGTTATCATGCCAATTTTATGTGGTACCATCATCGGGCTTATCTGCGGGTTTATCGGAGCGGGCGGCGGTATGATGATGCTAATGCTGCTCACCAGCGTGCTTGGATACGAACTAAAAATGGCGGTTGGTACCAGCGTTTTCATTATGACATTTACCGCACTGTTTGGCTCTGTTTCGCACTTCACCCTAGAGGGCAGCATGCCAGACCCACTGATTTTCGCCACCTGCGTGTTATCTACCCTTACCTTTGCACTGCTGGGGGCACGGTTTGCCAACCGTGCATCGTACAAAGTGCTGAACCGTTCTATAGGTATTGTATTGATGACTCTAGGCGTGTTTATGGTAGTTGCGAATCATTTCTAACGACAACGACAACAAAAATAATGAACTCAATATTTGTTATTATGTGATATATACCACTTTTCAAACATTTGTTTACGATGGGAAAAGAATCAAGATGAATAAATTTTTAAAAGGAGCAGCTCCACGGATTGTCTTCATTGCGTTATCGGCATTGCTGCAAATAGGATTATGGTTAGGACTTATTTCACTTATGAGCGATTATGCCGAGTGGGCATTCGCCATTTTATTTGTGCTTGATTATGCTAAAAGGCGATGCTGTGTACAACCTTACCGTGATGTTTCTTGCCATGTGGAATGCCACCACCCAAAAAACAGATGACTTTACGCAGTACCGTCCCCAAAAAAATACAAAACAGATGGTGTTGTACAGCCATTTTACGACAATCCCACTGATGACGAAGCTGTTGGCGAAACAGTTTATGCATCAAAATCTGGCATTGACGTGCGATTAATTTTGCCTGGCATTGGAGATAATGCGTTTGTGCATCTTTGTAAAGTTGGCTTACAAAGCATACCATTGACTAAGATGGAACACTCTTAGAACGCTTATGAAATGAGGAGAAGAATGAATCTATATTATTGCAATATTCACGAATTTCATACCTTAGAAGGATGTCATCTACTCCTGCCACAGCGCCAAGAGGCCATTGGCAAATATCGGCAGCACAAGGATCAAATCCGTTCTCTTGTAGCGGGCTTGTTGATTCGTAAGTCCCTAGGTCCACTTTATTACACGAGCCTACAAGTAGAACCTTATGGCAAACCAATTGTGTCAGGTGAACAGGGACCTTATTTTAATGTGTCCCATTCAGGGGACTATGTGGTGTTAGGAGTTTCGGACACTACTATAGGAGTAGATATTGAAGTCATAGATACCTATTCTTCGAAAGTAGCAAGAAAGTGTTATACAGATAGAGAAATGGATTGGCTTGAATCCATTGGCACCAATGAGGCATTTTACCAATTATGGTGTGGAAAAGAAAGCGTCATGAAAGCATATGGACAAGGGTTTCATATGGATCCAAAATCTTTTTCTATTTTACCAATACAAGAAGAATACCATTCCATTGGTGAACAGGAATGGTATCTCTATTGGCATGAATTAAATGGTCACCAAATCTGTGTATGCAGTGCCAAGCCAGAAGAAGTCTGCCTTATTCCACTTGGCCCTAACGATCTTATAGATTCCACTGAAATAGGCTAACACAGAATCCTAGCTTTTGTGCCACATCCACCCTTCTATGTTCCTCTTCTGGAAGGGATAGTACCGCGTTATAATCTACTTCTTCTACTAGCTCTGTAACAGGCGCATTGTCTCGAACTCGCAACTGAACGTATTCCGGAGTAATGGCAAGACAAATATCTGCCATAATCTTATCCCCTTCTTGTTCCCCTCTTGTTTCTACATGGCGTAAAATAGCTTCTGTGCAAAGAAGAATATCTTGATTCATGGAATCACTGTAAGTAGAAGGCAACCAACTTTCTTTCATTTCCCCAAGTAAGTCTTGAATTTTTGTTTCACTTGGCACAATAGAAGCTTCTTGCTGGGTAAGAGAAGTATCTAATAATTTCAATAATAGAATTCCTGCTACTCCTTCTTTTTTCTTAACATAAGCTCCCCATAATAATATGGTCAACAAGGTAAATAGCCCTGATAATGCAAAGGCAAGCCATAATAAATTGCCCTGAATACTTGCGCAGATAAAGGCAAATAATAATACATAGATTAATCCATCTAGCACCGCCATGGCAGATGCCATTACTTTGCGTTCTGTAATATTATATAGATTCTGAATGGTCAAGTTGCAAGCTTGAAATGGAAGATAAAGGGCATACAAGCGCAGTGCAGCTTCGAAAACACCACCCGTATCTGGTAATCCAAACCAATTCCCAACTACCGTAGGAAATGCCATAAAGAATACAAGTAATGCGCTACAAGCAATTAATAGTACATGAGAACCTTTGCGCACAGCCACTCGAATTCCATAATAATCTTGCTCTCCGTATAAAACGCCCACAATTGGCAAAAGTGTATCGCTGGTGCCTCCTACAAAAATGGCAGATATCATGGTAATGTTTAAAAATACAGTCATCATAGACATCCCTAGATTGCCAAGGGTGGCTAGAATTAATGTATTTAATACTACCGATCGAAGAAGGGAGGCAACTTGAATCAATGCTTTTGGCATACCTGTTTTTACAATTGCAATGGTATTCTTTGCAAAGGCACCCTTTAATGTAAATCGGAAGGTTCTCTCCTTGGACAATAGATATGGAATCACGATAAAACTTCCTGCCATATATCCAAGAGTCGTGGATAATCCCGCTCCCTCAATTCCAAATCCAAAAAATGCAATGAGGGAGTAATCAAAGATTAGATTTACTGCATTGGCAATTAGTACTATGCGTACTGAGCTGTTTGGCTTTCCATCTCCTCTGGCAAAGGTAGCAAGGCCATTGGAAAACATAAGGAATGGACCTGCTACAACTAATGGGCGCAGATAATCAGCCACTAAAATGGCGAATTCTTCATCTCCTCCCGCTAGAAAAAGGGAAAGGGGTGCAAGAAACACATGCACCAGTACTAGTAGACCAACCATGGATAACACACCTAGCGTAATCGCAAGAGTAAACATTTGATTAGCTTTCTTAAGGTTCATTTCCCCTTTTGCAACAGAGGCACAGGAAATGCCGCCAATATTAAATAAAATATAAATGGTATTAAGGCAAAATATAATGGGTCCAGTTACACCTACAGCAGCTAATTCTTGTTCCCCTAGAAGATTCCCAACAATCATACTATCTACTACAGAAGCAAGGGAAATTGCTAGGGAGGTTAAAATCGTAGGGAACAAATATTCTTTGAACTTACTCGTAATGAGGTTTCCATCGCGTTGCAACATACTATTCTCCATACCCTTCTTCTCAATCAAAATAGCCCAAGGTCTTCATGCCTTCAAAGAACTTCTCTAAATAAGTAAGATCGGTACTTGGCCATATAAATCCGTGGCGCACTAATGCTTGTGCTGTATAGCGGTTCACCGATTTAATTGGAATGACACGCTTTCCATGTTCTTGATATGCTACCATGGCATTTAAATGTTTTGCCTTGTTTGGATTTTGCATAGCAGATTGGTAAGCCTTATCATAAACACACCGTTCGCAAGGTGTAATATGAATTCCAATGTGCTCGAGGGCATACATAATATCGCCAATAAAGATATCATGGTCATTATATGGGTGGAAGACACAATTCTCTTTTGGTGTCTTAGCTAATTGTAAAATAGCACATACAGTGCGATCAATTGGTGCAAATTCTACAGGTATTAATAAGTCATCGTAAGGAATGGCTCCAATGGTGTGGTAAGCCTTAATACGACTTAAGAAGTTATTTGTGTTGTAATTAATCTGGAACTCACCATCATCATCACGGGCCATGAGATTTCCCACACGCATAATCTTAGCTGTCAGGCCTTTTGTCCCAATGGCTTCTAAGATATAGCGTTCTGCCAAGAATTTACTATGAACGTATTTGTTGGATAAATCTTGTCCAAAGTAAAGCATGGTTTCTGATAATTTCATCTGTTCTAATTCTAAATTGTCAATGCTCATTCCTGCAATACTTGCAGTAGATACTTGAATGAATTTACATTCTTTTTCCACACAGAAGTTCACGCAATGTTCTACTCCTAGTACATTTACATCTTCAATGTCCGTACCAGCAGAAAAGTGCTTTACATTAGCAGCACAGTTAATGAAGGTATCAACAGGTAGTGCATGAAGTTGTTCATAGAGATGCTCATCTGTAATACTTCCTTCTACTACTACAATACGTACACCAAACAAATCATTGTAATCTTCTGTAAAGTAATAAGCCAGCATGGTGTTGAGTCGTTCCTCAGCTGATAATTTACCACCTCGTATAATACAATAAGCAGTGCCTTTTTCTTGCTGTAGATATTCTCGCAACATGTGAATGCCCAAGAAGCCTGTGGCCCCTGTAAGTACAATATTACCAAGTTCCATAGAATCACCTGTAATTAAGTATGCAATGGTATTGTTCTCTAGAAGTTTTTCTATTCTACTATAGTCATAATCTGTGATACACGTATCTTCCACTTCTTGATTGTCTTTCGTTGATTCCTTCTGTAATTGCGCAAGTTCTCTTGGTGTTGGATGTGCAAATACATCACCATAATTAATAGAGAAACCTTGTTTTGCACCATCAATGGTAAGTTGTGTCACTAAGAGAGAGCTTCCTCCTAGATGGAAGAAATTATCTGTTGCACCTACTTTGTCAAGATGAAGAATAGTAGCAAATATATGACACATTGCTTCTTCTTCTAGATTCAGTGGTTGCTCGTAATTTTGCTTTTGCATTAAGGATGGTTCTGGCAATTGTTTCCGATCAATTTTACCATTTGGTGTCATTGGCAACGCATCCATTTGTAGGTAAGCAGTTGGTACCATATAAACCGTTAATGTTTTTAACAATTCTTCTCGCAAGGTTTCAGCAAGAAGGGAACAATCTGCTGTATAATAAGCGCATAAATGTTCTACTTCGTGAATGGTGCGAACCATTACCACACAAGAGCTAATGTGTTCTATCTTGGCAAGGGCACTTTCGATTTCCCCTAATTCAATTCGTAGTCCTCGCAACTTAATCTGGCCATCATTTCGTCCTAATATGGTAATCTCTCCAGATTTGGACCACTTAGCTAAGTCTCCCGATTGATAATATCGCTCCCCGTCCACAGGAACAAAACGTTCTGCAGTCATCTCTGGATTGCCTAGGTATCCACGAGCCACACCGTATCCACCAATCCACAATTCTCCAGTTGCTCCCACTGGAAGAGGATTACCTGTAAAATCCATAACCTGCTCGGTTACATTATGAAGTGGTGCACCAATGGTAATCTGATCATCTTCTAGAATCTTCGCATTGGAAGAAACTGTAATCTCTGTTGGTCCATATGTATTAATTAAGGTTGCATCTGTTATACTTCTTAACTTCTGGTATAAGGCGGCAGGGTATCCTTCTCCACCTGCCATAATCACATGGCACTTAGAAAGCATCTCAACAATAGAAGGTAATTCCATATATTGCATCATTCTAGATGGTGTAGCGTTAAATGCAGATCCACCTGTCTCACGGAATAACTGAGCAAGTTGTTCTGGATTCTTGGATGCTTCATCATCTGCTAATACAAGCTTCAACCCATTCATTAAGGTGGTAAAAGCTTCCTTCAAAAACATATCAAAACTAACTGTTGTAACCGATACCATGACACATGCACGTTCTACCAAAGCAGTAACGTGGCGATTCTGTGGTACATTTGCAACGTAATTGAGAATACCTCCATGTGTTAACATAACACCTTTTGGCTTGCCTGTAGAACCTGAGGTATAGATAATGTAACAAAGTTGATCTCTAGTAACTTTTATCTGAGGGTTAGCAGTATTCTCATGGCTTAGTAATTCATGAATGTCTAATACATTCTTAAGATCTGTACTACCATCTGTTATCAGATAACGTGCTCCACTATCTTCTAGAACATGAGCAATACGCTCTTCTGGATAATCTGGGTCAATTGGGATGTAAGCACAACCAGCCTTCATAATACCTAACATACTCGTAATAATATGACTCGTTCGTGGTAACAAGAAACCAACTGGTTCTTCAGAAGCAACACCCATAGCCAGTAGTGCATTGGCAACAGCGTTGGCTCTTTGATTGAGTGTACCATACGTATACGTTCCATCAGTGGCAACTAAAGCTTCATTGTCAGGATGGTTCTCTGCTATGGTTTCAAACATATGATGCAATGCGGTTTCCCGAATTGGTTCATACGGATGGCGGAAACTTTCAACCACTTCTTCTTGTTCCTTGGTCATAATCGATAACTTATGAATGGATTGTTCTTGAGCCATAGTTAATTGTTGTGCCACCTGTCCAATACAATCTGCATACATGGTAACGGTGTCTAGGCAGAACAGGGAATCATCTCCTTCTGCTTCTACGATATATTCCGTAGCAGATTCATAGATATGAATGGATAATGGGAACTTAACATGATCACGTCCTAAATCACTCACTTGTATTGGCTCTTTCTCTAATTGGTAATCAGACACCACACCACCTTGGTACGCATAGAGTAGACTGGCATTATATTCATAGTCAGATGATGCATACAAGTAAGGATAAATCTGATTGCTTAGGATACCAATCATTTCCTCTTGAACTCCTTGTAAGAAATCACATGACTTTGGCCCTTCTTCTAGACTCAAGGCAACAGGAAGTGTCTTTACTAACATACCTAGATTATTCTGTAACTTTGATCCATCACGGCCATTGCTAATGGTTGCAATTCGTACTTGATGGGTGGATGCAATTCTTCCTGTTACAATCGCGGTTGCCCCTAAGAATAGATTGGATGGTGTAATACCAAGTCCTTTTATAGCTGCTGCTACAATTCCTTTTGGTACCGCACAAGTAGCAGTAATTGGGCTTCCAATCTCTGTGGAGTGGTGATCGTATGGTAGATTCGTGGCACCTTCGCAGTCACCAATGCGCTTAGCGAAGAATTCTTTTGCCTGGACTAATGCATCAGAAGATTCCAAAGCTTGTTCTTGTAATGCTAAATCGTAACTTGTAAAAGCTTCTTGCCCAATGTTCTCACCATTATATACTTGCATCATATCTCTCAAGAGAATATCAAGGGATGCGCCATCAAATATCATATGGTGGAAATCAAGCAACAGATAGATGCCTTCCTCTGTGCGGTACATAGCCATACGATATAGTACATCTCCATAAAGTGAAAATGGTTTTACAAATTGTTCACGCTTTTGTTCATAAGTAGCATGGCTACATTCTCTATAAGGAATTATGACATCAGTGTCATAAAGTGGTGCTAGTACGGGTGTGTTATCCACCAATAGTAATTGGGATTTAACGTATGCATGGTTATTAATAACAAGTTCCACTGCTTCTTGTAATTTCTTACAATCTGTAGCTAATGAGAATGTAAGTTCAAATGGGATGTTATATACTACGCTATTGCTATCTTTTACACAAGAGAAATATACCCCTAACTGATTGGTTGTTAGTGGATAATAATCTCTCTTTTCATAAACTTCTTCCTCTGCCACCTGAGATTTCTCGGTGAGGAGTTTAGCAATTTCCTCTACTGTTTTCAGGTTCATAATCTCCATCGTGGATAACTCTTTCCCAGTTGCTTCTGATACCAAGGCAGCAGCCTTAATAGCCGATAGGGAATTTAATCCCGCATACATTAAGTCTGTGGTAATACCGAATTCCTCCGACCCTAGTACTTGACCAATAATCGTAATTAATTGTCGTTCTAAATCTGTATTAGGTGGAACAATTTCTTCTGCTTGCAGCGGAATCTCTGGCAATTCTTTTCGATTTACTTTTCCATTTTGATTCCAAGGAATTGTATCAATCTGCATCATAGCAGATGGAACCATGTAAACAGGTAGCTCTTCTTTAATGAAATCTTCTAAAGCAGATATATCAATACTTTCATCTGATACAAGATATGCTACAATCTTCTTGCCACCGCCACTATCTTCTCGTGCAATAACAGTGGCATCTTTCATATTAGGGAATTGGCGGATACGTCCTTCAATTTCTGTTAATTCCACACGGAATCCACGAATTTTCACTTGGAAATCTCTTCTTCCTACAAAGTCAATAATACCATGTGGTAAATACCGCACCACGTCACCGCTCTTATAGATTCTATTGTAATCCTCTTCTTGTGAAAATGGATTGGCAACAAACTTTTCTTCTGTTAAATCTGGATGGTTCAAATAGCCCTTGGCTACTTGTCTACCTGCAATGCATAATTCTCCGGCCACGCCAACTGGTGCTAATCGTCCTCTTCCATCTACTACGTAAATCTGGGTATTGTCTGTGGCCCATCCAATTGGGACACGGTCATACAATTCTTCTATTTTAAAATGAGTACAGAATATGGTGCACTCTGTTGGACCATATGCATTGTAGAAGGAATAGTTTGGTGGCATAACTGGGGTTAGTCCCTCTCCACCAACTGACATAGCACGAATCTTAGCATTTGGATAAGTCTCTACAAATTGTCTACCTATCTGAGTAGTTAAAAAGGCAACTGTAATATTTTCTTTCTCATAATAATTGGCAATTCCTTTTAAATCAAGGCGCATTTCTTCAGGAAGTATATGAAGACAAGCACCACTTGTAAGAGTTGGATACGTATCCATCATATTGGCATCAAAGCCAAAGCTTGCATAGGCAGGAATGTTATCTGTGTCTGTAAGCTCATACATTCTGTTATAATAATGGATAAAGTTCACAAGATTTCCATGACTTAGCATAACACCTTTTGGCTTGCCTGTTGTTCCAGAAGTGTAGAGTAAGATAAAGGTATCACTTGGTTTGGTGTTATTAATCACGATATCAACTACTGGAAGTGTTCCAATCATGGATAAGGTTAATACATGACCTTGAAAGCTTGGAATTTGACTAAGTAAATCTTCTTCTGTAATCAGTACTTTTACACCAGCATCTTCTACCATGAATTCTAATCGGTCCGTTGGGTAACTTGGATCCATTGGCAAATAAGCTGCACCTGTCTTAGAGGCAGCTACTGCAAGAGCTGGCATAAGCAACCCTTTTCGAACCATAATACCAACTACATCTCCAGAACCCACTCCTTTTTCCATAAGAAAGGATGCAATGCGATTGGTATACCCATTGAATTCCTCGTATGTTAAGGATTGATCTTTGAATACTACTGCTCGATTGTTAGGGTGTAGTTTCACTTGTTCTTGAATCAGATCTACCACAGAGTTGCCTAGTAATGCATCTGAACTAAGACCGGTAAATTCCTCCATTACTACTAGACGTTGGCGTTCTGGTAATTCTGCCACATCCATAATCATTTCTGTGCCTGTACCTTCTATAATACGGTGTAGAATGGTTAAGTATTGTTCCATAAAGTTCTCTACTACTTGTGCATCGTATAAATCTTTGGAATACGAAAGAGTAAGCGCAATCTCATCTCCTTCATGTTCCGCCTCTAATAACAGATCGATGGCAATGTTTTGACGTGGCATAGGAAGCATAGACCATTCCATATCTCCATCTGCTACCACTGGAAATTCTTGTAGGTAGTTAAAGATTACATCAAATACAGGAGAACGAGATGCATTGCGGTCTGGGGCAAGGATTGGAACAAGTTTAGCAAATGGATAGGTTTGGTTAGTTTTTACCGTACGAATTCCATTGGCGGTTTCTAATACGTACTCGCTAATGTTCTTAGTTCCTTGTGGTTTCATTCTAATTGGTAAAATATTAACAAACATTCCAATCATGGAATCTTGTTCGGAAATACCACGTCCGCTCATGGCAGAACCAATGACTACATCCTCACTGCCACAATACTTTCCTAACGTCATACCAAGAACAGAGGTTAACAAACCGTAAGAGGTAACGCCTAACTTCTTAGCAGTTTCTTTGATTAGGCTACTCTTAAGATGTTCTACTAGGCGAACATCTGCAAGAGGAAGTTTATTTGGTCGATTCACATGGGTTGGCATTTCATTCTCAGGAACACCATCTACAAACATCTCTTGGAAGGCAGCCGCTCCCATTTGCTCCCCTTCATGCTTATCTTCTTGCCATACGGCATAGTCAAAATAGTCATAGGAAAGTGGAGGCAAAGATTCTCCATGATACAAGGCAAGTAATTCTGGAATGAATACATCACAACTAGACTTATCAAATATAATGTGATGAATACAAAATTGTAAGGTATAACAATTTGTCTCATGCTCATATAAGTACATACGTAACAAAGGTGCCACCTCTAATTGAAATGGCGTGTTATGTGCCTGAATAAGTTGAGACTCTTCCTCTTTCTTACAAGAAATGGATTCTATAGCAACTTGTAGATCCTCTTGTATACAATGGCTATATTCCCCATTTACCAATGGGTAATAAGAGCATAAGATTCTATGGCGTTTTAACATGTGTTGCAATGCCACTTCTAATTGCTCCTTATGTAGCGTTCCTTCAATTCTAATAGCAAGATTAATATTATAGGACACAGACTCTGGCTCTAACTGCTGCTCAATTGCCATTTGCTCTTCTGCAAAAGTAAGTGGCCATACTTGGCGATTCTCTGCTTTTCCAAGAATAGGTCTTGTTTGTTTCATGGCTAATTGCTCTGGTGTCCCTGCACTTAAGATGTCTCCTGCACTAAGGTGATACTGCTCTAGCATAGTCTGAAGGCGCACAGCTGTAATAGAATCTCCTCCAAGTAGATGAAAATCATCGTAGATACCAATGGAATCTGTATGAAAAACAGCAGCAAAAGCGTTGCAAATATCCTTTTCTATTTGATTCGTTGGTGGTGCATAAACACTTTTAAATTTGGCAAGGTCAGGAGGTAAAATATTCTTATAGTCTACCTTACCATTTGCATTAAGGGGTAAGCGTTCCACTTGTTCTAAGAATACAGGAATCATATAATTAGGCAAGAATCTTGAGATACCATCTACGATTTCAGAAGATGATATAGTACTCTCTGCTGTATAAATACCAAAAAGTGCCAATTCTCCCGCTCCATTGGTAAAGCTCTTCACAACTGCCTCTTTGGCCGGCGTATTGCTTACAATTGCAACTTCTACTTCTCCTGGTTCTACACGGAATCCACGAATCTTAACCATCCAGTCCTTACGTTGTACGTATTCTAGTTGGTTCTTTTCATTAATGCGTCCCATATCCCCAGTCTTGAATAATATCTTACCTTCCGTACCTGTGGCAAATGGATTTACAATAAATCGTTCCTGCGTTAGTTCTGGAAGATTTAAGTATTCTGTAGCGATTTGCCCACTAATACAGATTTCACCTTCTTCTCCAAGAGGCACTTGTTCATGATTATCGTCTAATAGATACACACCACGTCCCTCTATAGTAGGACAGATTGGAGTTCTCATTGCATAAGGTTGATCAATTTCATAAAAGAGGCAAGGTCCACAAGTTTCACTGGCACCGTAGGCATTAACAATTTTCGTCTTCTTACTATAGAAGTTCGCAACACGATCGGAACCAGTAATAATACTTACTAGTTGATCCTCTGCTCTTGGTAGAATACTTTTACCAAGTTGCGGTGGAAAGAATGCAGTAGTAATTCTATGTGTATGAATCATTTCCACTAATAAATCTGCATCCTTGCGTTCTGTATCATCTGCAATGCATACTGTAGCACCTAGAAATAACGGTGTAAAAATATCTAATACAATGGCAATAAAGCTAAAAGAGGCAATGGATAGGAATTTATCTTCTTGTGTCCGCACTGAAACTGTTTCTTTCATAGCAAGCATTAAAGTGCCGTGGGAATTCACCACGCCTTTTGGGTTCCCAGTGGAACCTGATGTATATACAATAATTGCAGGATCTTGTTCTTCTAATTCTATAGTAGGTAGCGGTGTAGACTCTCCGCTCATATTCTCAAACCACTCCGTGTCAATTAAAATATGAG
>JAWXVE010000004.1:0-58241 GCA_044425575.1 Eubacteriales bacterium | reverse complement strand
CTTCTCCCAGACTTCCGCTTTCTAGGGTAGAAGCAGCAGCTCGAATAATTCCCTTAATGTCAATTCCATTGTGCTCATAGAACCGTTCGTCTTCAATAGCAACAAATGCATCGGCTAAATATTGAGGGATTTGATCCATGGTACGATATCGTCTGTTGGAATCAGCAGACACCAGCTTTGCTGTTTCAGTTCCTTCGGAATCGTATACAAGTGTGGTATAACCAGAAGGGAGTACATCCAGTGTGGAAAGGTCTGGAGCATCGTCTATAATACCCATAAATACTCCTATTCCCAAGGAAGCACCAATGACGCCAATTGAAATAACAGCCAAGATGGCAATGTTAATGGTGCCAATGACTAGCATCTTCTTATACCTAATTGATTTGGAACTTAAGGCTTTTCGTTTCTTCACTACGCCTTTTATACCGTAATTCATATTGATTTTATTTCCTTTCCTTTCTCTAAGTAGTGTGAAAATCTACTTTCAACCTGTTCTCTATTGCTATAGATGATTTTCAACAGTTGTATGTATAGAGTAATCATACATTACTCCGTATGATGTTAATTATAGCAAATTTATACTGCAAATAAAAGGTTTTTTGTAATTGTTCATAGAAACTTAAATGTTTCTTAAGGATTCTTACCATGGATAGTATCCTTTATACAAATGGTAGGTTTTCTTTTCAAGTAGTTGTAAATGGTGTATAATGAACAAAATTACTAAGAAAAGGAAATTAGCTATTGCACAGATAAGATGATATAGGAGGAATTGAGATGGATCGAATTAGTGAAAAGCCAATTATGAATCAAGGAAGACAAGTGGAGATGGATGTATTAAAGGGATCCTTTATCTTTCTCATATTCGTTGTACATTCCTTTCAGTTATTAGGAAATGCAGAAGCATTACAGTCTGCTGCGTACCAAGGGATATTTAGTGTAGGAATGTTTACGGGAGCGAGCCTATTTCTATTCTTTATGGGATTTGGACTAGCCTACTCAAGGAAACAAAATGCTAGAGATATAGCTGGTTCTGGTATTAAATGGATTGGTTATCAATTTCTATCTAATCTTTGCAATATGATCGTATTGCTCCTACCACTTGGTTGTTATATATTAATAGGAAGAAGTATAGAGGAGGAAGTTCTTATCATAAAGGGGTTGGCACCCTATGTTCTATTAATGTTAAATATCTTCTATATTGCTGGAGTGATTCAATTATTAATGGCGTTTTTTAGAAGAATTCGTATGCCGTTATATGGATATTTAATTGTGGCACTTGTTGTATCGGCAACGAGTCCATTTCTTGCACAACTTAGTAATTCTAATAGAATTTTAGAAGCTATTATACGAATGTTCTTTACGGCAGGAGGAACTGTTTCATTTGCAGTATGGCCTTATATTAGTTTTACGGCCATTGGCTACTTCTTTGGACGCTATTTCTTAACTTGTGGGGAGAAATCACTCTTTTATAAAAGAGCCCTTCCGATTACGATACCAATTTCCATTGCATATATTACTTGGATTCTTCTGTCCAATGAACAGCTTCCGATCATCTTTGACTATTTGCATAACCAATATATGTATCCGAATGTGTTAAAATGTATTGCGACTACAGCTATTCTTATTTCACTAGCAGGTGTGATTGATCCTATTCTCAATCAAGGGAAAAAGTGGGGAAGAGGGGGGCAGTATATCTTTGGGGTAATTCACTTTTTCTCCAAGCATATTAGTAAGCTCTATGCTGTGCATATTGGAGTATACTTCTTTGTGTTTGGAATCCTACAATACAACTCACAAGGAACGAGGGCTTGTTTGCTCCTGTCCATACCAGTTAGTATAGGAACAATTCTTATAGTTATGGCCTATGTAAAGTATGAAAGTCACCTTAAAAATCTTGATAAAAAGAAGCGGAAGTTTTATACAAAATCATAGAGAAATATTATAGAGAAATATAGAGAATATTGTTGACAAAGAGACAAAATCAAGGTAAAATTGTTAAAAGAAGTGTCGGAATTTAAGTATTTCAGCTTTGAAACAATTAATCTAAATTATTTATGAAAGAGGGTATTTGTATGAAGAACATTAAAAAGGTAACAGAAGGCAAATTTATTTTCGGAGTTTGTACTGGATTAGCAGCACACTTTGACAAACCACTTTGGTTATTCCGTTTATTATTCATTCTTGGAGTAGCATTTGGTAGTGCAGGTTTCTGGATTTATCTTGCATTATTCTTCTTAATGGGAGATGCTGAATAATCAGTCGCATATTTATTGAAGAACAAAAAGACGCTTATACGGTGTAAAGATTGTCAAATCTTTTCCGGTATGAGCATTTTTTTGTATCTATGTACTTGGCTCATTTGTCTTCGTGGTAGTCAGTGGGAGCCATGGAAGAACTTAGAGTTAATCTTGTGAAACTCACAAAATGGGTATATAATAAATGCAATAGTCTGGCAATTGATTGAAGTGTAGGAAAGGAAAAGGTGAGGGTATGATTACATTTATTTTATCAGTAATAGCATTGATACTTGGATTTGCCGTGTATGGTAAGGTGGTGGAGAAAGTATTTGGTATTGATGAGAATCGAACGGTACCAGCCATTGCAAAAGCAGATGGTTTTGATTATGTAGCAATGCCAACATGGAAAGCATTTTTGATTCAATTTCTTAATATTGCAGGAACAGGGCCGATTTTTGGCGCAATAGCGGGTGCTATGTGGGGACCTGCAGCTTTTTTATGGATTGTATTTGGATGTATTTTTGGAGGAGCAGTTCATGACTTTTTGATTGGTATGATGTCGTTAAGGTCTGATGGAGCATCCCTATCTGTTTTAGTCGGAGAGAACCTTGGAGAAGTTATGAAGAAGGTCATGATAGTATTCTCGGTTGTTTTATTACTATTAGTAGGTGTGGTTTTTGTTTCTTCGCCAGCAGGTTTATTACAGACCCTAACGGGAATTAACAGTTGGGTTTTTGTGATTATTATTCTAATTTATTATATGATCGCAACCGTGTTGCCAATTGATAAATTGATTGGTAAAATTTATCCGCTTTTTGGGGGAGCTTTATTTATTATGGCCTTTGGTATTATTGGAGGCATGTGTGTAAATGGAATGATAACAGAAATTCCAGAACTTGCATGGGGCAATCCGCATGTAAATGGAACGTCTATCTTTCCTTACCTTTTTATTTCCATTGCTTGTGGAGCTATTTCCGGATTCCATGCGACACAATCGCCTATGATGGCACGTTGTATCCAAAATGAGAAAGAAGGGCATAAAGTGTTCTATGGTGCCATGGTAGCAGAAGGAGTAGTCGCTCTTATTTGGGCAGCGGCAGCCATGACATTTTATGGTTCTTTACAAGGCCTTGCAGATGCAGGAGCAGCTGCAGTAGTAGTGAATGAAATTTCTACAGGCTTAATGGGAAAAGTAGGTATGGTTCTAGCAGTTCTTGGTGTTGTAGCTTGCCCAATCACATCAGGAGACACAGCATTTCGCTCTTTGCGTTTAACAGTAGCAGATTCACTTAAAATCGATCAGACAAAAGCTATAAACCGTTATAAAATTGTAGTTCCGGTATTTGCCGTTGCCGTTGCTTTGTTGTTTATTGATTTCTCAGTTATATGGAGATATTTTGCATGGTCGAATCAGACCTTAGCTTGCATTGCTCTATGGGCAGCAGCTACTTATTTGAAAAAGCAAGGTAAGAATTTCTGGATTCCATTACTTCCAGCAATGTTTATGACGGTGGTTGTGACTTGCTATATTTTAATTGCCGCAGAAGGATTTGGCGCTATGTTATTAATGGCATTAGGAAGTGTAGCAGTGGTAGAAACAGTTGGTATAGTGGTAGGAATTCTTCTTATGATAGTATTAACAGCAATCTTTTTTAAAAATGGATCGCGACAATCTAATTCGTGATTCATAGGTATCAGAAAGATGTGTCTTGGATATAGGTTTCTTCTGCAAGCTCGTTGACAAAGCAAATGCTCTTTAGTATAGTTAGGAGTATAGGTTTTAAACAGTATAATCTTTTGAATGAATCGCAAGGAGCTTGAAGTATGGAGAAAATAACGGGCTTGCAAGAATTAAATAACCTAATCGATACGAAGCAATACACGCGTCTACGACAAGAATTGTCGGAGTACAACGATGCTGATATTGCTCTTTTTTTGGAAGCATTAGCGGACGAGGAGATGCTTAAAATCTTCCGCATTCTCCCAAAGGGTTTAGCGGCAGATGTATTTTCCTACCTTCCAATGGATAGTCAACAGATGATTATTATTTCGCTATCTGATCGAGAGGCCTCTGGTATTATTAATAACTTAATGGCAGATGATGCTACTGATTTACTAGAGGAAATGCCAGCTAATATTGTGAAGAAGTTACTTGCCAATGCTAATCCGGAAGTGCGCCATGATATTAACCATTTATTGCGATATCCAGAAGATTCAGCAGGTAGTATTATGACAGTAGAATATCTGGATTTAAAGGAAAATCTCACGGTAGAAGAAGCTATTTGGCGTATTCGTAAAGTGGGTGTAGATTCAGAAACCATTGATATCTGTTATGTGGTAGATAATAAGAGAACTTTAATTGGTATGGTAGCTCTTCGTTATATCCTCTTTAGTGAAGCGGATACTACCATAGGAGAGTTGATGGATGACCATGTAATTGCACTTCATACTCTTATGGATCAAGAAGAAGTTGCTCATCAATTTCAGAAGTACGACTTAACAGCCATGCCAGTTGTAGACAATGAGAAGCGACTAGTTGGAATTGTAACAGTAGATGATGTTGTAGATATTATGCAAGAAGAGGCTACAGAAGATATGGAGAAGATGGCAGCTATTTTGCCATCAGACAAGCCTTATATGAAAACAACCGTATGGGAGACCTTTAAGAAGAGAATTCCTTGGTTATTGCTTCTTATGATTTCAGCTACATTTACTGGTAAAATTATTGCTTCCTATGAGTCTGCATTACAAGCTTGTACTGTATTAACGGCATTTATTCCTATGTTAATGGATAGTGCGGGAAATGCAGGTGGTCAAGCAAGTGTAACCATTATTCGTGGATTATCTTTAAATGAAATCCGTTATAAAGATTGGTTTCGCATTGTATGGAAAGAATCCAGAGTAGCCATTATGTGTGGACTTGCTCTAGCCATTGCCAACTTGATTAAATTGTTACTATTTGATGGAGTGACCATGGAAGTGGCTTTTGTTATTTGTAGTACGTTATTTTGCACCATTGTAATTGCCAAGATTGTAGGTTGTACCCTTCCTATGTGCGCGAAGAAAGTAGGATTTGACCCGGCAGTTATGGCAAGTCCTTTTATTACGACCATTGTAGATGCTCTTTCCCTGAGTCTCTACTTTACCATTGCCACACATGCACTTGGCTTATAGAATAGGAATGAAATAGAATGAACGAAAGAAATGCATATCTAGGAGAGAAACCAATTGGGAAATTACTATTTCAATTGGCGCTTCCTGCTGTAACGGCACAATTAATTAATCTACTCTACAGTCTAGTAGACCGTATGTACATTGGACGCATTCCAGACGTTGGTGCATATGCATTAACTGGAATTGGGATTACATTACCAGTTATCTTGATTATTACGGCTTTTTCAAGTTTGATTGGTATGGGGGGAGCACCAAGAGTCTCCGTTTTCTTAGGAAAACAAGAATATGAGAGAGCAGAGCAAACAGTGGGTAATTGCGTGTCTATGATCTTAATCATTGCCGTTATTTTAACAATTATCTTTTCGGTTTGGACCAAAGAAATCTTAACTTTATTTGGTGGCAGCGAAGAAACCTTGCCCTACGCCATGGAATATATGAAAATCTATGTGCTTGGAACTATATTTGTGCAATTATCCTTGGGGCTTAACCCTTTTATTACAGCACAAGGATTTGCGAAAACTAGTATGATTACAGTGGTAGTAGGTGCAATTATTAATATTATCTTAGACCCAATTTTTATTTTTGGTTTTGGTATGGGTGTAAAAGGAGCTGCACTGGCGACGATTCTTGCGCAGTGTGTCTCTTCTATTTGGGTGATTGTCTTTTTAACGGGCAAGAAAACTATGCTTCGTATTAGACGTGAGAATCTAAGACCTACCTTAGCCATTATCTTGCCAGTATTAGGACTTGGTGTTTCGCCCTTTATTATGCAGATTACAGAGAGTCTGTTGCAGATGACATTTAATACATCCTTACTGAAATATGGCGGGAATACAGCAGTAGGAGCTATGACAATTTTGACGAGTGTTATGCAGCTAGCCATGATGCCACTAAATGGAATTTCTCAAGGAATGCAACCCATTATGGGCTACAATTATGGAGCAGGGAATATTGCACGTGTCAAAGGGATTTTTCGGCTTACTGCAATTGTAAGTGTTACTTATACTAGTACCTACTGGTTAGTGAATATGATTTTCCCCCAGGCATTTGCCAGTATTTTTACTACTGATACAGAGTTGATTGCCTACACGGCGTGGGCTATTCGTATTTATATGGCGGTCTATTTAATCTATGGGTTACAAACGGTTTGTCAGCAATCCTTTATTGCTTTAGGGAATGCTATCACCTCGCTATTTCTTGCAATATGGAGAAAGATTATTTTACTGATTCCTCTTATATATATTTTGCCAAACTTTTTTGAAGATAAGGTATTTGCGGTGTTTTTAGCAGAGCCTGTGTCGGACTTTTTGGCAGTCTGCACCACAGTTACTGTATTTGCTATACAATTTAAGAAGACATTGAGGAAGATGGAAGATGGAAACAAGTGATTTTTATAAAAAAGTAGCAGCTCTCGTAATTCCTATGGCACTACAGAATCTCATTAATGTAGGTGTTATGGCAACAGATGTGATTATGCTAGGTAAAGTATCAGAAACCGTATTGTCTGGTGCTTCTTTAGGGGGACAAGTCGCATTTATCTTGAACTTAATCTTATTTGGACTTGCATCTGGTGCAAGTGTATTAACTGCACAATATTGGGGGAAGGGTGATAAGGATTCCATCGAGCAGATTATTGCCATCGGTATAGATTTTTCTCTGGTAGTTGGAACGATTTTTGCAGTCATTACCCTAGTAGCACCAGAACAGATTATGCATATTTTCACCAATGACTTAGAAGTAATTGCAGAAGGGAAGAAGTACCTACAGATTCTTGCATTTTCCTACCCGATTTCAGCTACAACTATGACCTTTTTAAATCTATTAAAAAGTATGGAACGAGTAGTAATTTCTACCATATGTTATGGAACCTCGCTTGTTTTTAACTTTTGTATTAATGCAATCTTAATCTTTGGATTATTCGGTGTGCCAGCATTGGGGATTGTAGGTGCAGCTATTGGTACATTAAGTACTAGATTGCTAGAATTAGTGATTGTGGCCATTTACACTTATAGGATTCGGAATTTCATTCGTATTCGACCGAGGTACATGCTACGAATTGACCGTGTTTTGTTAGGTGATTTTCTAAAGTTTTCTAGCCCGGTAGTGATGAACGAGCTTCTCTGGGGGCTTGGGTATGCAGCTAATGCAGCTATTATGGGAAGACTTGGACAGAGTGCAGTGGCTGCCAACTCAGTGACCCAAGTAACAAGACAACTTTCCATGGTAGTAGTATTTGGGTTATCCACTGCGGCAGCTGTTATGATTGGAAAAGCAATTGGCGAGAAGCAGATGGAGGTGGCGAAAGAGTATGCCACACAATTTATTCGATTGGCTCTAGTAGGAGGTATGGTAGGAGGTGCGTTGATTCTCTTCATAAGACCCCTTGTTATAAGGGGAATGGGATTTGAAGGGACTACCGCTATGTATGCCAATACGTTTCTAACAATGATGGCATGTTATGTGCTTATGCAAGCCATGAATTGTGTCTTTATTATTGGGATATTTCGTGCAGGAGGGGATACAAAGTTTGGCTTATATATTGATATAGTATCTATGTGGTGTGGATCAATTTTACTTGGTGTAATTGCCGCATTTGTGTTAGAATTAGATGTTGTATATGTATATGCAATTCTGCTACTTGATGAAGCGATTAAGATACCACTTACCATTTATCGTTATAGTAAGAAGAAATGGTTGCGTAATGTTACAAGGTAATCATAGTTCCTGTAACATTTCAATATAAAAATCATACATAGGAGGTTTAAATGAACGAGAGAACAACAAAACAAAAAGTAATACTTGGAATTCAACACACTTTAGCCATGTTTGGTGCCACTGTGTTAGTCCCAGCCTTAACAGGATTAGATACATCTATTACCTTATTTTGTGCAGGTGTTGGTACGTTACTATTTCACTGGGTTACCAAGAAGAAAGTTCCAGTATTTTTAGGTTCTAGCTTTGCATTTATGGGCGGTATCATGGCAATTATAGGAGATTCTAGAATAGGAGATCCTGATTTCTTACCCAAACTTGCAGCGGTAAAGGGTGCACTAATGGTAGCAGGTGTAATCTATATGCTCTTTGCAGTCTTAATCAAAATCTTTGGTTATGAAAAGGTAAATAAGTTACTACCACCAATTGTAACGGGACCGATTATTATAGTCATTGGACTTCGATTAAGTTCTACGGCTATTAGTAGTGCGTTTTACTCCACAGTAGATGGGGTGCAAGTGGTTGATTGGAAGTCTATTGTAGTAACCATCTGTGTATTAGCAACCATTATCTGTATTTCGATTTTTGCAAAAGGAATGTTTAATCTAATGCCAATTTTATTTGCCATTATTGTAGGTTATCTTGTTAGTTTTGCTTTAGGAATTTGTGATTTTACTGCAGTATCGGAAGCTTCTTTCTTTTCTTTTATGGATGCTGATATTATTGCACAAATCACCGTATTCCCAACGTTTGAAAGTACTGCAATTTTAGCGATTGCACCAATTGCAATTGTAACAGTAATTGAGCATGTGGGAGATATTACTACAAATGGTGCAGTTGTTGGTAAGAACTTTATGGTAGATCCTGGTGTGCATCGCACCATTCTTGGTGATGGTATTGCTACTACATTTGCAGGATTATTAGGTGGACCAGCTAATACGACATATGGAGAAAATACTGGGGTCTTAGCAGTCACTAAAGTATACGACCCATCTGTTATTCGTATTGCTGCTGTATTTGCTATTATTTTAGGAATCTTTGGAAAGTTTGGTGGATTTATTTCAAGTGTTCCAACTCCAGTTGCTGGAGCAGTTGGGATTGTATTGTATGGTATGATTTCAGCAGTTGGTGTTCGTATCTTAATTAATGCAAGATTGAATTTTGGAGATAGTCGTAACTTAATGATTGCGGCAATTATCTTTGTCCTTGGAATTGGCTGTGATAGCATTCCAATCTATGGAACGATATCTATTTCGGGATTAGCTCTTGCAGCAATTGTAGGAATTGTTCTTGGATTAATTCTGCCAGAGGGAAAAGAAAATATATTGTCAGAATAATCTGTCAAAAGGCTTGATTTAACGCATGTTGTTTGTTACTATGAAAAGAGACTTGAAAAAGGGGAGGACGTATCGAACATCATGTATATATACGAGATTGAAAATGGTTCCTATATAGAAGTAACCATAAAGGCTGGCGACAAGAGAATGAAGTTTGCAACCACTGCAGTAGGTCCTTTAGAGAAACCCAGAAAGGCGTTAATTGTAGAGCCGGTTTGCAATAATGATAAAGTTGTAAATTTTAAGGGAGACCATTTTACCTATGAGATTCTAGCCATACCACAAGGGAACGAACCTAAGCCTTTTTTGTGGAAACAAGCAGCCGTTACTCTTATGAAGAATGCAGAGGGTAAGTTGTACCATGTAATCGTAACAGACCAAGAGGGGAAGCAAGTCAACCGAAGGGCTAGTTACCGTTTGTTTATGGGGTGCGATGCCATGATGCAATTAGAAGAGAATGGTAAGGAAGTAGAAACTTTTTTAAGAGATATTAGTGCAACGGGATTCTCTATTGTATGTAGTGACACCCTTACCCTTAACAGTGGTACGAATCTCACACTCATGTTTCACGATGAAGAAACAGATGTGAAATTCAAGCTACATGGCAAAGTAGTGAGAGTGGCCCCTATAGAGAATCAACCAAGTGTTGTATATGGTTGCAAATTAAGAACAGAAAGCCCTTATGTACACAAGTATGTAGTAGAGAAGCAACGTCGCAAATCTCAACATGCAGAGCGTGTGGCCAAGCAAGAGGAAGCCAATAAGCAACAATCCACTTCTAGTGAAGAGAATCTAGAAAAAGATGAGGACAAATAGAAGCGAAACGGGTATAATAGAGAAGTGATTATGATAACATTAGCAAGTCTATAAAATGATTTGCTAATGTTATTTTTTGTAAGAGAGGAAGGGGATTATATGGGGTTATCTTTTTATCTTGGTCCATCGGGGTCTGGGAAAAGTGTGGCACTGCAACAAGAAGTGGTGAAGAGATCTTTAGCAGAACCGCGGAGAACACATTTGTTAATTGTGCCAGACCAATTTACCATGCAGACTCAGAAAGACATATGTGGGATGCATCCAGCTAAAGGGATTTTAAATATAGATGTACTTAGTTTTGGACGATTGGCTCATCGCGTTTTCGAGGAAACTGGTATTCAGGAAAAAATATTATTAGACGATACGGGCAAGAACTTAATGATTCGCAGAATTACCCAAGAGAAAAAGGAATCACTACAGGTCATGCACAAAAACCTAGATCAAATTGGGTACATTCATGAGATTAAGTCTTGTATGAGTGAATTTATGCAATATGGAATTACAGATACGGACTTAGCGCAATGGATGGATTATGCCAAGGGAAAAGATTTGTTGTATCATAAGTTGGAAGATTTGCGTATGATCTATAAAGAGTTACGACGAGTATTAGCGGCTGAATATACCACATCGGAAGAAATCTACCTTGCGTTAAAAGAAGCAATTCCTCGTTCGAGCTTTATCAAAGATTGTATTGTGGTTCTTGATGGATTTACGGGATTTACACCTTTGCAAAACCTTGTGATAGCTGAGTTATTGCGCTATGGAAAGGAAGTCATTGTAAGTGTTACTATTGATCCACGAGGAACTATCTATGAGCGAATGGGAGAACAGAATTTATTCTATTTAAGTCAGAAGACTATTGCTAGTCTAGAACAGATCAGTGAAGAAGTAACAGGTAGCCTTAGAGACCGTACAGCAGACCGAATCTTAGGCGATAGGCCTGTAATTCGATATAAGGACAAAGAGGAATTGGCTTTTCTAGAGGAGAACCTTTTTCGCTATAACACCGATGAGTATGACGGAGTGGTAGAACGTATTCACATCTATCGTTGTGAAAGTTTATCTATGGAAGTTAGTCGAGTGTGTATGGAAATCATACGACTCGTGCGAGAAGAAGGGTATCGATATAGTGATATGGCTGTGGTATCAGGTAATTTACCGCTCTATGCTCATTACATTAAGAGAGAATGTGCCAAATACGAAATTCCTTACTTTTTAGATGCTACTAAGGGGATTTTGTTGAATCCTTGTATGGAATATGTGAAGAGTGCTTTGGAAGTTGTACTACAAGGGTATTCTTACGAGTGTATCTTCCATTATTTGCGTAGTGGAATGGTGGATATTCCAAGAGAAGATATTGATGAATTAGAGAACTATGTTATAGGGAGAGGGATTCGTGGCTACGGTAAGTGGAAGGAAGAGTGGATTTGCAACCAAGGGGTAGAAGAAGAGATGGTTGCTCAGATGAAACGCTTGAATGGTATGCGAGAAACCATTGTACATTCTCTAAGGTGGATTCCCACGAAGAAGCAAAGCGTAGAGACAATTACAAGAAGTTTATATGGATTCTTAGTGGAGTCTAAGGTGGAAGAAAAGTTAGCAAGTTATGAAAGATACTTTGAAGAGCAATACGATTATGCAAGAGCCAAAGAATATGGACAAATCTACATTCGTTTTATGAATGTGCTAGAGCAGTTTGTGGCTTTAATGGCAGAGGAAGTTATTACCTTGCAGGAATATGCTCAGATTTTGTATGCAGGTTTTGAAGAAATCCAAATTGGAATCATTCCCCAGAACCGTGATATGGTCATGGTAGGGGACATTGAGCGTACAAGGTTACAAGAAGTAAAGACTTTGTTCTTTGTAGGGGTGAATGATGGCATTATTCCAAAAGCTACGAGTAGTGGCGGAATTTTGTCAGATATGGAACGGGAGTTTTTGCAACAAGCTCAAGTGGAAATGGCACCAACCCCAAGGCAGCAGATGTACCAACAGAAGTTTTACCTTTATCAGAATATGACAAAACCAACCCAATCCTTGCAGCTATCGTATGCACAAGTAGATGGACTTGGTAAGTCAGTGCGGCCAGCGTATTTAATTGCTACTCTATGTAACTTGTATGGTAATCTCAAAGTCAAACATGTTCAAGTGGAGAATCGAAAGCAAGTTGTGGCAACGAAAGCAAGTGGACTAGAATATATGTCTACCTTATTGAGGGATTATATACAAGGAGGAGGTGTGTTTCCAAGTACGATACAGGAAGAAGAATTCTACGGACTCTATCAGTGGTTTTCTAAGGAACAGTCAGCGTGTCAACAATTGGAACAATTATTGGATGCAGCATTTTACGAATATCACAGAACTGATTTAACGAAAGAAGTATCAGCTCTGTTGTACGGATCCATTCTAAGTAATAGCGTAAGTCGATTGGAACAATATGCATCGTGTGCCTATAGTCATTTTTTAAAGTACGGATTGCGTCTGTTAGAACGAGAGGAATTCACTTTAGAAAAAGTGGATATTGGAACGGTATTTCATGGCGTATTAGAAGCTTTTGCCAAGAGACTAGAGGTGACTTCCTATACATGGTTTGACTTTCCTGAGGAAGAGGGGAATGCCTTATTACAAGAAGCAGTGGAAGAATATTGTAATACGTATGAAAATGGACTATTTCACAGCAGTGCCAGATATACCTATGCCATGAAACGGATTCATCGCATTCTAGGACGTACCATTAACACGTTGCAATATCAATTGCAAAAAGGAAAATTCTTACCCACAGAATTTGAATTATCCTTTGACCGTATTACGCAACTCAGTGAGATTGACTTAAGTATGAATACAAAGGAAAAGATGCAATTAAGAGGGCGCATTGACCGAGTAGACTTATGTGAAGTTGAGAATCAGTTACAAGTAAAAGTAGTAGATTATAAGTCTAGCCAACATCAATTTGACCTAGTGGCATTGTATCATGGTCTGCAATTACAATTAGTGGTCTATTTAAACGCAGCAGTGAGTTATGAGAAGCAGAAACACCCTCACAAGGAAATTGTTCCAGCAGCTATTCTCTATTACCATGTAAATGATCCAGTTATTGATACAAAGGGAGAATCTTTATCTCAAGAGCAAGTACAGCAGCTCATTAAGAGTAAGTTGCAGATGAAAGGGATTATTAGTAGTGATGCCTCCATTGTAAATAATTTAGATACATCAGGAACTGCGAAATCAGATGTGATCCCCGTTGCTTTTCAAAAAGATGGTAGCTTTAAAAGTTCTTCTAGTATTATTGAGGCAGATGCCTTGCAAGCAGTGTCTCGCTACGTTACAGAAAAGGTGAAATCTCTAGGGCGCAATATTCTAGAAGGAGATATTCAAGTAAATCCTTATGAAATGAGCACGAAATCATCATGTACCTACTGTGCATACCGTTCTATTTGTAAATATGATCCTAGTATAGAGGGATATCATACAAGAACATTAGGAACATTAACGGAAGAAGAAGCATTAGAAAGGATTATGGAGGGAACATGGGATTCAATTATACAAGAGACCAACAGCAAGTAATCGAATTGCGTAATCGCAATATTTTAGTAGCAGCAGCAGCGGGATCAGGGAAGACGGCTGTATTAGTTGAGCGTATTATTCAACTAATTAGTGACAAAGAGAATCCGGTAGATATTGATCGGTTGCTTATTGTAACATTTACCAGTGCAGCAGCAGCGGAAATGAGAGAGCGAATTAGTGCAGCCATTGAAAGACGATTAGGAGAGGAGCCTTCCAATGAGCATATGCAAAAGCAAGCGACTCTTATCTATCATGCACCCATCACTACTATTAGTAGCTTTTGTCTGAATTTAATTAAGAATCATTTTCATGATATTTCCCTAGATCCATCTTTTCGTGTTGCCGATGAAGCAGAGTGTAAATTGTTAAAGCAAGAGGTGCTAGAGGCAATTTTAGAGGAATATTTTGAAGAGGGAAGAGAAGAATTTCTACAATTTGTAGAAACTACAAGTGCCAATGGTAGTGAACGAGGGCTAGAAGAACTAATCCTTAAGTTACATGAATCATCAAGAAGTTATCCGTTTCCTGTTCAGTGGCTCACTCAATGTGGGGAACAGTACCGAGCAATCACCCAGAATGGATTAGAGAAAAGTGAGTGGATTTCTTATGCAATCGGTTATTGTAAATTGGTGTTAGAAGGGTGTAAAGAAACACTTGAACTTGTGCTAACTATGTGCGAGCACGGAGATGGTCCCTATATGTACGCACCACTTATGGAAGAGGAATTACAGGCACTAGAGAACATGGGCAAACAGGATTCTTATGCACGATTAGGGGAAGTGGTAAGAGGCTATAAGTTTGGTAGACTTTCTTCTAAGAAAGATGAAAGTGTAAGCAAGGAAAAACGTGAGATCGTAAAAGGAATGCGCAACCAAGTAAAAGGGGAGCTTGATAAGTTAAGAGAGGAATTCTTCTATGCCCCAATAGAGGATTTAATGGTAACGTTACAGGATTCGGCTCTTAGTGTGGAAATGCTCCTAGAAGTGGTGATTGGTTTCGCTCATAGATTTCAGGCAAAAAAGCGACAGCGTGGAATATTGGACTTTAGTGACATGGAACAATATGCTTTGCAGATTCTCCTAGAGGAGAAAGAAGGTCATATGCAACCAACGCAAACAGCTTGCATGTATCAATCTTATTACTATGAAGTTCTAATTGATGAATACCAAGATAGTAATCTGGTGCAAGAGTATTTGTTAAAAAGCGTCTCCAAAGAGTCTAGTGGTTCGTATAATCAGTTTATGGTAGGCGATGTAAAGCAAAGTATCTATAAGTTTCGCTTGGCAAGACCTGAATTATTTCTAGAAAAGTACCAAACATATGAGTCTACAGATTCTATAAAGCAAAAAATTGATTTACAAATGAATTTTCGTAGTAGAAAAGAAGTGCTGGAAAGCGCCAATTATATATTTGAGCAAATCATGACTTTTCATATAGGTGGTATTGTATACGACCATAAAGCGGCACTTAATTATGGGGCGTCTTATGATACGATTCAGGGACAAGACCAGCGCACAGAGCTATTACTAGTGGAACGAGAAGGAGAAGTAGATAAGAAGGAATTAGAAGCAAGATTAATTGCCAATCGAATTCGCACCCTTGTACAATCCTTCTATATTAGTGATGGAACATGTCCCTCGGGGGTACGTCTTGCTAAATACAGTGATATGGTTATTTTGCTACGCAGCAACACGGGTTGGGACGATATATTCAAACGCATTCTAGAGGAGGAGGGGATTCCTACACATATTGCTTCTAAAACAGGATATTTTTCTGTGTATGAGGTACAAGTAGTGTTAAATTACTTAAGAATTCTAGATAATCCTCTTCAAGACATTCCTCTTACTTCCGTCTTGCTATCGGGGATGATTGGCTTTCAAGAGGAAGAATTGGCAGTCATTCGAGGTCGTTGGAAGGAAGAACACAAAGTGGTGAGAAACTACCACTTGTATCACTCTCTTGTATGGTATACTACATATGGTGAAAATGAAGGGATAATTGCAAAGATAGAACAATTTCTTGCAGATTTAGACAAATACCGTCAAATGACGGTTTATACTTCAATTCATGAACTCTTACAGACCTTTTTGCAAGAAATCAATTTTCAATTATACTTGACAACATTGCCAAGAGGGGAACAAAGACGAGCGAACTTAGATATGCTCTTAGAAAAGGCTATTGAATTTGAACAGACTTCCTATCATGGATTATTTCATTTTATACGTTATATAGAACAAATGGAGAAGTTTGAAATCAGCTTTGGAGAAGCGAATATACTAGATGAACATGCCAATGTAGTGCGTATTATGAGTATTCACAAGAGTAAAGGTTTGGAATTTCCTATTTGCTTTGTATCTGGTTTGGGGAAAAAGTTCAATCAGATGGATTTGAGGAAGCAATTTGTAGTGGATATGGATTATGGGATTGGAATGGATTACATTGACCCAGTAAGGCGTGTGAAAACAAAGACCATAGGAAAAAGTGCGATTCTCCGAAAAATGGAGTTAGATAATATTGGGGAAGAAATCCGAATTCTCTACGTAGCACTTACTCGAGCAAAAGAAAAATTAATTATGACAGGTGTGTTAGATAATCTGGAAAAAACCTTGTACTCTCAGGAAAGTATTAGAATGACGAAAGCGTCACAATTGCCTTTTCTTGTGTTGAAGAATGGAAAGAGTTTCTTAGATCTCATACTTGCTGCACTAGCAAGACATGAGGGATTTGCACCTTATATGCAATGTACCATGGAAGGGAATGCAGACAACTTTCTTATTTCTATTCTACAGGAAAACGAATTGGTGATAGAAGAAATGAAACATGCCATGAAATCAGATTATGGTCGTGAACAATTACTAGAGAAGATAGACCAGTATGTAGCAGGGGCGGAAGTATATGAAGATATTCACAGAACATTTACGTATGAATATCCATTCCAATCTTTGGGTAATATCTATAGCAAAACTACTGTAACAGAGATTAAGAAGAAGCGAATGTTAGAAGAGTGCGAAGATGCATTTATCATGTACGAAGATACCGGCGAAGAGCAATATGTCCCAGCTTTTATGAGAGAAGAGAAGGTGAGTGGCATGGAGCGGGGAAATGCTTACCATAAGGCAATGGAAGTTCTAGATCTAACAGGAGCAAGTACCGTGAGAGAATCCATTCATATGGAAGTAGCTAGTGGTCGTATGAAACCTGCGTATGAAGCCTTAGTAGAATTAGAGAAATTAGAACATTTTATGAAAACTCCATTAGGGAAACGAATGGGCGTGGCACAACAAAATGGTATGTTATACAAAGAGCAACCCTTTGTAATCTCCCTGCCTGCCAATGAAGTGGAAGCTCACTTTCCTAAGGAAGAAGACATTCTCTTACAAGGAATTATTGATGCCTACTTTGAGGAAGATGGTGCTCTTGTAATAGTGGATTATAAGACGGACCGAGTGAGAAGTAGTAAGGAATTAATGGAACGATATCGCATTCAATTAGAGTATTATGCAAAAGCACTTTCCGCTCTTACAGGAAAGCCTGTGAAAGAGAAAGTGCTCTATTCCTTCTATTTAGGAGAAGTGTGTGGTACCAATTAAGTAGTTGCCATTTTCTTTAATTGTTTTAGAGCTGATGAAACAGCAGGAATGGCAATTAAGATTAATGTAATGATAACTTCAGGGAGCATATAAGTAAGGTTGTAAGAGACGCCAGCAAGAATTGCTGCAATGTTTCCTTGGGTATTTCCTACATATTCTGTATAGAAGATGATGCCTGAGATACAATGAACAAGGAATCTTCCGGTAGTTCCTACAAGATATCCGAGGATCAGTCCGTGCTTTTTCTCATAGAAGAAACCAGATAAACCTAACGCTCCAAATGCAAGTGGATAATCTAGGATGACTTGTAATGGATGAACGACCCATGGTCCCACTACAAATTGCAAGATTCCATAAGCTACTGCGCTTGTAATGCCTACTACAGGCCCATACCAGTAACCAATTAAACATACGAGAAACATGCTAAATAGAGTAGTGGAACCGCCCATTGGTAGGGAAGGTAACTTAATGAAAGTAGAGATAAAAAGAGCCAATGCAAGTGCAGCACCTGAAAAGGCAAGTTGCTTAGTAGAGATTTGTTTCTTAGTAATTTGTTGTGCTTGTGCCATAAAAAATCCTCCTTTAAATTGACGCAGGAGGGGCTTGGATCATCTGCTTCCTTACGCCGGTATTATCCGGTTCAAGTGGTGAGGGTTTGAGTCTAAGCTCAATCTCAGCGTTAAGCGCCCCTAGCGTGTTCATGATTGCTCCTTTACTATAATAGACAAAATGTAGATTTGTCAACTAAAAATATTAAGATAATGAAGGATGAGAGAAGAAAGTGTGAAAATATAAATGGTAAGATAGGGAAGAATTGTTTGAAAAAAGAATCAAACAGGAGATTGTTTTCAATATTGTCAGAGAATTTAACTAAAAGGTTATAAATTGACGAATTATCTGTCAATTCGGCGAAGAAAGTTGTTTACATCTGTTTTCTCTTGGTGTATAGTAGGTAGAAATAAAGTTTGAAGAAGGAGAAAAGCAATGTTTGATGCAAAGAGAGATATCCCTATTTCTAATCTATACAAGCCAGAGTTTGAACATGATAACTGTGGTATTGGTGCTTGCGTTAATATTAAGGGTGTAAAGACACGTGAAACTGTTGAGAATGCTCTTAAGATTGTAGAGAATTTAGAACATAGAGCAGGGAAAGATGCCAAGGGAGAAACAGGCGATGGTGTTGGTATTTTAACACAGGTTTCTCATGAATTTTTTGCAAAGGTAACAAAGCCTTTGGGGATTCAAATTGGTGGTGAACGAGAATATGGTGTTGGTATGTTCTTTATGCCTCAAGATGAGATGCAAAAGAGTCAATCCAAGAAAATGTTCGAAATTATTGTTGAGAAGGAAGGTTTAGAATTCCTTGGATGGAGAGAAGTGCCAGTTGCACCTAAAGTATTAGGGGAAAAAGCACTAGAATGTATGCCATCGATTATGCAGGCATTTATTAAGAAACCAGCTAATGTGGAAAAAGGTCTTGCCTTTGATCGCTTATTATATGTAGTAAGACGTGTGTATGAACATTCAGTAGATAATACCTATGTGGTGTCGTTATCTAGTCGAACTATTTGTTATAAGGGAATGTTTCTTGTAGGACAACTTAGAACATTCTTCTTAGATTTACAAGATTCTTCCTATACTTCTGCTATTGCGACGGTGCATTCAAGATTCTCTACTAATACAAACCCAAGTTGGGAGAGAGCACATCCAAATCGCTTTATTGTTCACAATGGTGAGATTAATACTATTCGTGGAAATGCAGATAAGATGCTTGCCAGAGAAGAAACGATGGAATCTCATTATTTAAAGGGACAACTTAGTAAAGTCCTTCCAGTAGTTAATCCGCAAGGTTCTGACTCGGCAAGATTAGATAATACACTAGAGTTCTTAGTTATGAGTGGCATGCCGTTACCACTTGCAGTTATGATTGCTATTCCAGAACCATGGGCAAATAATAAAACTATGTCACAGAAGAAACGTGACTTTTATCAATATTATGCAACTATGATGGAACCATGGGATGGACCAGCTTCTATTTTATTTAGTGATGGTGATGTTATGGGTGCTGTGTTAGACCGTAATGGATTACGCCCATCACGTTATTATATTACAAGTGATGACCAGCTTATTCTATCTTCTGAAGTGGGTGTCTTAGATATTGAGCCTACTAAAGTAGTAAGAAAAGAAAGACTTCGTCCAGGGAAAATGTTATTGGTGGATACGATTCAAGGTGAAGTGATTGATGATGATACCTTAAAAGAGTATTATGCATCAAGAAATCCATATGGTGAATGGTTAGATACCAATATTGTAGAATTAAGAAGTCTTATCATTCCAAATGAGCGTGTACAAGAATACGATACAATGGAACGTAGGAAAATGCAAAAAGCATTTGGTTATACTTTTGAAGAATTACAATCTTCTATTTTACCAATGGCACAAAATGGTTCGGAAGCCATAGCGGCTATGGGCGTGGATACTCCGCTGCCAGTATTATCTAAGGTGGAACATCCTTTATTCCATAATTTCAAGCAATTATTTGCACAAGTAACTAATCCGCCTATTGATGCCATTCGAGAAGAAGTAGTAACTTCAACAGATGTGTACATTGGAACAGATGGGAATCTGTTAGAAGAAAAAGCTAAGAATTGTAAAGTATTAAAAGTAAGAAATCCAATCCTAACCATCACTGACTTAATGAAGATTAAGAGCATGAAGGTAGAAGGATTCAAAGTTGCAACTGTTGGAATTCTTTACTATAAAAATACGAGTTTAGAACGTGCCATTGAGCGCATCTGTGTAGAAGTAGACCGCGTGTATCGTGATGGAGCTAATATTATTATTCTATCAGACCGTGGAGTAGATGAGAATCATGTGGCAATTCCATCCTTACTAGCAGTATCTGCATTGCAACAACACTTAGTAAAGACAAAGAAACGTACCTCAGTTGGAGTGATTTTAGAATCAGCAGAACCAAGAGAAGTGCATCACTTTGCTACTTTATTAGGGTATGGAGCATGTGCAGTGAATCCGTACTTGGCACAAGAATCCATTAAAGAATTAATTGATAGTCGTATGTTAGACAAAGATTATTATGCAGCAGTAGATGCTTACAATTCTGCTATTGTGCATGGTATTGTTAAGATTGCATCTAAAATGGGTATTTCTACTATTCAATCATACCAAGGATCACAAATCTTTGAAGCAATTGGTGTAGATTATGATGTGGTAGCCAAATACTTTACCAACACAGTCTGTCGTGTGGGCGGTATTACTCTTAAGGATATGGAAGATCAAGTAACGAAATTACATGGAAAAGCATTCGATCCACTTGGTCTTGCTACAGACTTAACCTTAGATAATCCAGGTACGTACAATATGAGAAGTGGTGGGGAAGAACATTTATACAATCCGGCAACCATTCATTTGTTACAAGAATCGACTAAGTTAGGTGATTATAAATTATACAAAGAATATGCCACAATGATTCATAAGGAAGATGCTCTTATGAACTTGCGCAGCTTAATGGATTTTGACTATCCTAAGAAGGGGATTGCTCTTGACGAAGTAGAAAGTGTAGAATCCATTGTAACGAGATTTAAAACAGGAGCTATGTCTTATGGTTCCATATCCAAGGAAGCTCATGAGACACTTGCCATTGCCATGAATCAACTAAAGGGTAAATCCAATAGTGGAGAAGGTGGTGAAAGCTTAGAACGCCTTACCATTGGATCAGATGGACTTAATAAATGTTCTGCAATTAAACAAGTAGCTTCTGGACGTTTTGGTGTTACAAGTCAATATCTAGTAAGCGCTAGGGAAATTCAGATTAAAATGGCTCAAGGAGCAAAACCAGGAGAAGGTGGACATTTACCAGGCGGTAAAGTATATCCTTGGATAGCAGCAACGAGACATTCCACCTCAGGTGTTGGACTGATTTCGCCACCACCACACCATGATATTTATTCCATTGAAGATTTAGCACAATTGATTTATGATTTGAAGAATTCCAACAAGGGAGCGAGAATCTCAGTGAAGCTTGTGTCAGAAGCTGGAGTAGGAACCATTGCAGCAGGTGTGGCTAAGGCAGGAGCAGAAGTTATTCTTGTGTCAGGATACGATGGTGGTACAGGAGCGGCTCCAAGAAACTCCATTAATAATGCAGGTCTTCCTTGGGAGCTAGGTTTATCGGAGACGCATCAAACACTATTAATGAATGGACTTCGTAACAAAGTACGAATTGAAACAGATGGTAAATTAATGACAGGGCGTGATGTTGCAATTGCAGCTATGCTAGGTGCGGAAGAATTTGGATTTGCTACAGCACCACTTGTTACCATGGGATGTCTTATGATGCGTGTGTGTAACTTAGATACGTGTCCAGTTGGTGTGGCAACTCAGAACCCAGAGCTACGCAAGAACTTTAAGGGCAAGCCAGAATACGTTATGAACTTTATGAAGTTTGTTGCAGAAGAATTAAGAGAATACATGGCACAACTTGGAGTGAAGAGCGTAGATGAACTAGTTGGTAGAAGCGATTTACTGCGAATGAAAGAAGATGTTGCAGAACGTGCAAAATGTGTAGATTTAAGTAATATTTTATCCAATCCATATGCCAAAGCGAAAGATGTTATCTTCAATCGGAAGCAATTATACAACTTTGAATTAGAGAAAACCATAGACGAGAAGGTATTCTTAAAGCAATTAGACAAAGCCTTGCAAGCAGGTCAAGGCAGATGCTTGCAAGTAGATGTTACCAATACAGACCGTTCTCTTGGAACGATTCTAGGGTCGGAGATTACAAGACGATTTGGTACATCTTTAGCAGAAGATACGTATCGCATTCAATGTAAAGGTGCTGGTGGACAGAGTTTTGGAGCCTTTATTCCAAAGGGACTCACCCTGGAATTAACAGGAGATAGCAATGACTACTTTGGTAAAGGATTATCAGGTGGTAAGCTCATTGTATATCCGCCAAAGGGAAGCAACTTTAAGCATGAAGATAATATTATTATTGGAAATGTTGCCTTATATGGTGCTACAAGTGGTAGTGTTTACATTAATGGTGTGGCAGGAGAGCGTTTTGCAGTGCGTAATTCAGGAGCTAGAGCTGTTGTAGAAGGTGTTGGAGAGCACGGTTGTGAGTATATGACAGGTGGACGTGTGGTAGTACTTGGAGAAACTGGTAAGAACTTTGCAGCTGGTATGAGCGGTGGTATTGCCTATGTATTAGATGAGAAGAGTGACTTATATACTAGATTAAACAAAGAGATGATTTCTTTTGCAGACGTTACGAATAAATACGATGTTATGGAATTAAAAGAGATGATTAAGGAACATGTGGCGTATACAAATTCTGCCAAAGGAAAAGAAGTACTTGATAAGTTCGCAGAATATTTACCAAAGTTTAAGAAGATTATTCCACATGATTACGAGAAGATGTTAAAGACTATTGTACAGATGGAAGAAAAGGGACTTAGCGCAGAACAAGCACAAATCGAAGCATTTTATGCAATTAGAAAGTAGGGAAAGGAAGACAATCATGGGAAAACCAACAGGATTTATGGAATATGCAAGAAAAACCTCGGATTCACAAGAGCCGAAGAAACGTATTAAACATTATGATGAATTCCACACCCATCTATTAACAGATGAGCAAAAATTGCAAGGTGCAAGATGTATGGGATGTGGCGTACCTTTTTGCCAGTCAGCTACAACACTTGCAGGAATGACATCAGGGTGCCCACTTCATAACTTGGTGCCAGAATGGAATCACTTAGTATTTAAAGGGAACTGGGAGCAAGCCTATCGTCGTTTAACGAAGACGAATAATTTCCCTGAATTTACTGCACGAGTATGCCCAGCTTTGTGTGAAGCAGCATGTGTGGTAGGTTTAGATGGGGAACCAGTATCCACTAAGGAAAATGAATATGCCATTATTGAACGAGCTTATGAAACAGGTCATGCAGGTCCTAAGCCGCCTGCTACAAGAACAGGGAAAACCATTGCTGTAGTTGGAAGTGGTCCAAGTGGACTTGCAGCAGCAGATCAATTAAATAAACGTGGTCACTCAGTGACGGTATATGAGCGTTCGGACCGTGTAGGTGGACTTCTTATGTATGGCATTCCGAATATGAAGTTAGAGAAACATGTTATTGAACGTAAAGTAGCAGTGATGGAAGAAGAAGGTGTCACCTTTGTTACTAATACTGACGTTGGTGTCACAATAAAAGCTAAGAAGTTATTAGAGCAATACGACCGTGTTATATTAACGTGTGGCGCATCCAATCCAAGAGATATTAATGCCACAGGACGTGATGCTAAGGGAATATACTTTGCAGTAGATTTCTTGAAAGCTACTACGAAAAGTCTCTTAGATTCTAATCTGAAAGATAATAAGTATATTAGTGCAAAAGGAAAAAGTGTAGTGATTATTGGTGGTGGTGATACAGGAAACGACTGTGTAGGAACATCTATTCGCCAAGGTGCTAAGAATGTGGTACAAATTGAAATGATGCCAAAATCACCAGATGAAAGAGCAGATTCCAATCCATGGCCGCAGTGGCCAAAAGTCTGTAAGACAGATTACGGACAACAAGAAGCTATTGCAGTATATGGACAAGATCCACGTATCTATGAATCAACAGTGAAAGAATTTATCAAAGATAAGAATGGTAATTTAAGTGCAGTAAAGATTGTAAAGTTAGAGTGGGTGCGTGAGGAATCTGGCAGAATGTCACCACAAGAAGTAGCTGGAAGTGAACAAGTAATTGAAGCACAAATCGTCTTAATTGCAGCTGGATTCTTAGGGGCACAAGAGTATGTGACGTCGGAATTCAAAGTAGACGTAGACGGTCGTACCAATGTAAAAACCCAGGAAGAAAGCCATGGAACCAATGTAAAGAATGTATTTGCGGCTGGAGATATGCGAAAAGGTCAATCACTTGTAGTATGGGCCATTCGAGAAGGCCGTGAAGTGGCCAAGGAAGTAGATGAAAGTCTTATGGGCTATACCAATCTAATGGTACAGTAATTTACTAATCCTTGTGCAAATTTTACTTGCGTAGGAATGTAAAGTGTGGTAGTATCAGAATAGTTTAAATGCAGAGAAGGAGACTCTTCTTAGGGAAGACGACAGGAAAATTGTGTCAGCGACTGAGAGCACAACACGTTGGAAGCAAGCAAGGGAACACTCTGGAGCAGATTATCTGAACTATTTATGGGGTTGTGTTATACAATTGCTAATTGAATACAATGTCAGTTAAGGCATTGGATGCAGACCATAGAAGCTAGGGTAGTACGGATTCACACGTTACGTGATTGAGTGGAGAAGGGAAACTTTCTCAATGCGGGTGGTACCACGGATTTATTAATTCGTCCCGAGATATTATTATAATATCTCGGGATTTTTTACGTGTATTGTGAGAAGAATAGTAGAAGTTAAGAAAAGGATGGGTATGATTATGAAGACACTAACAGGTGTGAATCGCAAAGAAACATTGGAAATCAGCCAATTATTAGCAGGCGAACAAGTAGGGAAAGAAGTTATGGTTAATGGAACCATTCATGCGATTCGAGATATGGGGAATGTGGCATTTGTTGTTCTTCGCAAGAGAGAGGGAGTACTACAATGTGTCTATGAAGAAGGTGTGACTGCCTATTCCATTAAGGATATGCATGATGGAGATGCCATTTGTGTCACAGGTAAGTTAGCGACTAACGAAAAGGCACCTAATGGTATTGAAGTGCATATGAAAGAAGTGACACTACTGTCATGTGCCGCTGAACCTATGCCGATTCCCATTAATAAGTGGAAAATGAATACCACATTAGAGACCAATCTGAACTTAAGACCAATTTCACTTAGAAATATAAAGGAGCGTGCAAAGTTTCGTATTCAAGAAGGAATTGTAAGAGGCTTCCGTGACTTTTTATTTGAAGAGGGATTCACAGAGATTAGAAGCCCTAAGATTGGAGCAAAGAGCGCAGAAGGTGGCGCGAATATCTTTAAGTTAGATTATTTCCATCGACCTGCTGTATTGGCACAAAGCCCTCAATTCTATAAGCAAATGATGGTAGGTGTATTTGATCGTGTATTTGAAGCAGCACCGGTTTTCCGTGCAGAGAAACATAACACAAAGCGACACTTAAACGAATATACATCCTTAGACTTTGAAATGGGTTATATTGATAGCTTTGAAGATGTTATGGCAATGGAAGTAGGGGCATTACAATATATTATGAAGTTATTAGAGAAGGACTATGCAAGAGAGTTAAAGATTCTAAATGTAACCTTGCCAAATGTAGAACAAATGCCTTGTGTAAGATTCGATGAAGCGAAGAAAATGGTATCCGAAAAGCATAATCGTACTATTCGTAATCCTTATGACTTGGAGCCAGAAGAAGAAGTACTCATTAGTCAATTGTTTAAGGAAGAGTACGATGCAGACTTTGTATTCGTAACCCACTATCCAAGTAAGAAGCGCCCATTTTATGCTATGGATGATCCAACTGATGCAACCTTTACCGTAAGTTTTGACTGTTTATTTAGAGGGATGGAGATTACAACAGGTGGTCAACGTATCCATGACTATAAGGAGCTAATGGCTAAGGTAGAAGCAAGAGGAATGACAGAGGAAGGAATGGAACACTACTTAATGGCATTTAAGCATGGTATGCCACCACATGGTGGACTTGGAATCGGATTAGAACGTCTTACTATGAAGTTACTAGGAGAAGACAACGTACGTGAAACCACATTATTCCCAAGGGATTTATCAAGATTAGAACCGTAAAAGTAAGGAGAGAGAAGATGGCAGGTAAGATTACAGACGAAACAATTGATTACGTTGGAATTTTAGCAAAATTAGACTTACATGATGAAGAGAAGGAACATGCAAAACATGATATGGAGAGCATGATTGCCTATATTGAACAGTTAAATGAATTAGATACAACGGGTGTAGAACCTATGTCACATGTGTTTGCATCTCACAATGTATTTCGGGAAGATGTAGTAACTAATGGGGATGAACGAGATGAGATTCTCAAAAATGCACCAGGACAAAAAGAAGGAATGTTCCAAGTTCCAAAGACAGTAGAATAGGGAGGAGGAATGAAAGTATGTTAGAGCTTACAGCAGTTGAGTTAGGAAAGAAAATCAAGGCAAAAGAAATAACCGCAGTAGAGGCGACTCAAGCAGTTCTAGAGCAAATTCGAACAGTAGAGGGTGAAGTTCATGCCTATGTAACCATTGAGGAAGAGGCAGCACTAGAGCGAGCACGATTTGTACAGGAGAAAATAGAAGATGGTACATATACTTCGCCACTTGCAGGAGTTCCTGTTGCCATTAAAGACAATATGTGTACCAAAGATGTATTAACTACGTGTTCTTCTAAAATCTTGGAGAACTTTGTGCCAACTTATTCAGCAACAGCAGTCAAACAGTTAGAAAAGGCGGGTGCAATTATTATTGGAAAAGCCAATATGGATGAATTTGCCATGGGTTCTACTACGGAAACATCTGCTTATGGTGTGACGAAGAATCCTTATGAGCCTACACGAGTGCCAGGTGGTTCTTCAGGTGGTTCTGCTGCAGCAGTGGCAGCAAGAGAATGTTACTTTGCTCTTGGCTCTGATACAGGTGGTTCCATTCGACAACCAGCCAGTTTCTGTGGTGTAGTAGGAATGAAACCAACTTATGGAACTGTATCTCGGTATGGACTAATTGCATATGGTTCTTCCCTAGATCAAATTGGACCACTTGCCAAGGATGTAAGAGATTGTGCTACTATATTAGAAGTAATTGCTGGTTATGACGAGAAAGATTCCACTAGCACTAAGCGAGAGGGGTTAGATTTCACCTCGGCATTAGTGGATGATGTAAAGGGATTGAAGATTGGCGTACCAAGAGATTACTTTATGGAAGGGTTAGACGAAAGTGTAAAAGTTAGCGTTCTAGCAGCTATAGAGGAGTTAAAGGCAAAAGGTGCCATAGTAGAAGAGTTTGACTTAGGCCTTGTGAAGTATGCCATTCCAGCCTATTACACCATTGCTTCAGCAGAAGCTAGTTCTAATCTAGAGCGTTTTGATGGAATTAAATATGGGTATCGTACAGAAGAATTTGATGGAATTCATGATATGTATAAGAAGACTCGCTCAGAAGGATTTGGTAGTGAGGTGAAAAGAAGAATTATGTTAGGATCTTTTGTGCTTAGTGCAGGTTATTATGATGCCTATTACTTAAAGGCACTTCGTGTAAAAGCGCTGATTAAGAAATCATTTGATGAGGCATTTGCAAAATATGATTGTATTGTAGGGCCAGTAGCCCCAACTACAGCCATGAAGTTGGGAGAGAGTTTAAGTGACCCAATGAAAATGTATCTAGGTGATATCTATACCATTGCAGTAAATCTAGCGGGACTTCCTGGGATGAGTGTTCCTTGTGGCGTGGACGAAGAAGGATTGCCAATTGGATTGCAATTAATAGGTGATTGTTATGAGGAAAAGAAACTCATTCAAGTGGCGTATGCTTATGAGCAAAGTAGAGGTGCATTTCAGGCACCAGAATTAGTAGAAAGGAGTAGTTGTTAATATGGCAAAACAATATGAAATTGTAGTAGGACTTGAAGTCCATGTAGAATTAGCAACGAAAACAAAAATCTTCTGTGGTTGTACTACAGAATTTGGAGGTTCTCCTAATACCCATACTTGCCCAGTGTGTACAGGTATGCCAGGAAGTCTTCCTGTATTAAATAAGCAAGTGGTAGAATATGCTATGGCAGTAGGTCTTGCTACGAATTGTTCCATTACAAGAGTATGTAAATTCGACCGTAAGAATTACTTTTATCCAGATAATCCACAGAATTACCAAATCTCACAACTTTACCTTCCGATTTGCCGAGATGGTGGTATAGAGATTGAGACAAATGCAGGTAAGAAAGTCATTCGTATTCATGAGATTCATATGGAAGAAGATGCAGGTAAATTAATTCATGATGAATGGGATAATTGTTCCCTTGTAGATTATAATCGTTCCGGTGTGCCTCTTATTGAAATTGTATCAGAGCCAGATATGAGAAGTGCAGAAGAAGTGATTGCATATCTAGAAAAGCTAAGATTGATGATCCAATATTTAGGAGCATCCGATTGTAAATTACAAGAAGGTTCTATGCGTGCTGATGTTAATTTATCTGTAAGAGAAGTGGGAACAGAAGCTTTTGGAACACGAACTGAGATGAAGAATCTAAACTCTTTTAAAGCCATTGCCAGAGCCATTGAAGGCGAACGAACTAGACAGATTGAATTGCTAGAAGAAGGCAAAAGTGTTACCCAAGAAACTCGTCGTTGGGATGATAATAAAGAATATTCTTACGCTATGAGAAGTAAGGAAGATGCCAAAGATTACCGTTATTTCCCAGACCCAGACCTTGTTCCAATTCACATTAGTGAAGAGTGGGTGCAGGCAGTAAAGGAAGCACAACCAGAGCTTCGTGACGAGAAAATGGAACGATATAAGGAAGAATATCAGATTCCTGAATACGACATTAAGATTCTAACATCGTCCAAATACATTGCAGATTTGTTCGAAGAAACAGTTTCTATTTGTAAGCAACCAAAGAAAGTATCTAACTGGTTAATGGTAGAGACCATGCGACTTTGCAAGGAACATGAACTTGATTTAGAAGAGGTAAAAGTATCAGCTAAGCATTTAGCAACTTTAATACAAATGGTAGATGTTAAGGAGATTACAGGAACGGTTGCCAAAGAAGTCTTTGAAGTAATGTTTGAGACTGATTGTGAACCAAAATCATATGTAGCAGAACACGGACTGAAAAATGAAGTAGATGAAGGGAAGTTAACTGCTGTAATGGAAGAGATTTTGACGAACAATCCTCAGTCAGTAGAAGACTATAAGAATGGAAAGCAAAAGGCAATTGGATTCTTAGTAGGGCAAACCATGAAGGCAATGCAAGGAAAAGCTGATGCAGCTGTAATTAATAGTAAATTCAAAGAATTATTAGACCAAATGTAGAAGAAGGGTAAGCGTGTAGATGCGTGAATAAAAAGCTGAACAAGCAATTGATAAAGGACAAGTGGTACTGGTGGCTGGCAGGGTTAATCCTTGTAGGAGAATTACTATTCTTACTTATAATGGGAGAAGGAATCTACGCCAGTGCCCATGATAATCTAGAACTGCATGTGTTAGATTATCACTTGCTACAAGAAACAGGAGCCTTTTTTACCCACGGAGATGAATTGCCTATATTAAATGGGATTAGTCGAGATTATTTTGCATCTGAATTGTCCCTTTATACCATGTTATATATTCTCTTTCCAACTAATACAGCGTATATTTTAGGGTATGTGTTAAAGACCGTGATTGCACTTTTTGCTACGGTATTACTAGCCAAAGATATCTGGAAGGAAAAGTATGCCCAATACGAAGGTATTGTTGTATTGACAGGTTTAGCATTTGGATTGTTGCCCCTTTACCCTACGTTTTCCTTTCCATTTGTTTCCCTTCCGTATCTTATATGGATCGTGAGAAAAATATGGCGTAAACCAACAGTGGGAGCATATGTACTATTATTTTTATATCCGCTCGTTTCTTATTTCACTTTTTTTGGAGTATTTATCTTAGGTTACTTTGTGTTTGCACTTCTGTATATTGGTATTTGGAAAAGAAAATATTTTCTACGGATGTTGATTGGCTTGCCTATTTTAACCGCGGGCTATGTAGTGTGTGAATACCGATTATTTAAAGTCATGCTCTTTGATTCTACAGAAACTATACGAGATACCATGATTATGGCGACTCTAGAGATTGGCGAAGTAATGATTACCATAGGCGATGTGTTTGTACAAGGGATATTTCATGCAGATTCTGTCCATACGTATTTTGTCTTGCCAGTTGTGATCCTAGCAGTTATTCTGACGATTATCAATCGAATTCGGAATCATACCATAAGAGAATTATGGAAGGAACCGCTGGTCTTAACGGTAGCATTTATCCTAGTGAATTCGATCATCTATGGAATCTACTATTTCGAACCTATGCGAGACTTTGTGGAGATGATTCTTCCGCCTGCAAAAGGATTACAATTTAATCGAACGGTGTTCTTCAATCCTTATTTGTGGTATGTATCCTTTTTCTATGTGTTAAAGAAGTTGTGGGATGGGAAGAAGTATGGAATTAGTTATGGAATGGCACTGGTTGCAATTGCTATTGTGTTATGTTCTACTTCTCGTTATAATGATTTGTATATGACAGTAAAATATACAGCATATGAAATGATTCGTCAAACAGAAGCTAATAATCTAACGTATGGAGAATTTTATTCAGAAGACTTATTTGCAGAGATTCAGGAAAGTATTGCTTACGATGGAGAGAAAGTGCTATCTTATGGATTGGATCCAGGTATTGCAGCATATAGTGGATTTTATACCCTAGACGGGTGTTTAAGTTACTATCCGTTATCTTATAAAGAAGAATTTCGCTCAATTATTGCACCAGCCTTAGAGGAAAATGAGAGTATGGCAGCATACTTTGATGATTGGGGAGCTAGAGCATATGTGTATCCTGCATCCAATGACTCCTTATATAATTCCCTTCGGGAATTTACCGTAACAGATACAGTGCTTCATATTGATATAGAAGCGGTAAAAGCTTTAGATGGTGAGTACATTCTATCAAGAGTAGAAATTTCAAATGAAGAGGAGCTTGGCGTAGTGTTAGAAGGTGTTTATACAAATGATACCTCACCATACACAATGTATGTATATCAAGTAGAAAGTGAAGACAACAAATGAAAAAGTACATTAAGATTGCAAGAGTAGACCATTGGGTTAAGAACTTTTTTGTAGTACCAGGTATTATTACAGCAGCACTGTTGGTACAACCTCAGTGGGATACTGCTATGATAGGGAGATTTGTAATAGGTATTGTAGCTACTTGCCTCATTGCTTCTGCTAACTATGTAATTAATGAGTGGCTTGATGCAGAATTTGATCAATTTCATCCTGTTAAGAAGAATCGACCAGCTGTAACGGAAGGCTTATTAAAGAAGTATGTAGTAATCGAGTATATGCTCTTAGCATTACTAGGATTAGGACTTGCCTACTTGGTCAATATTCCATTCTTGTTAATGGAAGCTTGGCTCCTATTCATGGGAATCTTATATAATGTAAAACCAATTCGTACCAAAGATATTCCTTATGTGGACGTGTTATCAGAATCTATTAATAATTTAATTCGCTTGTTGCTAGGATGGTTTATTGTAGTGGGAGATGTATTACCACCAAGTAGTCTTATGTTAGGTTATTGGATGGTTGGTGCATTTCTAATGGCAGTAAAGCGTTTTGCAGAGTATCGAATGATTGATGATAGAAAGGTTGCAGGACTTTATCGCAAATCCTTCCAGCATTATACAAGTACCACACTTTTATGCTCTTCCATTTTTTACGCAATGAGTGCCGTATTCTTTATCGGTGTTTTTATGATTAAGTATCGTGTAGAGTATGTGGTTGTTATCCCTCTTATGATTTTTATCTTCGTATATTACTTCTACTTATCTTATAAGGAAGATTCTGTGGTGCAGAAGCCAGAAAAGTTATACCGAGAGAAGACATTACTGTTGCTAGTGGCTATTTTTAGCGTTCTATTTCTTGTGTTAACTGTTTGTGATATTGCTATTTTAGAAGTGATACTAGATAATACATTGATTGGTATATAGGTGGGAGACATGAAACAGACGACCTATCAGCTTATCATCCTTGATATAGATGGAACCCTTTATTACCAAAAGCCAGTACGACTCTTTATGGGAATGGAGCTTGCTCTTGGAATGCTTGTAAGTAAATCTATTCGTAGGCAAGTAGGAATTGTCCGTAAAGTGAGAAGCATACGAGAAGATTGGGAAGATATCTGTAAAGTAGAAAAGCTACCTGTTTCAGACCAATCCCTAGACTTAGAAAGTACACAATTTCACTATGTGGCCCAGCTACTTGGATGTAGCAAGGATGAAGTGGAAAGAGCCATTACCTATTGGATGGATGAAAGACCCCTTAAGTATGTATCCTTCTTCCGAGATCGCAATTTATGTGAGAAGATTCAAAAGTGGAGAGATCAGGGCGTGGTAGTAGCAGTCTATAGTGATAACTTGATTAAAGGAAAAACTAAGGCACTTGGCGTTACGTTAGATTATGAATTTACAGCATATGACCAAGGAATTGGGTGTATGAAGCCGAATCCCACAGGTATTACACATATCTTAAAAGTGTGTCAGGTGAAACCAGAAGATGCCATTATGATTGGGGATCGCATGGAAAAGGATGGAGAAGCAGCACAAGGAGCAGGAATTGATTATCATATACTAAAACGTACTTATTTCAAGCGAAAAATCCAAGGGAAATTAAAATACTAGTACACGCTACAAGCGTAAAATAAAAGACCCTAAGGTGCGAGAACTAGCATTTTAGGGTCTTTTGTATACGGAGCAAACTTAAGCAGATTGTGGTTGCGTATCTTTCTCCATCAACCGTTTAAATCCCTTGCCTGCTACAATAATGCCTAGTATAAAGAGCACAATAGCAAATGATAATTGTAATAAATCTCCTGGTATAGAAGTGGATGTTCTTGCAACTAAACTAGCTACCTTACTGTAGATGGTAATGGTTAGAGCAGATAAGGTTACGCAGAGCATAATGGTCATTGGAGCCCAGATCATTTTCCCATTTCGGTTAGTTTTCTTAAGAAATACGGCACAAGCAATTAAGGCGAGGGCGCTAAGTAATTGATTGGCAGAACCAAATAGTGGCCAGATATTGGAATATCCCATTTTTGCAAGGGCATAGGCAAATAGAAGCGTAATAGCAGTTGCAAAATACTTATTCGTAACTACCTTTCTCCATGGCTTCATAGACTCATCATCAATATCAGCATTTAAGAATAACTCTTGGAAGGATAAGCGTCCAATACGTGCCACACTGTCCAGGCTAGTAAGTGCAAAGGCAGATACAGCCAGATTAATTAGTGTAAAAACTACGGTGTGTGGTAACCCAATTGTCTCAAGGAATCCTGCAATACCACCTGCAAATACCAGCGACGGTGTGGTATATCCAAGTTCCGCAGCACCAGTTGTTCCGCCTACAAAGCTTCCTACTACAATGAGAGAAACAACAGCTAATAAGGATTCTAGTAGCATAGAGCCAAAAGAAACAGGAAGCATACTTTTCTCATTTTTGATTTGCTTCGAGGATGTTCCAGAAGAGATCAAACTATGGAAGCCTGATACAGCACCACATGCGATAGTTACGAATAAAATTGGGAACAAATACCCCATTCCTTCTACATAGAATCCGTTAAAAGCGTTCATATTAATAGAAGGATTCGCTACAACAATACCAAGAACTGCTGCCGCTATCATAAAGATTAACAAGTAACTATTTAAATAGTCACGAGGTTGCAAGAGGGACCAAACAGGTACAACAGAGGCAATCATAATATAAAGAAATACAATTACATGCCAAGTATGAACCGATACACCTAAGATTGGTGCAGATAGACCAACGGAAATTCCAACAACCAAGAGTAGAATGGCTAGAATGGTATTGACTAATTTATTAAGTTTCCCATAGCGTAGAATAAATCCTAACCCCACTGCTTCTAAGATAAAGAGAGAACTTGTAGTAGCAACAGAACCATTTGCAAGGTTCGTTGCCACAACATCTGAGTTACTAACAAATGTATTGGCAACCACATCTGCAAAGGCAGCAATGACTAAGATACAGAATAACCAACAAAAGATGAGAAATAGGAACTTACCAGATTTCCCAATATACTCTTCAATAATGTAACCAATGGTTCGACCTTTATTCTTAACAGAGGCGTACATGGATACAAAGTCTTGTACAGCACCAAAGAAGATTCCGCCAATAAGAATCCACAATAAGACTGGTACCCACCCAAACACAGCAGCTAAGATTGGACCACTAATTGGACCAGCACCTGCAATAGAAGCAAACTGATGGCCAAATACCATCTGAGTATCAGCCGGCACATAGTCGACTCCGTCTTCGTATTCATAAGCAGGGGTTTTGGCATTCTCGTCAATTCCCCAGGTTTTACAGAGGTATTTCCCATAGATTAGATAAGCACCTCCTAATACGATAATTGCAATTAATAACATGATAATTCCCGTCATCTTTCATCCCTCCATATGTAATCAAATATAGAAATCAATTTCTACACTAGTGTATGGAATAAAAGAAAGAAAGTCAAGGTGAAAAAATGTGTAAAAAGTATTTTGTAAAATGAATAAGAACTAAGAAAATGGATTATTTTATAAAAAATAAAGGAAATGGCAGATTAGCATAGAATATTATAAATAGGGTTATGTGTCACTACCAACAAGAGCGTTTGTGTAGAAAGAAGGTAACTATGATTATTCGGGAGAGTCTTGAGCAATATGAACAACAATATTTGAATTCTTATGCAACTTTAAGTATGAACTCAAAAGGGCGACTAGTACAGGAAGAAGAATGTGATATTCGAACGGTATTTCAACGAGACCGAGATCGTATTTTGCATTGCAAGTCTTTTCGAAGGTTAAAGGATAAGACTCAAGTATTTCTTACTCCCAAAGGAGATCATTATCGAACACGTTTAACCCACACCTTAGAGGTGTCGCAAAATGCACGTACTATTGCCAAAGCACTTCGATTAAACGAAGACTTAGTGGAAGCCATTGCACTTGGACACGATTTGGGACATACACCATTTGGACACGCTGGAGAACGAGCATTAAATACTGTATGCCCAGAGGGATTTCTCCATAATGAACAAAGTGTACGAACGGTAGATTATCTAGAGAAAAATGGAATGGGATTGAATCTTACCATGGAAGTGAGGGATGGCATCTTAAATCATCAGACAGCAGATACACCTAGTACTTCCGAGGGTAAAATTGTCCGTGTTTCGGATAAAATAGCGTATATTTATCACGATATGGATGATGCTATGCGAGCAGGACTTATTATAGAAGACGATGTGCCAGTGGAGATTAAGAAGGCAATTGGGTATACCACAAAAGATCGCCTAGATTATCTTATTCACGATATTGTAACAGAAAGCATGAAGTGTAGTGAGATTCGTATGTCAAGGGAAGGGGAAGAAGCGTTGAAAGAACTTCGTAAGTTTATGTTTCAGCGAGTGTACCGTAATCCTGAGGCCAAAAGCGAGGAAATCAAGGCAGAACACGTTATGTATGCATTGTATGAACATTTTTGCAATCATTTTGAATCCTTGCCACAAGAGTATTTAACTGGCATGGAACAACGGGGTGATTCTAAGGAACGAATTGTATGTGATTATATTGGAGCTATGACGGACCGTTTTGCCATATCCCTATATGAAGAACTTACGATTCCAAAATCTTGGCATGGTTAATAGAGAGATAAGGTGGCAAGTATGTATTACTCAGATGAATTAATCGAAGAGATACGGCAGAGAAATGATATTGTAGATGTTATTTCAGAATATGTACGATTACAAAAAAAAGGAAATAGTCACTTTGGTCTATGTCCCTTTCATAATGAAAAATCGCCTTCTTTTTCTGTAACATCCAATAAACAAATGTATTACTGTTTTGGTTGTGGAGTAGGAGGCAATGTATTCACCTTCTTAATGGAATATGAAAAGTATACGTTTCAAGAAGCGATTACCCACCTTGCAGCTAGGGCGGGAGTGGAATTACCACAAGTAGAGACAAGTGAATATGAGAAGAAGAAAAGTTCTCGTAAGGCACAATTGTTAGAGGTGAATAAGGAAGCTGCTAAATATTATTATTACCAATTACGAGATGCAAGTGGAACACTTGGATATGACTATCTGAAGTCTCGAATGCTTAGCAAAGAAACTATTACACACTTTGGCCTTGGCTATGCAAATCAATCGAGCCATAGTTTATATGAATATTTAAAAAGCAAAGGCTATGACTTATCCCTTATAAAAGAAGCAGGTCTTGTCCATGTGGATGAGAGGCAAGGGGCATACGATAAATTTTTCAACCGTGTGATGTTCCCTATTCAAGATATGAATCATCGTGTGATTGGATTTGGTGGACGAGTAATGGGCGATGGGAAGCCAAAGTACTTGAATTCACCAGAGACACCAATCTTTGATAAAAGTCGTAATTTATATGGACTTAACTTTGCTAGAACTACGAGAAAGTCCTATATGATTATATGCGAAGGTTATATGGATGTGATTGCACTACATCAAGCAGGATTTACAGAGGCGGTAGCTTCCTTGGGAACAGCATTTACTACAGGACAAGCAAGTTTGCTTAGACGTTACACCAAAGAGGTACGCTTAATCTATGATAGTGACCAAGCGGGGATTAAAGCGACTTTACGAGCCATTCCTATTTTAAAAGAATCTGGAATTGATGCTAGGGTAGTATCTTTGGAACCTTACAAAGACCCAGATGAATATATACAGGCCATGGGGGCGGAGGCATTTGCTACCTGCTTAGGCCAAGCAAAGAATAGCTTTTTATTTCAGGCAGCAGTCATTGCAACGGAATATGATTTTCGTGATCCGGCACAGAAGACGAATTTCTTCAAACGTATTGCGGAACTCATATGCCAGCAATTTCCCGAAGAAATAGAGCGTGACAATTATATACAAGCCATTGCACATGAATATATCATTAGTCAGGAACAGCTGAAGAAGTTAGTAGCAGGATGTGCTATGACGGAAAGTTATAAGAGGCAAACGCCAGTGATATCTTCTCGGAAAGTACGAGAAACCAAAGAAGATGCCTCTAATAAAGTACAACGACTTTTGTTAACATGGATTAGTGATACACCTAGTGTGTATGAGCAGATTTCTTCTTATATTACAGCAGATGATTTTATCAATCCACTTTATCAAAGGGTTGCACGCTGTATCATTGATGGGATTAACCAAGATAACTTAAATCCTGCTGCTATTATTAGCCTATTCCCAGAAGAAGAGGAACAAAGGCAGGTGGCATCGTTATTTCACACGAAAATCCACGAATTGGAAACAAAAGATGAGAGGCAAAAGGCATTACATGATATTATCTGTAAGGTAAAACAGCAAAGCTATGAAGAGCAATTAAGCCAAATGGACTCAGATAGCAATGCTTTTATACAAGTGATACAAGGAAAAAAATTGATTGAGGAGTTAAAAACACTCAGAATTCATCTCCCAGATTAGGAGTTGAAGGAATGGAAGGATGGACAACAAAATGGATGAAAACACACAAGTACTGTTTGACGAAAAGGTTAAGGAGTTATTAGATGTTGCAAAGAAGAAAAAGAATGTATTAGAGTATCAAGAAATAAAGCAACTATGTGCGAGTATACAATTAGAAGATAAGGAATTTGAACGTTTAGTAGAGATTATAGAACTTTCGGGAGTAGATATCCTACGTATGGTAGAAGAGGAAGAGCCAGACGAAGAAGTTGTATTAACAGAAGAAGACGAAGTGGATGTGGAGAATATTGATTTATCAGTACCAGATGGAATTAGCATTGAAGATCCAGTTCGTATGTATTTAAAAGAAATTGGTAAAGTACCACTTCTTAGTGCGGAAGAAGAAGTTGACCTAGCTAAGCGGATGGAAGCAGGAGATGACGAAGCAAAGAAGAAATTAGCTGAGGCCAATCTTAGATTAGTTGTAAGTATTGCCAAGCGATATGTGGGACGTGGTATGTTATTCCTTGACTTAATACAAGAAGGAAATCTTGGATTGATTAAGGCGGTAGAGAAGTTTGATTATCGCAAAGGTTATAAATTCTCTACTTATGCTACTTGGTGGATTCGACAAGCCATTACTAGAGCCATTGCAGACCAAGCTAGAACCATTCGAATTCCAGTGCATATGGTAGAAACCATTAATAAATTAATTCGCATTAGCAGGCAATTACTGCAAGAACTTGGGAGAGAACCACTTCCAGAAGAAATTGCAGAGCAGATGAATATGCCAGTGGAACGTGTACGTGAGATTTTAAAAATTTCCCAGGAGCCAGTTTCTCTTGAAACTCCTATCGGAGAAGAAGAGGATAGCCACTTAGGTGACTTTATTCAAGATGATAATGTACCAGTGCCAGCAGAGGCAGCAGCATTTACCTTATTAAGAGAGCAACTAGTGGAAGTATTAGGCACTTTAACAGAGCGGGAGCAGAAAGTCTTACGTTTAAGATTTGGTTTGGATGATGGGCGTGCAAGAACTTTAGAAGAAGTAGGAAAAGAATTTACCGTAACAAGAGAGCGTATTCGACAGATTGAAGCGAAAGCACTTCGTAAATTGCGCCATCCTAGTAGAAGTCGTAAGTTAAAAGATTATTTAGATTAAGTAGGAAGTACAAAGGACGGTTAGACAATGGAATTATCAAAGAGGTTAGCAGCAGTTGCTCACTTGGTAACACGGGGGAATTCAGTGGCAGACGTTGGTTGTGACCATGGATATCTATCCATTTACTTGCGGGAGAATGAGATTAGCCCTAGAGTGATTGCTCTTGATGTGAACCAAGGACCACTTGCTAAGGCAATGGAGCATATTGCAAAATATGGTTGTAGCGGAATTGAGACACGTTTATCCAATGGATTGGATCAATTACAAAGGAATGAAGTGGATACTATTATCTGTGCAGGTATGGGGGGACGTTTAATCCTTGGAATCTTAGAGCACGATTTAGATTATGCACGGTCTGTGGAAGAATGTATCTTACAACCACAATCAGAGTTATCTGTGGTGAGACAACAATTGGTAGAATGGGGATTTCATCTAGTAGAGGAAGATATGATCTATGAGGATGGGAAGTATTATTCCATTCTAAAAGTATCAGGAAGAAATTGTAAGAGTAGAGTTGTCTATACGAAGACACAGTATGAGTATGGACCACTCCTTCTGTCACAACAAAACCCTTGTTTACATACTTATTTAAGAGAACGAAGATGCCATTATGAGAAGTTAATCAAAGAGTTATCTATCATAAATAGAACGCAGACGCAGACTCAGCGAATCGGCCAGTTGGAAGAAGAGCTAGAGCGTATAATAGAAGCATTGAAATCTTACGATAGGATAAGTTAGGAGAAAACCTATGGGGATAATTGTAACTATTGTTGTAATGTGGATGTTATTACCAATGATCTTGATTCCCATTACCATTATCTTATATGTTAAATATAGAGACCTAAAGAGGTCCATAGAGTCACCACAACAAAAGCCAATACCTCCAGCACAGCCAATTGTGGAGTTGCCACAACAGAAGCCTATACCTGAAAGAGTGGTTATGGTGCCTAATGTGGCAAAAGTGGCAAAAGTGGCAAAAGTGGCAAAAGTTGATCACACCATACATCGTATTCAAGCTAGTATGATTGTGGGTGTGCTATTGTTGTTGGTATCTGCTCTAATCTTTGCAACAACTACATGGCATATTATGCCACAAATCTTAAAGGTGATATTGATTCTATCCATATCATTTGTATTTTATGCAGCATCTTTTCTATCCAAGAAGAAATTTCAGTTACCCATTACAAGTATGGCATTTTATCAACTAGGTTGTTTCTTTACACCAATTGCAATTTTAGGTATTGGTGTATTTCGCCTACTAGGAGATTGGTTTGCATTAGAAGGATTAGCAGGGTTTTGGGTATTCTTTACCATGGCAGCAGTATTTAGTATCTCCACCTATATTGGATACCGAATCTTTTCGAAGCGGATATTCTATTCCTTATTACAACTGTCTAATTGCACTGCGATTTTCCTCATTCCATTGGGGCTTGATATGAAAATGCGGTGGGGAATCTTCTTCGTTTTAATCTATTTGCTCATTCAAAGTACACGATTTTGTATCCAGTATGGTAATCGTATCTCTTATGAGCTGCAACCATTTCTCGTTTGGTTGTGTATCTTTCAGGGGATTTTCTTATTACAACTACCACGGTTTTCATGTACAATTTTAGTGGGTGTTTGTGGGATTCTTCTCTTCATGGTATCCCATATGGCAAAAGACAAAGTGGGACATGCTTTTCGCCTTCTGTGGTTGCGATGGATTGCACTGATTACGTTAGGAACATCTATTTGCGTGTTAATATTCTGGGAGGAACACTTGGCTTGTATGGTATTTCTCCTGATGTGGATGGCAGAATTAATCTGGAATGCTTACAAAAGGGAATATAAGAGTGAAGGGATTCTCTCTGTTTGGACTATCTTATTGCCAGCGTGGCTCTTGTTCTACGCAATAGAGCCTATGAACATCTTAAGTGATGTGGTGCTATTAATGGGAATGACAAGTGTGTATTTTCTTATTACCCTTATACTCATCTTAGTTCGAACAAAGTATCGATTGGCACAACAATTTTGCCTACCTATGCTTCTTGTGACAGGAATATTTGCCACGGGTAGCTTAGTGGATTTACACGATTATAAGATTTCGATACTGGTATTGTGGCAAGTGCTTCTCTTATTATTTCTATTGCGAAAAGAGAAGGGATACGAGATTGTCTTACTGTTATTGGGCGTGGGAGCACCAGCCTTTACTTGTTATACCTTAGGACTGTCCATTGGTGCATATCAACTGGGAATTATATCCTTTACAGGGCTTGCCTATTTGTTCTTAGCAGAACGGAAAGAGATTCGTAACCAATTACTTGTGAAAATTGTAGGATGTACCGCCTTGTACGGTGGACTTCTCATTCTTCTCTGTGAGATTCAAATGGTGTATGATCGAAAAGTATTAGATGAAAATAAGTTGGCAATGATTGTCATTGTAACGATGATTATTCTCTTATCTCAAAGCTTTGGAGTAAAACTAAAGAAACAAGGAACGGTCAAACTCATTCAATTATTCGTATTGCCTTTTGCTATTATGAGCCTTCACTATGTGAGCGTACTCTCTCATGATGCACACGCTATTGTAGCGCTAGTACTTGCTGTGATTTGTATGATTGTGGCACGTAGATTATACCATAGATATTTTACATGGCAAGTGGTGCCTAGTCATTCCAAGTTGCCACACTTTGAGAAGGGAATTTCGTTACTTGCCCTCTCTACTCTGTATGGGGTGGGAACAGCTCTTTATGCGAGAAATGATATAGTGCAATATCTAGGATTGTGTGCATTGTTAGCTTATGTATTACAATTCTATAAGTGTTACTCTTCTAAGGTGGATCGGGTACTTATTTGGGTTAGCTTGTTCCTATTCTATAGTATGTGGGCGGAACAACCATTTGTGGAAGTGCCACGTGAGTACACCGTGGAATATAGTGTAGTGGGAGTCATTGTCATTGCTCTATTTCTATGGGTATTACGCCATTGGGGTAGTTATGTTGGGTGGATTCAATATGGACTCATTAGTGCATGCACCTTATTCTATGCAGGAGAATGCTTTTTCACAGAGACATTATGGAAGACCTTAACACTTGGAATTGCCATGGTGGTTGTGTTTGTTCTAGGACAATATCGTAAGGAATTACGCTGGTTACTCCTGTCACTTGTCACCATTGTAGGATTACTCTTCTATGTAACACGGAATTTCTGGTCCAGCCTTGCATGGTGGGTTTACTTACTAGTGGTAGGACTATTTCTCATTGGAGTTGCCATTCGAGGAGAATTGCAAAAAGGGAAAGAACCTTCTACGAAAAAAAGACTAGAAAATTGGAAATGGTAAAGGAAGATAAAGAAGGGAGAATACATATGATTGCTAGCGAATTAATCGGTAAATTAGAAGAATTAGCCCCTTGTAACTATGCCTACAGTTGGGATAATGTGGGATTACTTGTGGGGCGAGAGGATAAACCTGTGAAACGTGTTTTGTTAGCACTAGATGCTACAGAAGAAATGGTGGAACAGGCAATTGCAGATGAGGTGGATATGATTATTACCCACCATCCTTTAGTTTTTAGTGGGATGAAGCAAGTAACCACTAGTGATTATATTCAAAGAAGAGTATATAAACTTATACAACATGACATATGCTGTTATGCCATGCATACGAACTTTGATGTAATGGGTATGGCAGACGCAATGGCAGACGAATTGTCTTTGCAAGAGAGAAAAGTCTTAGATGTTACATATGAAGATGCCATTGCTACAGAAGGGTGTGGCAGGTATGGAACATTAGAACGGAGTTATTCCTTAGGAGAATATGCTATGGAAGTGAAAAAGCGTTTGCAATTAGAACATATTCTCGTCTATGGACCATTAGATTCTCTTGTGGAAAGTGTTGCCATTATGCCAGGGTCTGGTGCTAGTATGATTCATAAAGCCTTAGCAGCTTCTGTAGATGTTATGATTACCGGTGATATGAAACACCATGAAGGAATGGACGCAGTGGCACAAGGTCTAGGAATTATTGATGCAGGTCATTATGGAACTGAGAAGATATTTGTTCCCTATATGAAAGAATATTTACGAAGAAATGCCCCAGAGTTAGTAGTGAAAGCACCTTATCAAGGAAATCCATTTAAAGTATTGTAGAGGGAAGCGTAAGGAGGGAATTATAATGGTAAAGATTACAATTAATGGTGTAACAGAAGAGGTGGAACAGGGAACAGCTTACAGAGTTCTTGCCCACAAGCAACAACAATCGGATGACCAAGCGATTATGTTGGCAGTGGTGAATGGCAAGGTAAAAGAACTAGCCAAACCTATTACAAAAGATGCAGAAGTTGTATTTCAAACAATAAGGGATTTAGAGGGATTTCGCGCTTACGTAAGAACTGCAATTCTACTATTTGCCAAAGCAGTACATGACGTAGTAGGAGAAGGATTTGCTACGAAAGTAAAAATCGATTATTTAATTGGAACAGGTCATTATTGCAGATGTGAGGGGAATTTTACATTAGATGAATCCTTTCTGGCTAGAATTGAAGCACGTATGAAAGAAATGGTAGAGAGTGGAAATTCTATTACAAAACACCACTACCCAGCGGAAGATGGCATGGCTATCTTAAAAGAGCAAGGAATGGTAGATCGTGAGAAATTATTGCATTATCGCAGATCTGTTTCTGTGAATTTATATGAAATAGATGGATATTATGATTATTTCTACGGATATATGTTGCCAGATATGTCTTACATTAAATACTTTGCCTTATCTCTATATCAAGATGGAATTCTACTGTCCTTACCAACGAAGGCGGATCCTACCCATGTGCAGATTACACCGAAACGAGATAAGTTATTCGAAGCTTTAAAGCAGTCAGATGAATGGGGAGAGTGCTTGGATATTTATAATGTAGGGGATCTAAATGAGCAGATTGCCCAAGGAAACCTACAAGAATTAATCTTAATGCAAGAGGCATTACTAGAAAGTCGAATAGGGGAAATTGCAAGAGAAATTAAAAAGAGAGATTCTGTGAAATTTGTATTGATTGCAGGTCCATCCTCATCAGGCAAGACAACATTTTCCCACCGTTTATCCATTCAGTTGAAAACACTTGGGATGAAGCCACATCCAATTGCCATTGACGATTACTTTGTGAATCGTGATCAAACACCAAGAGATGCAGTTGGCAATTATAATTTTGAATGTATTGAGGCCATTGATTGCAAGCAATTTAATGAAGATATGCTTGGATTGCTAGCAGGCGAACGTGTGCAATTACCAAGTTATAACTTTAAGACGGGTAAACGTGAATACAAAGGGGACTACAAGGAATTAGGAGCAGATGATGTACTAGTGATTGAGGGGATTCATGGATTGAACCAGAAGATGACGGACCAATTAGCAGATGAGAGCAAATATCGCATCTACATTAGTGCTTTAACGACCCTTAATATTGATGAACATAATCGAATTCCTACAACAGATGGAAGATTATTGCGACGAATTGTACGCGATGCAAGGACACGTGCCATGGGTGCAAAACAAACCATATCCATGTGGAGTTCTGTGCGACGTGGAGAAGAGATGAATATATTCCCTTATCAAGAAAATGTAGATGTGATGTTTAATTCCGCCCTAATCTATGAGATTGCAGTGTTAAAACAATATGCAGAACCACTCTTATTGCAAATCAAGTTAGGTGAACCAGAATACTTAGAAGCACAAAGATTATTGAAATTCTTGGAATTCTTCTTAAATGCTTCAAGAGAAATGATTCCTTATAATTCCATTACAAGGGAATTCGTGGGAGGAAGTTGCTTCCACGTATAATATGATACCAAAGTCAAAAAGGTCATATGTTGTATGCTAGCATACAACATATGACCTTTTTGATTCACAAAACATAGTTATTATTACAAAAAGAGTAGCGTAGGAGTTATGTCCAAGTATCATCTATTGGAGAGACTGATACGCTTCTTCTACCGTTGTAAGAACTTCTTCAGTAATAATCTCTTCGTTGGTATAATTGGCAGGAGTATCGCCAAAGTGAACTAAGCCAAAAGCACCATCTTCAAAAGTAAGTACCTCATCTATGGAAGTATCTAAGGTACCGTTTAAAAAGTCTAGAACAGCAATTTCTACAGTGATCCCAGTATTCTTGGTTACGCCACCTATGATATAAGGATTCTCACTTGTTGTTTCATCGATACTCGTACTTGATACATAAATAGGTGTTCCTTTAGCGGCTAAATCTAATGCAGCTTGAAACAATCCGGTATGTGCAGCAGTACTAGCACTACCCATAATAAAGACAACACCTTGTTCTGCTTGTGCTATGGCATATTCGTAGGTGGCATCTGTATCCGTATAGCTATTAATATAATCTGTCAGTACAGTGGCATCTGGATTTATAGAAAGAATTCCATCGTAATAACCTGCAAGATACTCACCATTTGCTTCGTCGTCATAATTGCCAATATAACCAAATATTTCTGCTTCAGGGAAAGCAGAAGCAGCCATGACACCAAGTAAATAACAACCTGTTTCTATTTCAAATGAATACCCCTTTACGCCAGTACCAGGATCCGCCACATCAATTACAGAAAAATTCGTATCTGGATAAGACGTTGCGAGAATTGGCATGGTATTAGCTGCTTGCCAACCTACTCCAATAATATAATCATAGCCTTCTTCGCAGAGTGTGCGTATATCTTCTGTCCATCCATAGGTATCAAGAACCTCGACTACAGAACCTTGAAATTCATAGTCCTCTAGCAGTTGATTGAATTCATATACTGCTTGGTAATTGAACGCATTCTCCCCAGTAATTTCACTTACCACAAGTGCAATTTTAGGTGGAGATTGTTCTGTGTCAGAAATGCCATCAGTAATCGCTGTTTCAGTTTGCACACATCCTATTAGTGCGGTTGATACCAATAAGGTTATGATACATACGAGTCTCAAGAGAAATTGTGAAGTTATTTTATTCTGCATAGTCTATGAATCCTTTCGTTTCATTTGGAATTTATTAGCGTACATCTTAGCATCTGCGTAGCTTAGTAACTGATAAAGGCTGTGCTCACTAGGATAATCCTTGGACTCTGCAACACCTACTGCATAGGAAATCTGATAATCTTGATTGTCAGCGTTGAAGGATGTGCAAGAGGAAGCGATAAAATCTAAGTAATCAGATACAGTAGTGCTTTCTACTTGATGGAAGTAGGCCACGAATTCATCACCACCATAACGAGCCACAAGAGGTTCTGTACCAACTTGTGTGGAACCTTCTCTTAAGATGGCAGCAAAATTACGAATGAGTGCATCTCCAAATAAATGACCAAGTGTATCGTTTACTTTCTTTAAATCATTCAAGTCAAAAATAAGAATGCCACTGTTCATCTTGGGACTAAGAATGGTATCCTTTAGTAAACGTTCGCAACGGGAACGATTGTATAGACCAGTTGCAGAATCCTCATAAGCTAAATGAGCATATTTTTTGGAGTGTTGGATAAGGTGTATGTAGTATACGACACGAAATAAAGCAATACTTAATATTGTTATTACCAATATATCTAAAGCATGCTGTGACATGAGGAGTAACTGAATACGAGATTGATATAATGTCTGGATGGAATTCATAAGGGCGGCGACTTCGTAATAATTCTTCTCACCATCGTATGTAATATTCGTGGCTTCCCAACCATCTGCTCTTGTCTTATCTAATTTATCCTTAATATCGCTCCAACTAATGGTAATATCCAGTAATTGTGTTTCAATATTTGTGCTAGTTGATGCTGATTCGGGGAGATTAAGATCCTCTATGTGCTGTGTTAATTCTATCAAGTATTCATCTATTTCAGAGACTAGGGAATCACTTGGTTCCATGGTGATTTCCAGGCGAATGAGTCTTTGGATAGAACTATTAAATGTATCCAGACTATGGGTGGCATTAGTAAGGATTGTTAGTTTGGAAGTTTGAACTTCTAATAGAAGAATAAATACAATAACAAAAAAAACAAGTACAATCGAGGAAAGGTTTGCCCAAAATCTGCCTGTGTGTCTCTTATGTGCAGTCTGTTCTGTAAGGCCGTAGTGTAATTTCCCAAGCATATGTGATTATCCTTTCTATAAATAGTGCATAACTATTCATATCATACCACATTTTACTGCAAAATCAAATGAAAATACAATCTATTCTGAAAATAATCAATTAACAGAGCAATTGAGCAATTTCGCTTTATTTGTGATAATCATTCTAGGAATTGTGCATATAGGAATTGCATAGCTATTATATTTTGGTGCAATCCCTCATATGCAGTTATCCGAATTGGTAATACTACTTTTTATTTGCGTGTACGTTTTTGTCTTGTTCCTTACTTTGTAATGGGTAGCCATTATTTTGCAAATCTGTGGCAATACTAGCACCTGCTCTATGAATGTTCTTGGTGTGATTATCTAGTATACCACCTTCGTATACTCCGTCAGGGACTGTGTGAATTGGTTGGTTCGTGTGTTTGCTCATCTCGAATCCTCTCTTTCTAATATATCATCTATTGCTCTAGTATGCCCTATGGCACATAATCTATACAGACTTTATTGAGTATTTGGAATGTGTCGCATTGGAAAATAGGTGTAGTTATGGTATGATGGAACAAGTTCTAGTGGAGGAAATCCACAGGATCAAGTTGAGATGAAAGGGATGGAGTGACATGAGACAGTATTGTATGATTATGGTTCTAGTAGGTGCCACCTTATTATTAACAAGTTGTGATGTTATAACAGAAGAAGCAAAAACTGCAATAGAAGAAACAGTAGAAGTTCAATTAGAAGAGATGAAAGAAGATGTAACCATTGCAGTAAAAGAAGCTGTAACAGAAGCAGTAGAGGCGGAAGTAGATGCCATTAAGGAAGATGCAGCGAACAGTCTTAGCAACCTAGGTACTTCTATGGATGCTACAGATATAGGAGAAGTGGAAGCGGAGGAAGTGAGTAAGGTGGCCATAGTGGTATCCTATCCAGACGAGAATGCAACATGCTTTCTTGTAAAAGAAGTTCTTGTTCCCACCTCTGACTCTTGGGTACAAGAGTCTATTGATGCACTCATTGTTAGTGATTTGATTCCAAGTGATGTACAAGTAGTGGATTATGGAGAAGAGAATGGCATTATGACCATTCATTTATCAGAAGAATTTCTAATCTTCCTCAATACCTTAGGGGAGAATGGGGAGTATATGTACCTGGGAAGTGTAGTAAATACATTATTAGAAGCAGGGCATTTGGAAGGGGTTACGTTGCTGATTAATCAAGAATATCTAGAAACCAGATACGGTATCTACGACACACCGCTTAGCCAGTTTCCTGATCAAGTAGTGGAATAGAAAGGCATGGTTAATATTATGAAATATATGAATCAATTAGGGATTGTCCTAACTGTATGTGTAGTGGCAGAAGTGCTATACATGATCTTAGGATTACCCATTCCAGCTAGTGTATATGGGCTAGTGATTATGTTATTGCTGCTAATGCTTAAGATAGTAAAGTTAGAACAAGTAGAAGGAATTGGTGGCTTTTTATTAGGTATTATGCCAATCTTATTCATTGCTCCCACCGTGGGAATTATGGAGACAGTAGGAGGGATTGGGAACCAATTGGTGTTCCTAATAATCATTGCATTTGTATCCACACTTGTAACCATTACGGTAACAGGTGCAGTGGCTCAATTATTTATTCGTACGCGGGAACGAAGAACAGGAGGGAAAGATGAATGAACTTTTACAAGAATCGGTATTTTTCGGATTCGGACTTAGCATTGTAATGTATCTTCTGGCAACAAAAGTTCGCAAGAAGTTTGACCATCCTTTTGTAAATCCCCTATTAATTGCTAGTGCTGGAATTATTGTAATCTTATTGGTGTGTAACATATCTTATGATACTTATAATCTAGGTGCCCAATATATTACCTTTTTCCTCACACCTACTACCGTATGTTTGGCAATACCGTTGTATAAGCAGTTAACATTGTTACGGAAGCATCTTGTGGCTGTCATTCTATCTATTTTCTGTGGGTGTATGGCTCATTTATGCACAGTAGTAGGGCTTGCTATTTTATTCCAATTAGAGGAAACACTTATGATTTCCATCTTATCCAAATCAGTGACTACGCCCATAGCCATTGGAATTGCAGAAGAAGTAGGAGGGCTTTCTCCTATTACTATATTAGGTGTGGTAATAGCAGGTATGACAGGAGCTGTCTTAGGACCTAGCATATTACAAGTATTTCGTATTAAAGAACCAATCGCACAAGGGCTTGCCGTGGGAACATCTTCTCACGCTATTGGAACAGCACGTATGATTGAAGTGGGAGAAGTGCAAGGTGCAATGAGCTCTCTCTCTATTGTGGTGGCAGGGATTCTTACGGTTATTATCATACCCATTATTGTACCGTATTTGTAGGGCATGAAGAAGAGGGTGGAGTAAGGAAAATGACGTATTTGGATATATGCTTAATTGGAGTAGGATTAGCAGTGGATGCAAGTTGCGTCTGCACTAGTAATGGCTTGCTCTACAAGCCAAGTAAAAGGGAATCTCTGAAACTTGCATTAGTATTTGCAATCTTTCAGGGAGTTATGCCCTGTATAGGGTACGCAGCTGTGGGATTTCTCCCAAGTTGCCTATTTGCATACAATCATTTTCTGGCGTTAATCCTCTTGTCTATACTAGGTGTTAAGATGATCTATGAATCATTTCATGATAAGAATAATGAGGTGCTATTATCAGATGATAAGCTTATAAGTGCTAAACAGTTAGGGGGACTAGCGCTCTTAATTCAAGGGATTTCTACCAGTATTGATGCGTTAAGCATTGGACTTACTATGAGCTCTTATTCCCTAGAGTTTGTATTAATAGCAATTAGTTTAATTGCTGGAATTACGTTTTGTATGTGCTTTGTAGCAGTTCGAATTGGGATTCGCATTGGTGTGATTCTGAACACGAAAGCAGAGCTTATAGGCGGGCTAGTCTTAATCTTATTAGGTATTAAAATCTTTCTAGCAGGTGCAGGAATCTAAGAAGGAATTGACAGAAGAAAAGTGTTATGCTACTGTTTAGTTAGCATAAGCTTACTAATAAAAAGAAGCTGGAAGGAAGTAGTGTAAAAAATAAAATTTTTCACACGGCAATTTGAACCTTACGGTCCAAAGTTGCCAGATTTTGAGAAAGGGATGGTTATTATAATGGATCAGATAATATTAGCATTTGGAATGACCGTAATAGCGGGATTATGCACAGGAATTGGGAGCTTAATTGCATTCTTCTCAAAGAGTACGAATAAAGTATTTCTATCCATTAGTTTGGGATTTTCTGCAGGAGTGATGTTATATGTGTCTATGATTGAAATCTTTCCTAAGGCGCAGGAATCGTTGTCTGTGGAATTGGGGGAAAAAGGAGGTGCAATTGCAACAGTGGTGTCTTTTTTGGTGGAATCCTATTAATAGCCATTATTGATATGCTGATTCCGAGTAAAGAGAATCCTCATGAAATGTTACACTATGAAGAAGGCGAGGTGGAAGAAGCCAAAGAACATCGATTAATGCGCATGGGCATCTTTACAGCAGTAGCCATAGCGATTCACAACTTCCCAGAAGGACTTGCTACGTTTATCTCAGCTATGCAGTCACCAGAAGTGGCAATTCCCATAGTGGTAGCCATTGCCATGCATAATATACCAGAAGGGATTGCAGTGTCAGTCCCTGTGTATCATGCAACAGGTTCTAAGAAGAAAGCATTTCTCTATTCTTTTGCATCAGGGTTGTCGGAACCAGTAGGTGCGTTACTGGGTTGGTTGATATTAATGCCCATTATGAGTGATACTGTTTACGGAATATTATTTGCAGGGGTAGCAGGCATCATGGTATTTATCTCCTTGGATGAATTGCTACCTTGTGCAAGAGAATATGGTAAGCACCATCATGCCATGTACGGATTGATTGGTGGAATGGTGGTAATGGCAGTGAGTTTGTTGTTATTCCTGTAGAAATAATAGCATTATTTGAAAAAACGGAATGATTCGTGTAAATTAACGAATTATTCCGTTAATTTATATGGGAAAATATGGTATAATGGTTAAAACATTAGAACAGAGGGGGTGGGAAGCAGATGAGTCATCGCAATCATACTATTGCACTCTATGAAATTCTACATTACTACACGGATTTGCAGCCCAACTATCTATGCAAGAAATCTTAAGCCACCTAAGTGAAAGGGGACTGGAGTGTAGCGATGAAACAGCAATTAAGTATATGAAACAATTAAGAGATGAACTGGGGATTGATCTAGTTATGGGACGCGGTAGACAAGCCAAGTATTATCTAGTGGACCGCAATATAACGATAGAAGAAGTCACGTTATTAATGGATGCTGTAAATGCTTCTAATTTCATAGAACAAGGTGTGGCAAAACAGTTAAATTATAAATTAAAGCAGTTACGTAGTTGTTATGAAGCCAAGGAACTGGATCGAAATATATTAGGTGTTACCGTTGCAAAGGCGGAAAACAAGAAAATCTTAAAGCTAGTGAATACCATTCAAGATGCACTGAGGCAGGAAGTGCAAATTAGATTTCGTTATTTAAGATGGAATAAGGAGAAACAGTTAGTACAGGCACAGGATAAGTATTATACCATGAATCCGTGGGGGCTAATCTGGGCAAATGAACGTTATTATCTATATGGGTATGATGTAGAAGAACGTAACGGCAAGTTGCAGGAGCGGTGTTATCGAGTAGATAAGTTACAGGAGATTGTCCTAATGGATACGAAACGAATGGGTGAAGAGCTATTTGCACAATTTCAGGTTGGCACCTATGAATCACGTAGAATTGGGAAGTGCGGAGTTTCTAAAGCCGGTAGAGGTGCGAAGGAAAATGAAAGAATTGCTGGAGGGGAATTTGAAGTATTATTAGGGGAGATGTTGTGTGTTTGGGCTTGTGGGTGTATAATGAAAGAAAGTACAATAAAAAAACCTACAAAATCAAATGATTTGTAGGTATCCGAACAACGGAGCCTTGCGGCGGATAGAATAAATTCTTATTTGAACTTATAGTGTAATTTCATATGGTAGTACGAAATTAATTATATAATAAAACAAAAAAGGGAGGTTGTCAAGTGAAAAAACAAAAATATTATGTGGGATTGGATATTGGTACAGATTCCGTAGGATACTGTGTGACAGATATGGAATATAACGTTATGCGAAAAGGGAAAAAGAATTTAATAGGAACTCGATTGTTTGAAAGTGGTGAAACTGCGGAAGAGAGAAGAGTATTACGTTCTAACAGAAGACGGCTAGCACGTAGAAAAGAAAGAGTTCAGTTGTTGCAAGGTATATTCATGGAAGAAATCATGCTACAAGATCCAGATTTTTTCCTAAGATTAAAGGAAGGTATGTATCATTCAGAAGATAAAAGTGTATGCCAAAATAATACGTTGTTTAACGATTTGAATTATGTGGATAAAAATTACCATGAACAATATAAAACAATATACCATTTAAGAAAAGCATTAATGATGGGAGAAGTAGATGATATTAGGCTTCTTTATCTAGGTATAGAGCATATTCTAAAACATCGGGGGCATTTTTTGTTTCAAGGAATTGATTTCGGTGAAATATCTAATTTTATTAATGTATACAAATCCATGAATGAGGTGTTAGATGGTGACTATGATGGGCTGAAATTAAATATTGAAGATGTCCAACAGCTAGAAAATATCTTGAAAGATAAAAATAGTTCGCAGCGACAAAAAGAATATGGTATCCAACAGTTAATGGATGCAAAGCCTTCAATAGGACAAAAGGAATTTATTAAGTTATTAATAGGTGGTAGCGTTTCGTTAAAGAAGTTATTTGGTGAACAAAGTCTAGAAGAGGAATTACACGACAAAAAACTGTCATTTAAGAATAAATTTGAAGAAGAGTATCCTGAAATAGAAGGAAAGCTCGATGAAAAATCTATAATAATCGAACTTGCAAAGGCAATCTATGATTGGTCGGTTTTGGTTGATATTCTATCGGCACCGCAAAAAAATGGAGTACCTACAACTATTTCTGATGCCAAAATACATACGTATGATTTACACAAAGAAGAACTGGCAATGTTAAAAGAGATGGTGAGAGAATATATACCAACTGAATATAAAGAAATCTTTCAAGCTTCAGATAAAGAAGTGAATTACGCCACATATATTGGCATGACCATGAAAAATAAACGAAAAATACCAATTGTTAATAAAGCTTGTTCGGAAGAAGACTTATGCAAATATTTATTAAAAAAATTTAATGGCATAGAAGATGAAATTGTTAATCCAGAACATATTGCAATTATTGATAAACTAAAATTGAATATATTGTTGCCGAAACAACGAGTAAAGGAAAATGGAGTTATTCCGTACCAAGTAAATTTAACAGAGTTAAATAAAATACTTGAAGTTAATAAGGACAAGTTCCCGTTTCTGACGAAAGAGCAAAATGGATATGTAGTGAGCGATAAGATTGAATCAATATTTCTATATAGAATTCCATATTACGTAGGACCGTTAAATCAGCATTCTGAGCATGCGTGGATTGTTAAAAAATCAGAGATGGAAGGTGCGAAAATATATCCATGGAACTTTAATGAAATAGTTGACAAAGAAGAAAGCGCAGAATGCTTCATTCGTAGAATGACAAATGAATGCACTTATCTAAAAGGAAAAGATGTCATTCCACAGAAATCAATTTTATATAGTAGATATATGGTGTTAAATGAATTAAATAATCTGAAAATAGATGGGAATAAACTTCCGGTAGAAATAAAGCAAGAATTATATCACAATGTATTTGAACGTGAGAAGAAAGTAACACAAGCAAAGGTGAAAGCATATTTACGAAAGATTTCGTATGCCTCAAAGGATATGGTGTTGACAGGAATAGATGGAGATTTCAAGTCTTCCTTAGAGTCGTATATTGCATTCAAATCATTACTAGGTGAGGATTATGATGAGGGCATGGTAGAAAATCTAATCAAATGGATTGTATTATTTTCCGATGATAAAGCACTACTACAACATAAAATTGATATGGCGTACCCGCAATTAAAGGTATATGTAAGAGCCATTAGCAAATTAAAGTATAGTGGGTGGGGAAAGTTTTCGAAAGAATTTCTTACCACGGTGTACGCACCTGACCATGAAACAGGAGAAGCGATTAGCATTATAAGGGCTTTGTATGAAACGAATCTTAATTTAATGCAGTTACTCTCTAGTGAATATGAATATAGAATTACAATCGATAGCATGAATGGTATTTCTAATTTAGAACAAATCAAATATGATGATATTAAAGATTTATATTGTTCGCCAGCAGTAAAAAAATCAATTTGGCAAAGTGTGCAAATTGTACAAGAAGTAGAAAAAATTATGCAAGGAACACCAGAGAAGTTGTTTGTAGAAGTTACTCGTGCAGAAGGTGAAAAAATCAGATCTAATTCTCGTAAGAGGGAGCTGATGAATTCCTATAAAATTATTAAAAATGAGTATGCACAATTATATAATACTTTAGATGGTATGGATGAATCTAGACTTCGTCAGAAGAAAATATTTCTATATTTCACACAATTGGGAAGGTGTGCTTATACAGGCAGGACAATTGAATTAGAGGATTTGAATAATGGGAATTTATATGACATTGAGCATATATATCCTCAATCCATTACTAAAGATGACAGTATTCATAATAATTTGGTTCTTGTATATCGTAGTGCTAATGCGAAGAAGTCTAATATATATCCAATTCCTGGTGAATATAGACAAGAAATGCTATGGAAACTATGGCATGATAAAAAATTAATCACTAAAACAAAGTATGATAGATTAATGAGAATAACTCCTTTTGAACCAAGAGAACTAGAAGGATTTATTGCCAGACAATTGGTGGAGACAAGTCAATCCTCTAAGGCAGTTGCAGAATTGTTTGGACAATATTATCAAGATAAGAATGCTAAAGTAGTGTATGTAAAAGCTGGAAACGTCAGCTTGTTCCGTAAACATTTTGATATTATTAAGGTACGAGAAATCAATGATTATCATCATGCACATGATGCCTATCTCAATATTGTAGTTGGTAATATATGGGATACGAAATTTACCACAAAGTTCTTTAAACAGATTACTACTAATCAATATAGTTTAAAGCCTGAGGTGCTATATGGACGAAATATTGGGAGTGATAACAATTATGCATGGATTGCAGATGATAATAGAAGCATTGCGGTTGTAAAGAATACAATTGCACATGCCAAAATATTATTTACAAGGCATTCTTACGAACAAACGGGTAAATTTTATGATGAAACAATTTATAAAAAGGGGAATGGAGAGAGAGCTGTTAAAAATCCACTACAGTGTGATCAACAAGATGCAAAGTTAATGGACTTACAAAAATATGGTGGATATAAAAGTGTTAAAGGGGCATATTTTTGCGTGGTAGAACATACAGCGAAAAAGAAACGTATACGGACCATTGAGTTTGTTCCGATTTATCTTGCATCCCAAATCCGGAATAATGAAAAGATGCTAGAAGAATATCTAGAACAGCAATTACAATTAGAAGAAATTCAAGTAATAGTAAGAAAGTTAAAGATAGGTGCATTGCTTAACGTGGATGGTATGCCTATGCATCTATCGGGGAGAACTGGCGACCGAGTTGTATTTAGAGGTGCAGCGCAACTGCAGATGGATTCAAACCAATCCATGTATTATAAGCAACTAGTTAAATTCGATAGCAGAAGAAAAGAAAATGCTAGCATAACATTAAATGAGCGTGATGGTATAACAGCAGAAGAAAATATACAGTGTTATGAGTATTGTATTGATAAATTGGAGCATACGATATACAAGAAATTTTTTGCTGCACAAGCTAAGACACTGATAGATAAGAGGGATATATTCACACAAACATCTTTGAAAAACCAAGTTCGCATACTTGTAAATATCTTATCAATATTCAAGTGTAATGCTGTTAAGTGCGATTTATCGCTTCTAGGAGCAGGAAAAAATGTAGGAACTTTATTAATAAGCAAAATAATATCGAATAAATCGTCGGTTAAATTAATCAATCAATCTGTAACAGGAATTTATCAGAATGAGATGGATTTATTAGGGTAGAGGTATCTATGAGTTTTCGTGTCGTAGTGATTAGCAGTTCTGCTAAATTAGATTTAAAAACTAGTTACTTAGTAGTTAGAAATGAAATGATTACTAAAATTGCGTTATCGGAGATTGCAGTACTCGTAGTGGAAAGTACTGCAACTTCTGTGACAACAGCATTGCTAGCAGAATTAGTTAAGAATAAGATAAAAGTGATTTTTTGTGATGAAAAGCGTAATCCTATTTCAGAAATTGCACCTTATTATGGGAGTCATGACACTAGTTTAAAAGTACGAATGCAGATAAAATGGAGTAATGATGTAAAAGGAGAAGTATGGAGTGTAATTGTTGCACAGAAAATTGCAAAGCAAACGGAAGTATTACAGTTAGTTAATAAAAAAGAAAGTGTTATGCTAGAACGATATATAGAGCAAATTATGTTCTATGATAGCACCAATAGAGAAGGACACGCTGCGAAAGTATACTTTAATGCACTTTTTGGGAGAACTTTTACAAGGAGTAAAGAATCCCCTATAAATGCAGCACTCAACTATGGTTACAGTTTATTGTTATCTGCATTTAACAGAGAAATTGTAACTCAAGGATATTTAACACAGATTGGTATCTTTCACGATAATATGTTTAATCAATTTAATTTATCATGTGATTTGATGGAGGCATTTCGCCCTATTGTCGACTTACAAGTCTATTATATGGAGTGTACTGAGTTTAAAAAAGAAGATAAAATGAACTTAATACAAATACTTAATAAACAAGTGAAAATAGATGGCCAAAAGCAGTATATGCTCAATGCAATTAAAATTTATGTGAAAAGTGTATTCGATGTGCTCAATCAAGTTGAAGGAACACAAATTAAAGGGTATAGAAATGAGTTATAGATTTATGAGAGTGATTGTATTTTTTGATTTGCCATCTATCACGCCAAGTGATAAAAGGCACTATGTAAAATTTAGAAAGTTTTTGATAAAATCTGGATTTCTAATGATGCAGGAATCGGTGTATGTGAAGCTCGCATTAAATCAAACTGTAGCAGATTCTATAGTAAAAAACTTAAAAACAAACAAACCATCGGAGGGGTTGGTACAAATGTTGTGCGTGACAGAAAAGCAGTTTGCTAAAATGGAATATATTATTGGTATGAAGCAATCGCAGGTAATAGACAGTGATGAAAGGTTTGTAGTGTTATGATTCTAAGTATGCCGTTATTCGCACAATCATTTCAGAGCAATGAAAATGAAGTGCCCATTTTAATAATTGAAAATAAGAAGTATTATCAAAAATTTATTGCGGATCTATTGCTTAGTCAAAAAGGAGCTGAAAATGAGTTCAGTATTTATGTGGATGGAAAAGAATTAAATCTAATAAAAGAGATGGATGTTATTATGGACTTCTTTCAGTTGGAATTAAATTATAGTAAGAACCTAACCAAATTATATCAATATATAAAAACGGAGTATGTAAATGAGAAATATTATATGCAAACTAGTGATTTGCTACAGCAAATCATGAAGTATATTGATGAGATTATGGAAGAGTCTGAATTTTCTTTGTCATATGATCATGAACTTGATATATCTACGATTCTTAAAGCAATTAATTTACAATTTTACTGTGATGAATCATCGTGTTTAGATGTTTTGATTGATTACGTGCGTATTATGAGTGGATTTTTTAATAAAAAAATATTTGTATTAACACAATTTAAGCATATTTTCACGGAACAGGAACAAGAATTATTCTATCAGTATATAGCGTATCACAAGATAGAGGTGTTGTTGTTAGAATCCCTTGGTATAACAAAACGTATGAACGGTGAAATATACCGTATTATTGATGAGGATCACTGTGTAATTTATTGACATAGAATGAGTTAAAGCATATAATTAAGGAGTTACATTTATGCGATATGAGATTAGAAGTGTAGTGGCTTTTATATTCTTGGATTTGTGATTTGAGGTTTGAGAATAGTGTAATTTCATATGGTAGTCAAACTATGTGTTACATAAAGAGCGATGAACAACTGTTTGAGAATAGTGTAATTTCATATGGTAGTCAAACTAGAGAAAGACCTATTAAGATTCAAGAGCGTTTGAGAATAGTGTAATTTCATATGGTAGTCAAACTCGTTCTGTATTCGCCATAGTCACTAGGCTGTTTGAGAATAGTGTAATTTCATATGGTAGTCAAACATGCACATCAAAAGGAATCGTTAACGCTCTGTTTGAGAATAGTGTAATTTCATATGGTA
>JAWXVE010000052.1:0-16056 GCA_044425575.1 Eubacteriales bacterium | reverse complement strand
TCCATATCCTACGACAAGGCCTTGGCAATCGTCAGCACTTACCGCTTGTTCTGTAAGCGGTTAGTACTGCTACGATTTCCACGGAGCGAAAGCGTCCTTTAGTAGGATATGACTGGCTGGTCCACATATATCCGTATAGTAATCCACCCTCATTATTGCAGGCTATGTAAAATCTCTAAACTTTTAAACCTTTGGTCATAACAATGGAGTTCATATTGCTTGGCAATCCATAGTAATTCCTGCAGCACATCTTCCCGTACCGTAAATGTATATAGCTTCTCAATGGTAGATGTTTCAATATAATGCATGGTGTAAGTAGTAGATTCTAAGTAGGTATGTTCTCTTGGCAATCCAGGATATTCTCCATTTAGCATAAGTGCTTTGATTTCGAAGATACATCGTACTAATTCGTTGCTGAACGTTTCACTAGACAGTGCCCGCAAGGATTGATAGAGTAACTTTAACATTTCTTTCTCATCGTTATTCTCTCTCGTAAAATAGTCCATAACTTCTAGAAAATGCATACCGTAGTACGCATTTTCCACATTATATCGCAATTCTTCGAAATAATTAGTAATGGTAACGTCTTGTATTTGGTATGAATTCTTACCTGCATACAATTTGAACTCACCAAAACTAAAGGAATTTGCCGCTGCCATAAACTTATTATTCATCTTCCTTGCGCCTCTGGCAAAAGCAGAAATTTTCCCCTTCTCCTTAGTCAGTATGACGACTCGTTTATCATATTCACCAATGGGTTGTGTTTTCAATACTAGACCCGTGACTGTTACATACTCTTGCATTAGGAATCTCTCCCATTCTTACGCTAACTTGCATATCTCGTTCTATATTCCCTGCTCCATTCCTAATAACCTCTTGCTCAACGCACTTCTCCTGCTTATAGGCAAGATAGTCGGATACTTTGCCACTAGTTGTAAAGGAATTCCAGCTTTGCTCACTCATACGTACCAATACCTCCCTGTATTATTCTTCTCTCTTAGGGTGTACGATTCTGTATAAAGTATGCGAATAAGATTCTATTCTTTGGGACTATACCCAAAGTTTTTCAATAAGAAATCACTATCTCTCCAGTCCTTCTTTACCTTTACCCATAACTGTAAATTCACTTTCATCTCAAGAAAGTCTTCGATTTCCCTACGCGCCATTGTTCCAATTTTCTTTAACATAGTTCCCTGTTTTCCTATGACCATCCCCTTATGAGATTCTCGTTCGCAGAAAATAGTTGCTTCAATGTCTACAATTTTCTTGCGATACTTCATTGACTCAATGGACACTGCAATGCCATGAGGGATTTCGTCTTCTAACATGCGAAGCGCCTTCTCTCTTATTAATTCTGAAACAATCTGTCTCTCAGGCTGATCCGTAATGGTATCTTCATCATAAAAAGCAGGACCATAAGGAAGGTACTTCTTAATACAACCTAACAAGGCTTCTGTGTTATCTTCTTTTAATGCAGAGACTGGTACGATTTCTTGAAATTCATACTCCTTTCGATACTTATCAATGAAGAGAAGAATTTCTTCTCTCTTTACTGTGTCAATTTTATTAATTACTAGAATGACTGGCGTAGTCACCTTCTTTAGTTGCTCTATGATATACTGCTCACCTGCCCCGATAAAGGTAGATGGTTCTACTAACCATAGAATCACATCTACATCCTTTAACGTCCGTTGAGCAACTCCTACCATATAATCACCTAGTTTATTCTTTGCCTTGTGAATTCCAGGGGTATCTAAGAATACCATCTGACAATCCTCTCCTGTATAGATGGTCTGGATTTTATTTCGAGTGGTTTGAGGCTTATTACTTGTAATGGCAATTTTTTGCCCAATCAAACAATTCATTAAAGTTGACTTCCCTACATTTGGCCTTCCTATTAACGTGATAAAACCTGCCTTATAATTCTGATTCATCTGCTGTCCATTTTCCTTTCAGCGCTCTTTCGTTAGAATAAATTCTCTATTGTATCAAATAATTCTTCGTTAGCTCGTATGACTTCTTCGTTCCCCACTACACACAGAGCATCTGTTCGTAAGAAAGCGTCCACATAATCAGCCATACCATGAATGGTAGATTCATCAATGGATAATATTTCTTCTCGCTCTCGTATTAGATCTTCCCTCGTCACATGAGACAAGTAGTTCCCAAGAGACTTCACTCCTCTAGCAGCAGGGGTTAATGGTACTTCTAAATCACTCATAGCACCAATAATAAATTTCATAACAGTACGTTCATCTGCTTGAAATGTACGAAGAAATTCCACGGATTTCTCGTAAGTTTCCAGAGTTTTTGTTAAATTAGGATCACGGTATGAGACAAAGTAAGCGTCCCCTGTCTTTGCAAAAGAACTCATACAACCATATGCCCCTCCTTTTACACGAACATGATTCCACAAATACTCGTACCCCATAATCACTCGCAATACACGAAGTGCCCCTGTGTAATGCAGACCACTTTCCATATAATTACCTGCTACACAAACGTATTGTACTTGGGCCGATGTCATAAAACCAACATTGCGTTGTAAGAGGGATACGGAAAGTTTCTCTTTTACACAATCTCCTGTATATAAGTTTCCTTTTAAGTCCCTTACATACGTTGCAATTTCATCCTGTACTTCTGTGGTAGCTGTTACATCTACCATAAGATGATCCGGACGGAATAGGTGTTCCATGGTCTCCTTTAATTTGCTAACTAGTACTTCTTTCTTCTGGTCAAAGTTCCTTTCTAGGTCTTCTAGGAATCGATAATAGGATACACTTGAAGTACGCTCTGCTAAAGCTGCCACTTCACTCTTTTGAGCCATAGCATAAATCGCTGCAAGAGAATGGCTTGACGATGTCATACTTTGTTGCATTCTAGATCGAAGTTCTGCAATAATTTCATATAATCGTTTTGTATCTTGGCAATTACTATGAAGAATAATTTCTTCCATTAATCCAAATGCTATTTGAATATTCGGATACAACACCTTTGTCTTAATCTCGAATTTCAATTCATATTCTGAGAGTTCTCTAGCATTCACATAAGAATTCATCACAGGGGCAATCCCGCCTGTATGCGAATCTGTTTCATAAGCCAATTCTTGATACGTATAATTCTTCGTATCTACATAGCCAAGAATCGCTTTTAACAAAGCCATATAGGGCAATAATTCTTCTGATATCTGCTTTGCATCAAATAAAAGACGAATGTATGCAATCTCATTAGTAAAAATAGGATGATACAAATAAGTAGTTTCTTCAATAAAACTCTCTTCATTGATGACTTGATTGTGAAATTCTTTAATATCTTCTCTTGTTAAAAGTGGAATCTTTTCTAAATCTTCTTTTGTATTTGGAGTTTCTTGATATTCTTTTAAGGCTTCTGTCTCACGAATAATTTTCGTGATTTCTTCTTTGGTAAGAGAATCTTTATATTCTTGTAACTTCTTCTCTAATTCTTTTTCCTTTTGTGTCGTCATACCTTTTACCGGCACTACTGTAACAATAGATTTATGTTGATTATTTAACAGATATTTCCTAATTAAATCTTCATAATACGAGGTACCAATGGAATCTTTCAACGAAGCATACGTATCATTGGCTTCTAAATGGATAAATGGCTTGGTATCATGATATAACCAACTATCGAGCAATTGTAATCCATAGATTAACCCTTTTGGATACGAACCAAAATCTGCCTCACGATACTTAAATTCTAAGTTGTGAATCCCTGCTTGAAGTGCCTTTTGTTCAATTCCATCTGCTACAATCTTCTCTAATACCTCTTGAATAATTGCAAGAAACTCTTCTTTCTGGTCTGCATTGGCTCCTTTTGCAACAATTGAATAATATGGTTGCATAATACCATTTTCATAGACACTATATACTTCTTTACCAATACCTCTCTCAATTAATGCTTGTTTAAGAGGCGCTCCTGGAGCAGAACATAACACATAATCCAATACAGAAAATGCAATGTATAGCTTTTCATCTAAACTATTTCCTACCACTACATTATGGGCAAGATATACATTGTCAACTTCTGATTCTCCTTCTGTTATAGAATAGTTTTTCACTGTTTCTATAGGACTCTGAAATGTTTCTTCTATAGCAATGGAAGAATCAATAGAAAGATACTCAAATTGGGAAAGATAATGGGTATCAATCCACTCTAGCTTTTCCACCATATTCATATTTCCATACAAGTAAAGGTAACTATTAGATGGATGGTAATACTGGTTGTGGAATTCTACAAATTGCTCATACGTTAGTTCTGGAATTGCATCAGGATGGCCTCCCGATTCCTTCCCATATTCCGTATGTGGAAATAAAGAATTGAAAACCTCTCGATCCATTACATCATCTGGCGATGAAAAAGCACCTTTCATCTCATTGTATACTACACCATTAATGGTTAGAGCATCTCCCTCTTCTTCTAAATGATAATGCCACCCTTCTTGATAGAAGATTTTCTCCTCTTCTTTCATATTGGGATAGAAAACTGCATCTAAATACACATGCATCAGATTTTGAAAGTCTTTTTCATTGCAACTGGCCACTGGATAAACTGTCTTATCAGGATATGTCATGGCATTTAAAAAAGTATTCATAGAACCTTTTACCAGTTCCACAAATGGATCTTTAAGCGGAAAATTCTTAGAACCACATAAAACAGAATGTTCTAAAATATGGGCTACTCCTGTATCATCCTTAGGTGGTGTTTTAAATCCCACATAGAACACTTTATTATCATCTTCATTTTCTATTAAAACCACTCTTGCTTTTGTTTTCTTGTGCTGTAACAAAACAACATCTGCCTGAATATCTTCACTTTTACGTTGTTCTAATACTTCGTATGTTTGCAACTTACTATAATTCATCTATTCACTTCTCCATTCTAACAATTCCATTTGATTACCACTCATTAATACTAGTTCCATAATCTCATCTCTTGTATATTCGCTATTCTCCATTAATTCTTCTAGGGTAATGGACCGTTGCATCATCTGGGCAAGCTCTGTCACTTTATCCGACAATGTATTAATGCGTTCTAGCATGGCTTGATCTGCCTCAGCCTGTATGGTATCCTGAGCCATAAAATCCTCCATGGCATCCATAATGACTTTTCCAATCATTCCCTCTACTTCTTCTTCACTTTCACAGCATAATAACATTTCGCTTACTAATGTTAGCCCAATATTGCCTTCTCCTATTAAATCTTCTAGCAATACCCCTTGCCCTATATACAGCTTTGCAATGGAAACCACTTTGGGCAAATACATCTGAATCAATTGCTCTTTTGCAACTTCATCTCCATTCATAGCTCCTTTTATGATAGCACTTTTCTCTTCTTTCGTAATCTGATCATAGGCCTGAATCTCATCTAAATAAATTGCTAAGTAATTCTTCTCTTCTTCTGTTAAATAATCGTCTAGAACGAGTTCCTCTTCTACTCCGATTTTATTAGCAATTAAGTATTCTTCTACAAATCCTACCTGCTCCTCATTTAGATTCATTTCCGCAAAATGTTCTTGTATCTGCTCTCTTGATACTACATTTCCTTGTGCTCTTGCCTGCGACACAAAAGTTTTAAGACTTTGTGCAAATAATGCTTCTTGATTCATATACTACTGCTTCCTTCCCCTTCTATTTTGTTACATGTTCATGTGTAAAGATATGGTCTTGACAATACTCGTAATTCCCATTGCATCTAGAACAGAATCGAAATTCTAAATGTTCGCCATCTAATTCTGTCCTACCACACACTGCACACTTATGCTTAGTTACAGACTGACTCTGTACTACTTCTCGCTTATACTCTTTTCGACGTTTTTTCTGTGCCGGAGTAATTCTTACCTTTCCTCTTCCTAATAAGAAGAAGATTAAAAAGTTTAACAAAGATGCACCAATGGAGAACTTTGTCACAAGACTTCCTTGGAAAAAGTCTGCCAATAACATACACCCATATATAATTCCAAGCCACTTCACCTTAATAGGAAATAGCATCATAAAGTACACCGAACGATCTTGAAAGGTCGCTGCGTAAGCTAGAAAAATAGACATATTAATATAGTACGTACTAAAATATTGGCTCACATAAGAGAAAAATTCTTCATTTGCATAGGTAGCATATAGAACAAACTCTTCACCACCAAAACCAAGGTGAAATACAACATACAATAAAAGCGATCCAAGGACTGTAAAAAACATTCCTGAGAAGAGATAGAGATTATACCGAAACACCCCCCAAGTCCGTTCCAAACTAGTTCCAATGGAATAATAAAAGTACATCGTAATTAATAAGAAAAATACATTCGTTGTGTAAGGTGGTACAATGACCCATGTAAAGATTCTCCATATTTGTCCATGCAAGATACGTTCTGGATTTAAAGTTAAGTACATCAAAAAATCCGAGTTAATTAGTTGCATCACATATCCAAACCCATAACATATAATTAAATAGAGGGATATATTCTCAATAGCAAATCTTCCAAATTTGTATTCTAGTTGTTCTAGTATAGAGCGTTTTTTTCTTCTCATCTTCTTTACTTCTCCATTTCCAATTCTATTTACTGTTCTTCATTCTAACACCCCTACTTTTAAAAGTAAATAAAATACCATAAGAAGACACGAAAAATCCACACTACGATACATAGTGTGGATTAATTTCTATATCTTATGCGTCTTTCATAGAGAAACTAATTCTACCCATTTTGTCTTTACCAAGACAAACAACGGTAACTTCATCTCCTAAAGTAAGTACATCTTCCACATGGTTAATGCGATCTTTCGAAATCTTAGAAATGTGAACCATTCCTTCTTTTCCTGGCGCAAATTCAATAAATGCTCCAAATTCTTTAATGCTAATTACTTTACCAACAAATCTTTGACCCGTTTCAAAATCAGTTGTAATAATGCGAATCATTTCTAATGCTTGATCCATGGCTTCCTTATCAGTACCACACACCGATACTGCACCTTCGTCTGAAATATCAATCTTTACTCCAGTCGCATCAATAATAGCATTAATTGTTTTACCACGTTGTCCTACCACATCACCGATTTTCTCAGGGTTAATATGAATCTGTACAATTTTAGGTGCATATTCACCAACAGTTGTTCTTGCTTCACTAATTGCCTTATTCATAACTTCATCTAAAATATAATATCTAGCGTTCATTGTATTAGAAATAGCTTCTTCTACAATTGCTCTTGTAAGTCCATGAATTTTAATATCCATTTGGATTGCAGTAATTCCATCTTTCGTTCCTGCTACTTTAAAGTCCATATCTCCAAAGAAATCTTCCAACCCTTGAATATCTGTTAGTACAATGTAATCATCATCGCTATCCCCTGTTACAAGTCCGCAAGAAATACCTGCTACTGGTTTCTTAAGAGGTACACCTGCTGCCATAAGTGATAAAGACGATGCACAAATAGATGCTTGTGATGTAGAACCGTTTGATTCAAATGTTTCAGAAACTGTTCGTATAGCATATGGAAATTCTTCTGGTGTTGGTAACACTGGAATCAATGCTTTTTCCGCTAAGGAACCATGTCCGATTTCACGACGTCCTGGACCTCTGGATGGTCTTGTTTCTCCCACCGAATACGAAGGGAAATTGTAGTGGTGCATATAGCGTTTTGATGTTTCATTCTCATCTAATCCATCTACACGTTGTTGCTCTGATAATGGTGCTAACGTAGTAATGGTACAGATTTGTGTTTGACCACGTGTAAACATTGCGGAACCATGTACTCTAGGGATAATATCTGTTTCTGCGGCTAATGCACGGATTTGGTCAAGTGCTCTTCCGTCTGGGCGCTTCTTGTCTTTTAGTATCATCTTACGAACGGTTTTCTTTTGATATTGGTAAAGAGCTTCTCCTAATACTTTCATCCATTCGTCATTCTCAGCAAATGCTTCTTCTAACTTAGTACGAATCACTCGAATATTCTCTTCTCTTACTTGCTTTTCATCCGTAAATACTGCAACTTCCATTTCTTCTGGAGTTACGATTTCCTTCATCTTAGCAAACATTTCATCTGGAATGGCACAACTTGTATAAGTATGCTTACCCTTGCCTACTGCATCTACAATTGTTTGGATAAAGTCAATAACCGTTTGATTAATCTCATGCGCCATGTAAATTGCTTCAAGCATTTTCGCTTCTTTTACTTCGTTTGCGCCTGCTTCAATCATAGCGATTTTTTCTCTTGTAGAAGCTACTGTAAGATTTAAGTCACCATTTTTCCATTGCTCTTGATTTGGATTTACCACAAGTTCTCCATTTACCATACCAATTTGAGTTGTTGCACATGGTCCGTGGAATGGAATGTCTGAGATACTTGTTGCAAGTGCAGAACCAATCATAGCTGTAAGTTCAGGTCTACATTGCGGGTCTACTGACATAACTAAATTACTAAGAGTTACGTCATTTCTGTAATCCTTAGGGAATAATGGACGCATTGGTCTGTCAATTACACGTGAGGTTAACACTGAGTTCTCAGATGCTTTTCCTTCCCTCTTATTAAATCCTCCTGGGATTTTACCAACTGCATATAACTTCTCTTCGTACTCTACGCTAAGCGGAAAGAAATCGATTCCTTCTCTTGGCTTTTCTGATGCGGTTGCTGTTGATAATACAGTAGTTTCTCCATACTGCATAAATGCGCAACCATTTGCTTGTTTCCCAACACGGTCAATATCCACTCTTAAGGTACGACCTGCAAGTTCCATTGTAAATGTTTGATACATACTTACTCTCCTTCTCTAGCCTACTTGGCTAGTTCCATTTTCTATAATGAGTCATTTATAATCATGGCAGAAGAGCCGAAACAACTAAACAAAACAAAATCGCATATTCTACTTTGTTCAGTGGTCTCGGATAGCACCTTCTACCTAATTACCATACAACAAGGGACGAATCTACAATCCGTCCCTTACCTTCAAGAAATATTATTTTCTGATTCCTAATTTTTCAATCAATGAACGGTATCTTTCAATATCTTTCTTCTTAAGGTAGTCAAGTAAACCACGTCTCTTACCAACCATTTTAAGAAGCCCACGTCTTGAATGATGATCCTTTTTGTTTTCCTTTAGGTGCTCTGTTAATTCTTGAATGCGTGCAGTTAAAACTGCGATTTGTACTTCTGGAGAACCAGTATCTCCCTCTCCACGAGCGTACTCAGCAATAATTGCTGTTTTCTTTTCATTTGAAATCATTGTGATTCCCTCCATCATCTCTTGCTTAATCACCTAACACTAAGGCATAGGTTGGAGATTCCCATATCTGAGCATCGGTTTCGTATCGAGTCATTTTACCACAAAATACATGCATTGTAAAGAATTATTTGAAATTCATCCTTTACAATTCATCCTTTACAATGAGTGTTCAACTCTACTTGTGTCATGAATTCCATGACCAACCATGCCCCCTTGCAAAAACCTTTCATCCTTAAATTCGTTAGCCAAATAGGAAAAGTCCACTTTAAAACTTTTTACCACATTATTTTTTACTTTTATGATCAAATTCACCTTTTTGTCTTGTGCACTTTCAAGGACTGGAATCAATGCATCATAATTCTGACTTTTCAGTTCAAATCCTGCGTAATAATAAGAATGCTTTCCCATAACTTCCCCAAATGCTTCTATGGAAATAACACACGCCTCTCGATCTTCTTTCGTAGGTTTCTCTAATACAAATGGCAACACTACTTGTATGGTATCTGATTTTGAAAATAGTCCCATAGTACTCCTTTCTATGAACATATATTATTTGCATTTTACAGCTGTTCCGTAAGCTATAACTTTTACCCACAATGCAAGCTGTACATACAACTTAGAAGAAACAATAAGTGGTATGCTTTTTTAATTATCTGCCATTCATATTATTTTGTCAACAGGATAAACATTGATTTTACTAAGCCTCTAGTATTTTTCTCCCAATTATGAAATAATAGACTCCATACCATATCATCATTACCTATAGAAGGAGTTCCCATGGCCGTTACAGAACAAGAATATTTCTTTCAAAACAGAATCTTAGAACTAGGAAATCGTAGTTACAATCAATCAATTTATACATTTACCAATTTCTTAGATGTAACACAATTATCTCTTGTACACACATTGAAAAAAGAGTTAGGAACAATCTCCTATCGTTGTTTTGGTGGATATTCTGGTGCAATGCGCCAAATGATATGTTTTGGTTCTGTAGAATCACTCGGCTACGACCAACCCTTTCCCATTACATGTCTAATCATTGAACCTGTAGCTATAAAATTCGCTGAAACGTTAACACACAGCGACTATCTAGGTGCTCTTATGAATCTTGGAATCCAACGAGAAACCTTAGGGGACTTTGTGATGGAAGAAAAATCATGTTATCTATTCTGCACAGATTCTATTGCCCCTTACCTTATGGAACACGTAACGAAGATCCGTCATACTAATGTGACTTGTTCCGTTGCTAGCAATTGGCCCACTGAGTCACTTACTACCCTTATTCCTGTAACTCTGCTAGTTAGCTCCAAACGCATCGATGGTATTATTGCCAAACTTGCGAATTTATCACGAAGCAAGGCGAATCTTCTGTTACAGAATAAAAAGGTCTTCCTTAATGGTATGTGTATGGAAAATCCATCTTATATTCTTAAAAAAGATGACATTCTCGTCATTCGAGGCATTGGCAAATTCGTCTACACTGGAGTGGAGCAGGTGACGAAAAAAGGTAACTTAAAGTTGGAGTTAGGACACTATAAATAAAGTCAATTCATATGTCCATCCCTTTTCATATTTCTTTCCACAAAAAAAGCACAACCAATGTAGTTGTATGACTTTACATTGGTTGTGCTTTTATTTAGACTGATTTACATCATTCCCATTCCACCACCTGCTGGCATTGGAGGAACATCTTCTTTAATATTAGCCACTACTGATTCTGTAGTTAAGAGTGTTGATGCTACGCTTGTAGCATTTTGTAGTGCACTTCTCGTTACTTTAGCTGGATCAAGGATACCTGCTGTCACCATATCAACGTAAGTTTCTGCTAGTGCATCAAATCCGTGACCTACTGGAGATTCACTTACTTTATTAATAATAACAGAACCTTCTAATCCTGCATTGTATACAATGTGGTATAATGGTGCTTCTAAAGCTTTTAATACAATATTAGCACCCGTCTTCTCATCTCCAACAAGAGTTTTTGCAAGATCTGCTACATCTTTTGCTGCATGGATATATGCAGAACCACCACCAGCAATAATACCTTCTTCCACTGCTGCACGCGTTGCTGCAAGAGCATCTTCCATACGTAATTTTGCTTCTTTCATCTCTGTTTCTGTAGCAGCACCTACACGAATAACCGCAACACCACCTGCTATTTTTGCAAGTCTCTCTTGTAATTTTTCACGGTCAAATTCAGAAGTTGTTTCATCAATTTGTAACTTAAGTTGTGCAATTCTAGCTTGAATATCAGCAGCTTTTCCTGCTCCTTCAACAATGACTGTATTTTCTTTTTGTACTTTAATGGATTGTGCACGACCTAATTGTTCCATAGTTGTCTCTTTTAAATCAAGTCCTAATTCATCAGAGATCACTTGACCACCTGTTAAAATAGCAATATCTTCTAACATAGCTTTTCTTCGGTCCCCATACCCTGGAGCCTTCACTGCCACCACATTAAAGGTACCACGTAATTTATTCACAATCAAAGTAGTAAGCGCTTCACCTTCTACATCTTCTGCAATAATTAGCAACTTTGCACCCGATTGTACGATTTGCTCTAATACTGGTAAAATTTCTTGAATATTAGAGATCTTCTTATCAGTAATTAGAATGTACGGATTTTCTAAAACTGCTTCCATTTTATCCATGTCAGTTGACATGTAAGCAGATATATAACCTCGGTCAAATTGCATACCCTCGACTAAATCCAACTCCGTTTTCATGGTTTTTGATTCTTCAATTGTAATAACTCCATCATTGGACACTTTTTCCATGGCATCTGCCACTAGAGCTCCTACTTCATCGTCTCCTGCTGAGATAGCTGCTACCCTTGCAATATGCTCTTTTCCGTTAATTTTAGAGCTCATATTTGCAATGGAATCAACTGCAACTTCTGTTGCCTTTTTCATCCCTTTACGTAAGATAATTGGGTTAGCCCCAGCTGCTAGGTTCTTGATTCCTTCATTGATCATTGCCTGTGCTAGCACAGTAGCCGTAGTCGTTCCATCACCTGCTACATCATTTGTTTTCGTTGCAACTTCTTTGACTAATTGAGCTCCCATATTTTCAAATGCATCTTCTAATTCAATTTCCTTTGCAATGGTAACGCCATCATTGGTAATAAGTGGTGCCCCGAACGATTTATCTAATACTACATTTCTTCCTTTTGGCCCTAAAGTAACACGAACGGTGTTTGCTAATTGATTCACACCTGATTCAAGTGCTGCACGAGCTTCTGCTCCATATTTTAATTCTTTTGCCATAATCCTATGCCTCCTATTGAATAATTGCTAAAATATCGCTTTGTTTTACAATGATATACTCTACATCATCTAATTTCACTTCTGTTCCTGCATATTTCGAGTAAATAACTTGATTGCCTACTGCAACTTCCATTTTTACTTCTTTCCCGTCTACCACACCTCCTGGTCCAACTGCAACTACTTCTGCTTGTTGTGGTTTCTCCTTATTCTGTCCCGGTAATACAATTCCTGATTTCGTAGTTTCTTCTGCAACTAATTGTTGTAATACAACTCTGTCTCCTAATGGTATTAAGTTCATTTAACTACCTCCTTAAACTATCAACTGTCTCTTTCTGTTAGCACTCTTTCCAATCGAGTGCTAACAATATAAACATCTTATTTAATTTCTTGATTATTTGCAAAGTCGTTATAACCTATATATATAACGAAATCTAATACATACTCTATTTTTCTCTTTTTTCCTATAACTTTCTCATCAATGCAATTTTATAATAAATTTTCACTTCTTACAAAAAGTCAAAGTGCTTACATGCGTGATAAATACCATCCTCTTGTATACTACCTGTCACATAATCGGCATGTTCCTTGGCAATTGCACTTCCATTTCCCATACATATTCCAATCTGGCAATGCTCTAGCATTTCTATATCATTCACACTATCGCCGAAGCAAACGGTATCTTCAACACTTGCTCCTAGTATCTGACACATTTTATGAATACCTGTGGCTTTAGAATGTCCTTTGAGAATAAATTCTGCCATTTTGGAACTATGGATTTGTACTGCATATTCGTCTTCAAACTCTTGGTAGAACTTCTTCTCATCTGCTTCATATAAAATAGAGCTAAACTTATTAGCAATAATAGGGCCGTTAAAGGTACCGATTTTCAACAGGTTCCCTTTCATCTGTTTCTCAACCATTTGAATAATAAATGGTTTCTCTTCCCCATCCTCAATAGTATCATTATAGTAAAGGCATTCTCTTCCTTCAAAAATATAAAGCGTTTTATGACGCTCTAAACGCTCAATAGCATTCTTGACTTGTTGTTGGGATAATTCAATATTATATCGAATCTCTTCTAGATATTCTCCATATAAACCACAACCTGCAACAACTCCATGAAATCCAAGACCTTGCACTAATTCTTCTGGAATCATGGAACGACTTCTCCCTGTGCAGATAAAGATTTTATGTCCTTTTTCCTTTAGTAATCTAAGACATTTTATGGTACTTTCTGATACACCAGATTCATCTAGCAAAGTTCCATCAATATCGAAAAAAAATATTTTTGTATTCATATACTATCCTCATTTTCTCTTTTAATTTCTACGTACGCACTCTATTATACTGTTTCCACCACACTTTGTCCATTTTAATTATTCCCCCCATTTCCACAGAAAATCCTCTTAAAACAACCATACTACATGGCTACTTTAAAAGGATTACATTTTATTGCTTATCCAATTCTTATTCTACTTCTTTATGCCACTTGTCGCTCCTTACACAAGAGTATTGCTTCCATAACTTGATAGGTAATGCGCACAATATAGTCACAATCTTCTTCAACGCTACGTTGCTTACTCAAATATTCACCATGAGATTCTTTAATATATGCAAGAATATCTTCCACATTATAATTAGGGACATACTTATCCTTTTGCATAATGGCATTGGAACTCTTCACATAACTCCGCAATTTCCTCTTTAATTCTCCTTCGTATATGCAATGTTCCTTTATACTTCCCTGATAAGTATCATTATGAGGAAATGTAAAATAATCTGCCAGGTAATGCATGATTTCTGAAAGTTCTACTACATACCTTCGCTTTCCATTTACTTCTCCATATGACTGACTGGATAAATTGGTGATTCTCTCTTTTATTTCCTCAAAGGTATCCTGAAATGCATGTTTTTTAGTTAAAAAGGAAAATTTACAATCCGGAAAAATACTCGCTAAACAAAATAATTTCTTATGACTTTTAAATTCTTCATTGGAAACATGTCTTACTAAAAAAGCCGCTAATGATATATGGGATTTTTTTCTCACTGGATGCCCTCACCTCTCTCAATCTGTTATTAACATTCTATCATAAGGAACCATACTAATATATAGATAGATTTTACCAGTATTTTTGTCTTATTTCAATCAAAAAACTGTGAATTTTTTATTAATTTTGTTGTTTTCAGCGAATAACCTAAAAAGAGAGTGCTGCTATAGCACTCTCTACACTTTTTATAATAGAACGATTTATTTTACAAGAAGTTCTAGAATATCATTGGATCTTGTTACAAACTTTGTCATATCTTCAGGTGATAATGGTGAATGTTGTATCTTAGCAAGGTCGTATAAATGTTCGCACACCATTGGTACATTTTCCTTATCTGTTCCCTCTAAGATATAGTTCACTAATTGATGATTGGCATTTAAGGTGAGCGTTTCTCCATCTTTGCCAAACATTCCCATATCCATTCCTGGCATAGAATACATTTTCATCATATCTTGCATACGTCTGCTCTCTTCTGATAAAGTAATAATCGAAGAAATGTTTTTATCTTTTAGATTCTCAACTTTAACACTAAATTCTTCCTTATTAAGTGCTTTCTTAAAGATTTCACTAAGAGTTTCTGTATGTTTTTCCAACTCTTTTAATGCCTTTTTCGATGTTTTAGCCTTAAACGTATCAGTAAGATCTGTATCAATTCTTTGGAATTTCACTTTATCATTCTTTTGCTCTAGTTGAGATACAAATGGTTGGTCGATATTATGGGTAAGAATCACTGCATCCATCTTAGAATCCTTAAACATCTTAATATACTGACTCTGTTGCACCGGATCCGTTACATAGTAGATAATCTTCTCCTGTGCTTCTTCACTTTCTTGGTTATCCACTTCATCTGTTACTACTTCCGCTTCTACTACTTCACCATCTTCCGTAACAGCCTTCTCTTCCACATCTGTCTTAGCCACTTCCAAGCATTCAGGTAACGTTAGATACTGATCCTCTAAGTTCTTAAACAAGATATAGTCTGTCATTTTATCACAGAATTTATCATCTTTTAAGCAACCAAACTTAATAAATGGGCTAATATCATCCCAGTATTTTTCGTATTCTTCTTTTTCTGTTTTACACATACCTGATAATTTATCAGCCACTTTTTTCGAAATGTAGTCTGATATTTTCTTTACGAATCCATCGTTTTGTAAAGCACTTCTAGATACATTTAATGGTAAATCCGGACAATCAATTACACCTTTTAACAACATTAAGAATTCTGGAATTACTTCCTTAATATTATCTGCAATAAATACTTGATTGTTATATAACTTAATCACTCCATCAATAGAATCATATTCCGTATTAATCTTAGGGAAATATAAGATTCCTTTTAAATTAAATGGATAATCCATATTTAGGTGAATCCAGAATAATGGTTCCTTTTAATCTTGGAATACTTTTCTATAAAAAGCTAGGTAATCATCCTTTGTACACTCATTTGGATGCTTGGTCCACAATGGATGTGTTTCATTTAATGGAACAGGTCTCTTTACAATCTTAAG
>JAWXVE010000051.1:0-16567 GCA_044425575.1 Eubacteriales bacterium | reverse complement strand
TGGCGGAGGTCTCGGTGGTGTTGCTGGTGCCGGTGTTGCTGGTGCCGGTGTTGCTGGTGTTTCCGTAGCTTTCCCGATTTCACTTAGCTTTCTCGTTCCACTAGCTGCACCTGCTGCAAATTGACCCGCATTTCTTTGCCTCATGGCTAACCCTGATGCATCTCCTTTCAAGCTTGTTTCCGCTGCTGTTTTACTTGCGATTACAGCTGCTTGAGTAGTTAATGCAAATCTAGGAGATGCTGGTGCTGCTCCACCTGCTGCTCCACTTGCTGCTCTTGCTGCTTCTTTGGCTGCTTTCTTATTTAAGTCGGCTTTCCATTGGTTCACAAATGGATTCACATCGGTGGTCTTTACCAAGTCTTTTGGTGTTTTTCCCTTTCCACCATACTTTTTTGCTACATCAGTCATAGTAGGCAATTCCCATAGTGTAGGATGGGTAGGGGAAGAGAGATTATCATTTAACACCTTAGCCCATACATGTTCCAATTCCCGAACCGTTCCCTGCTCTGGCAATGGAAGCATTTTCTCTCTTTTCTGAGCAAGTGGAATAGCAGGATCCGTTTCAATCGCACGATTCTTTGCAATGATACTATCCGGTCCTGGCACACCCTTTCCTGTAGGCACACCATAAAGTGCATGGCGTTCCAGTCCTGCTCTTTTCATGATATCTGCTGCACGATTGGTATTAATATTGTTGGACAGGTCATCTTTACTACCTGTTACAACTCCCATCTCATATAGAATCATCTTCCGATAAGCCTCCGTGGTCTTACTACCATGAGAGCTTTTGCCTTTTACGGACTCTGTACCTGTGGTCTTATCTCGCGTAACGTTTAATCCACTTGTAGCACCAAGTCCATCATAGACTTCATCCATAATATCTTGCACAATATGGTCCAGACTTTGCAATGACATCATTCTAGAAGCGAATCGACCCTTATGAGAACCTGCCATTGAGTTCTCACTTGCCGCGCCAGTACCCTTTAACGTTTCTTGCTGTAGTATACTTTTGACCTTTAATTCCCCTTTTATATTATGATTGCGAATGGCTAGGTTTCCTGCCTTCTGGGTTGCAAAGGATAAGAGCTTTGTTAACATAGCCGCTGCACCTAATGCTGCACCTGCTGCTGCAGAAGCACCGCCTAGGGTCAGCGCTCCTCCTGCCACACTCATGGCATTTCCAGCCGTATCCATTGCACTTGTAGTTGCTTTTAACGCTTCGTTTCGTTTCATAATTCCAAGACCACGATACCGATTCCAGATTTCCATGAATTTATCACCCGAATCAGCTACCGTCTTCCGTGCTGCCTTGACACCTAGTAATGTCCCGTCTGTTGTTGCATCTCTCTTAGGATCCTTGGCAACTTCTCCCTCTACTCTTGCAACGTCTCCATCTACCGCAGTTAATTTACTTTTAAAGGTTGCTACTGCTTGCTCTGGGTGATCAATGCTGTATTCTCCACTGGCTTTTTTTAAATTCGACTGTAGTACTTGTGCTGTAGTTGCTAACACTGCTGCTTTTCCAGTCTTAAACGCATTCACAACTCCTTCGGCTCCCGCAAATGCAATTCCTACACCAGTGGATGCCGTCTCCAATCCTGTAAGGATACCCTGTGCAACTGGTGCCCCCAAAGCTGATGCAACATTCACAACTCCTGCACCTGCCTCATAGAAATTTTTTGCTCCCTCCGCAAGATGTTTGGTGGACTTTAGACCTGCTATGGTGTCCTTATTCTTCCCTGCTTCTATTGCTTCTGAACCAAATTGGTACAGACTATAGATACCTCCAACAAATCCTAATCCTGCTCCAAGGGCATTACCTCCCGCATCTAATACATCTGTTGCTCCAGATAAGTTCTGCACATGTTTTTGTGCTGCCGCCCCAAGACCTGCAGTACCTGCCTTACTTGTCATGGATTCGCCAATTGCTTCTGTGGTATCTTTCCCAATACCTATGAAATCGTTAAGGGTTCCGCCCTTATCTAATCCCTCTTCTGTGATTCCTTCCCCAACAGAGGCTTGTTCTGTAACTGCCGTGGTATGCACCTTGGCATTCGTATGACGATATGTGGCACTGTGATTCTTAGCTTCATCTGCTGTATTAATAGACGCTTGTGTAACTCGATATGCATCATCTAACCCTCTACGCATAACGGCCTTGCGCACAAGATTCTCTGAATTCACATACTGTTCTTTTCGAGCATCCGTATGATAGAATCTGCTCGTATTAATCGTCTTACGACTACTAACTGGAGCACTTGCTACCGGCCCACTTGGTGCTGGCTGTGCTACCGGCCCACTTGGTGCTGGTGGTGTACTAGATCTCTTTTTCCAAAACTTGAGTTTTTCCATACTCATTTTCCTTTCAGCTTCTACTCCCACTTACTGTATCTTCATTCTCACATTATAACAAATGCACAACGAAAAAATACTACCCTAACGGGTAGTATCTTATGTTGTGTAAATATTGCTGTATGTGAGTAATCTTCCTAGTGTAGTAGATACATTAGATGCCAAAAATCTTATTTGCAAATTCAGCTTCAAATATACTTTACCATTCTCCCTATATAAAGAAGCAAAATCATGTCTACTTGTTGAGCCACGTTCATACTTTGTTTGATTCAACAAATATTCTTCAAAAAAAGAACGATTGTAAATATGGTACACCAATACATCACCCTTAGCTGTTACTATGATATAGCCTCCATTTGCTTCGTCTATTCCGTCCCATTTCTTAGATGGCGTCATTCCTAATGCTGCCGAACATAAGAACTTTTTGTATTTATACTTATAAAATCCATCAGTAGGGTAATTCATCGGATTATCCTGTTCCATTTTCTCTACCACATCAAAACAGCTTGTTCACCAAACGCTTTTTCAAACCCAAGTCTGATACCACCTATCCCTGCGAATAAATCTATACTCTTATACTTCATCATTAAATATCTACCGCTCTTTCTAGCTTTACCTAACTAAATAAGAAGCGTTCACCTACTTCTAACACTGTTCTATTAGGCCTTTTTAATATATTGAACTGCAATACAGCCAGGTCCACCTTGTGTTATAAAAGCGGGACTTAGTTGGAACATCTTAATCTCTACCTTAGGAAATGCCTTTTGAATCAACGTCATGGCAAGCTTAGCATCTTCTGGCACATTGGCATGAGAAATATAACAAATATACCGTTCGTCTAGCTTCATCTTCTCAAAATACTTTACAATGCTACCGATAGCAGCACTCATGGTTCTCTTAACGCCAAATTTATCGAGACGTTTCCCATCACTTGTAGCAATTAAGATTGGTTTCAATCTGAGAATCGTACTAATGGTGGCTGCAAGGGGTGTTAATCTTCCTCCTCGTCGCAAGAACGAAAAGTCTTGTGGCATTAGAAAGGAACCTGCATTACTGCTAGCTTTCTTAAGCCACTCTATAATCTCTACTCGCCCTTTTCCTTCTCTCGCCATTTTCAAAGCCATATCCACTAGGTAGCGATGTGGGCCACATAGAGTAGCACTATTAAATACAGAAATTTGATCAGAATTCTTAACCATGCCTTTGGCACTACAGGCGCTATCATAGGTGCCTGATAATCCATCTGCCATAGCTATGTTGATAATCTCATCCTCATACCGCTCATATGCTTCTACCACTTCTCCGATTGGAGGTTGCGAAGATTTGGGATTATGCCCTTGGGCAATCTTATTATAGAACAAGTCAAGATCCATCTCTAGATCACGACCATCCCAGTCGTCAATGGTGATGCATAATGGTATGGCATCAAATCCTGCCTCTTGTGCTTCTTTATTCGTATATAATGTTGAGGAATCTGTAATAATTCTTACCATATATTCCTACTCCTTTCGCTTGCATTCAATTGTTTGCTTTAGTGTAACATTATTTTTCTAATAGGGAAAGTATTAATCGTATTTCTTCTAATAAATTCACATTTTATTCACGATTCTATCTGTATATTCTATGAATATGCTTTCTGCTTCCATTACCTGTGGTGCATACAGCCGATTAAGTCTTGCACATCTTGTATCTCATATTGCTTCATATACTCTTCTACACCCTCTAGAACTTCTATAGTTGCGTATGGATTAACAAAATTCATAGCTCCTACACTAACGGCAGTAGCCCCTGCCATTAAGAATTCCACTGCATCTTCTCCTGTAGCAATTCCTCCCATTCCAATAATGGGAATCTTCACTGCTTGTGCTACTTGATACACCATGCGAACGGCCACTGGCTTAATGACTGGTCCGCTTAATCCACCCGTCTTATTGGCAAGAGCAAATCTTCTCTTATGAATGTCAATCTTCATACCAGTTAGGGTATTAATCAAAGAGAGCCCGTCTGCTCCTGCAGATTCTGCTGCCTTTGCCATCTCAGTAATATCGGTTACATTGGGGCTTAACTTCATGATAATTGGTTGCTTGGCATACTTTTTCAATTCTGCTGTAATATTTGTAAGTGCTTGGGTACTTTGTCCAAACGCAATTGCTCCTTCTTTTACATTAGGGCAAGATACATTAATCTCTAACAAATCTACTGGTTGGTCTGCCAATCGTTCTACTACTGCTACGTAATCTTCTACACTTTTCCCGCATACATTTACAATAATCTTAGAATCGTATGATTGTAGAAAAGGAATGTCTCTTTGAATAAAAACATCAATCCCTGGATTCTGCAACCCAATGGCATTGAGCATTCCGCCATAAACTTCTGCAACTCTTGGAGTAGGATTTCCTTCCCAAGGTACATTGGCAACTCCTTTGGTAACGACTGCTCCTAACCGATTCAAATCTACGAATTCGCTATATTCCATACCAGAACCAAATGTTCCAGATGCTGTTGTAATGGGATTATTCAGGGTAACTCCTGCAATATTCACTGCCATATTCATTAGATTGCTACCTCCTTTGCTAAGAAAACAGGACCATCTGTACAGATTCTCGCATTGTGAACATGGGAATGATGGTCAATTTCCTTCGTCTTTACCACACATCCTAAACATGCCCCCACTCCACACGCCATATGTTCTTCTAGGGAAATATAAGCATCAATTCCTTGCTCCTGGGCGTATTGCTTTACGGCTGATAACATAGGCATTGGTCCACAGGCATAGATTAGGTCCGGGGTAATGCCCGCTTCCTTAATGGCATCCATCACATTCCCTTTCGTTCCTACGCTTCCATCATCTGTGGCAATGAGTATTGTGCCATACTGTTCTAATTCTTCTGCTAGAAAAGTATGTTGATTGGCGTATCCTAGTGCAATATGTATATTTCCTTCCAACTGCTTTGCAAGTTCTACCATAGGTGGAATACCAATTCCTCCTGCCATGAGTAGGACTTTCTTGCCCTGTGCTTTGTCCACTGGGAACCCATTTCCAAGCACACCTAGCATTTCAATGGAATCTCCTTGTTCATATATGGCGAATTCCCCTGTTCCTACTCCTACCACCCGGTAGACAATGCGAATCTGGGTTCCTTCTTCATTCACTTCACAGATACTGATTGGTCGTGGCAATAAGGTGCTTTCTCCCTTTGTATAAAATCCTATGAATTGTCCTGCTCTGGCTTCCTTGGCCATGTCGCATTGAATCCACATATCAAAGACGCCTTTTATGATTTCTCGCTGTATGACTACAACTCCTTGTTCTTTTCTCATTCATCTCCATACCTTTCTGTTAGTTTGTTTTAGTATACCACAAGAAAAGCATCCTTTACAATCACTTGTAATGGGATGCCTTTCTTGAATGCCTTGCTTTGTTTTATAATGCGTTAGCTTGCTCAATAACTTCTGCTAAATCTAATGTAGACTCATCATCTTCTTCAGCATTCTCTAAGAGATTGGCAAGGAATTCTTCTGCTGACAATGTATCAGTTGAATCCTCATCATCTGTAGAACTTGATTCTGATGGTGGTGGTGGTGGAGGTGCTGCCTTACTTGCTTGTGATGCAGCTTGACCCTCTTCACTAATTTCTACTGTGTCATATCCACTTGTAAAAGTTGTGCTTGTTTTATTTTCATCTGTGTTAACTTGCACTTGAGATAGTCCACTAATTTCCATTGCACTGCTGTAACTTGAAATTCCACTTATACTCATTGACATATTGTTTTCCTCCTTCATCTACTGTAATACTGTTCGAACTATGATGAGTATAATACTTCTATGTGTAATCTATGTGAAATTTTGAAATATTTTTTAACATTTACTCAACTAATTGATTTTCTGTTACTGGAAGTACAAAATCAAAGGTTTTTTCATTAAAGTACTCAATGGTTTCATCATTTTCATCTACGTATGTGCCTTGATAGGTCACCGTTGTTTGCGTTTTCGTTTCATGGTATGTGCAACCAACGTTTAAATTATCATTTTCCGCATCAATAAGCATCACTTCTGAAATTACACTGTCATTCCACATAACAATTTCAAATAAGTTATTGCGTAATTTCTCAGAAATAGGAATATTAAAAGCAGTTGCGTATGCAAAACTCATATGTGTAAATTTCGAATCTTCAGAGTTACCCACAAATTCTAAAACCTCAAAATGTTGTGGGTTATTTGCTGTATGATGATAAAAGATGAATGCTGAGGTTATTAAAATTCCTACAACTAATGATACTAAAATTATAATTTTTTTCATAAAGTATCCTCCTAAGTATTTGAGGTAGTAATTGTGTATTTATACGCAAAATTATCGTATAGATTAGCTATATAAAACTTATTTTATATTTACAACATAATAGATTACAACAAAAAAAGCAATCCGAATCCCATGAACGACATTTTTTTCCCATAAACGACACTGTTTTGCTTTTTTTTATTTGTTATATACCTGCAAAGTCACCTCCACTAGGAAGAGTCCTTGCAGATTATGATATTCTATCGTACCCTCATATTTATATACCGCCTCTTCAACATTTCTGCTACCAAATCCGTGATGATAGGTATCCTTTTTGGTAGGTATTAATTTCCCATCTACTAATTTTACTTTTTGATTTACTGTATTTTTTACTGTAATAAAAAGATTTGATTGGAATTGCCCCACCTCTAATACTATTTTACGTTGACTTTTATCTTTTATTTTCTCACATTCTTCTATCGCGTTTTTTAATAGATTTGATATAATTACACACAGATCATAATCTTCTACCTGTGATTGTTTTGGTATTGTTCCTTTCGTTTCTATGGAGATATTTTCTTCAATTGCCTTATTAATCAAATGATTCATTACAGCATCTACTGCCCTATTACCTGTGTAATTTTTTATATTATCCAGTGTAGAGTCTTCTATCATGCGTTCTAAATAGCCTTCTAGTGCATGATTATCATTTTCTTTACAATACGATTGCAATGCTTTTACATGTGCAATCATATCATGGTGAAAACGACGCATCTTCTCATCTGATTTCAATAATTCATCGCAATACTCTTTCTGCAATCTCATATACTGTTCGTTGAATTGATTTCTCTCTTTTAACTTGAATTCTCGGTTCACTACAATCCCTTGCCACAAGGTAACAACAACTAGAGCGATACATCCAATCGATGCTGCTGCTCCTGCCAAATTAATCATTTTCTCTTCTGGAAATCTCATTGATAACTCTTGTATTGGACCTAGCATCGTAAACAAACATATCGTAACGATATAGAATACTACGTACTGTTTCCCGTTTAAATTAACTTCATATAAATCTTGATTATTAGTATTCCCAATTTTCTTTCGACTTTTTTTATGCTTTATCTGTATTAGCAGCATAATAACTAGAACAAATCCCTGTAACAGTTGGCATACAATCCCAAGTATACTTGTTGTAATCACTTGCAATAAGGGAACGTCCCACAAGATAGCTAAGAGAAAACTAGCACTGACACCTATGACTGAACCACCAATTATGACAAATGGATAAATAATGAAATACTTTAATTTAGGAGAATCCAATATTAAAAAAGGAATCATAATCATTGTAAGCAATGACATTGTAGATGCAACTTGATCATCTATATTATAAAAAATAGCTAAATGTATTACAAAAATACTGATTAGTGCCACTATTATCTTACTTTTTTTCTTTGTTATTTTCGCACCGAATATAACAGTATACACTAGCAGATAGTTCGCTATTTCTGTCCCTAGATATATCATTAAATATATTATTTTTTCTATCATAATCTTCTGCGCATGCACTCCCTTCCATATGAAATATAAGATTTTTTCGTCATTTCTTGATATTTTCTTCCTATAGGAATGATACATTCTACATTTTTTAAAAAAACACCATTCTTCATATGTACTACATTCGCCAAATTCACTAGATATGATTTGTGTACACGCAGTAAAGATTTGGATTGCAATATCTGTTCCAGTTCTCCTAATTTTTTTGTGCTGATAACAGAACTACATGTACCATCTTTTGCAGAATAATAGTAGATATATGTATAACTTCCTTGTGCCTGTAGGTATGCTACTTCATCTAGGTAAATAGGCCCCATAACCTTCCCTTCTTCTCTCATTGCTACTATTATATTTTCTTCTAAATCTCCCATAACCTTCCCTAACATGTCATAAACCTTGTCTTTTATGATAGGTTTCTGAATAAATCCCATTGTTTTAATGGAAAAAGAATCAAGAACACTTTCTAGATGGCTTGATACATATACAATCCTCCAGATCTTATTCTCATTTAAAACCTTTTCCATTAAATCAATGCCACTAATACCACCCATCTCAATATCAAGAAATAATACATCAATCCGTTCGTTATATATATTCCCACAATATTGTATCACTTCTTCTCCGCTGGTAAAAAAAATACATTCATATTCTATTGATCGTTCTTGGCAATACTGCTGGCATAGTTCTTCCGTTGCAATGACTTCTTTTTGAACATCATCACATATCCCAATTTGCAACATACTCCATTCCCCTTCGATACATACCGCTTAATTCCAACATGATTTTATTTTATTATAGCAAATCGACCTACATATTTCAAATTTTATTGCTTCTCTATCGCTCATTTCCTTCTTTTGTTCTAATTTGTCCATCTATTTTCATCTCCACTGCCCCTACTACTCAGCTGCTACCCTAGTTTATTCTTAAATTCCACTTTTAAAGTATCATCTATTACTGTCTGAATATCGTTTCCACCATACTTTATGGCACAAAAAAAGCAATCCAAATCCCATGAACGACACTGTTTTGCTTTTTTTATTTATTATATACCTGCAAAGTCACCTCTACTAGGAAGAGTCCTTGCAGATATCTTTCACTTTCACGAAGAACTTGGAATTTTAATATAGAAGGTAATGCCCTCCTCATTTTGCTTGCAATAGATACTACCTCCATGCAATTCTACAATTACCTTTGCTGTAGATAGTCCTAGCCCATGGCTATTTAGTTCTCTACTTCTCGCCTTATCTACCATATAGAATACATCAAATATCCTTGCTAGTTCCCTCTCTGGAATTGCTTTTCCTGTGTTATGCAAACTAAGAAGTTGATAGGCACCTTCTTCATAGAGCCTCATGGTAATGTCCTTGCCATCTCCGTATTTTAAAGCATTGGTTACAAAGTTAAAGAAAGCATGTACGAGTAATTCTTGGTTGCCATAGAGGGTAATCTCCTCTATATCCTGCACGAGGGCTACTCCTTTTGTGGTACATGATGATTTACTTTGTTCTGCAATTCGTTGTGCAAATTCTCTTGCACTAAATTCCTCTTTGACTACTGTTTCCTTCGTAGCGACTGAGAGTTTGGATAGGTGGAGCATTGCATTGATTAGCTCCGTCATACGGTCGCACTCACTAATGACTACTGCCATGTATTCTTCTTGTGATTCTTTCGTATCAGCCACTCCACTCGTAATGGCTTCTAAGTAACCTTGTATGACTGCAATGGGCGTTTTAAGCTCATGAGACAAGTTATTAGTTAGCACTTTTTGAAAAGCAATCTCTTCTTGTAAGGCAGCTCGATTCTCCTCTAATTTCTCAGATAATATGTGAATACTCGTAGCAAGATGACCTAATTCGTCATCTGACTCATAGGTAATTCTCTGGTTGAAATCCAATTGTGCTAATCCTTCCGTTGCTTGACTAATCTCAATAATGGGTCGTGTAAAACGATTGGCAAAAATCCAGATAAAGATTCCCCCTACCAAACTGGCTAAGATTCCAGCTACCACATGAAAATCTGTCATAACTGACATATTATTCTCTAGACTTTGAATGGGCATGGATAAGATACAATACCTTCCATCTGTAAGTTTCTCCACGTAGACGAGACAATCCGGTCCATCTACACCTTCAATCATTTGACACAAATATTGTGACTCTAGCGTTTCCCGCTCTTGCTCGATTAATTCATTAAATTCTTGTTCCATCACTTGATTGGCCTCATTGAACCACAGATTTGAGGATACTGCATATTCTAATGTATCATCTACTACTACAATACTAACTTCTTCTTGACGGTCTAGAATGGATAATGCAAGTTGTAGGTTCTCTTCTTCTAAACTGTCCTCCACTAGTAGGAAGATATCTGCTAAGCGTTGCTCCATATGGTGCAGATAATATGAACCAAAAAATGTGAAATGCAGAAAAAAGCTCATGCATATTACTACGCAAAGAGTAATGATAAAGAGTGCCAATAGCTTTAATTTAATACTTTTTCTCATAGATTCACCTGTAATTTATACCCTGCTCCACGAACTGTTACAATATAATCTCCACATTGTTCTAACTTCTTACGCAACATCTTTACATGGGTATCTACTGTACGAATATCTCCCTCGTAGTCGTACCCCCAGATATGGTCTAATAATTGTTCTCTAGAAAGCACTTGATCTTCATTGGTAATCAACATGGATAACAATGTAAATTCTTTATTATTAAGTAGAACTTCTTGCCCTGCCACCCATACAAGATGTCCTTTGCAATCTACACTTAATGCACCGCCTATCCACACTTGTTCCTTCTTCTTAAGATTCATCTGTAATAAGTTCTCCACTCGTGCAAGAAGAATGGGATAGGAACAAGGCTTTGCAATATAATCATTGGCTCCTTGTTGCAATCCGTCTAGTTCGTTGGTTTCCGTACCTAGCGCAGTTAGCATAATCACTGGCACATCACTATGCTCTCGTATAACTTCTAACACCTCATACCCTGTGTAATAAGGCATCATAACATCTAAAATACATAGATCAATATCTCCTTGATCAAAGAATTGATCCATGGCTTCTTGACCATCTGCCGTTAGAACAGTTTCATAAGATTGTTTTCTTAGAATATCCCCTAATAATCGTCGTAACATAGGGTCATCATCTGCAATTAAGATTTTAGCACTCATTTGCTCACCTATTTTCTTTCGCAACTTATAATACGTATGTTTCTACTTAGTTCTCATCATACCTATTCTTCTAATACATAGCAAGTGAATCTTCTGTGAACGATTGATTTCCAAGTATTTCTAGAACGTGATATTCTCCTTTACAATCACTTGATTTTATGCTATTATTTCACCTTAGTGCTTGCTAGGATTACTTGTACTTTATAAGGCTAGAAGTTGTATCGCACATAATAGTTTACCACTTAAAATTAACAGATTATAAGAAAGTGAATGGAGTAAAATGTCAGAAAAAAGAACAAAAGGTTTATTAGGATTCATTGAACATGTGGGAAATAAATTACCTCACCCAGGTACCCTATTTTTGATTATGACGATCCTTGTAATTGGTATCTCAGCAATGGGGCAATTGTTTGGTTGGAGCGCTACTTATCAAGGTCTTGTAAATGTAGATGGAGTCTACACCACTTCCGAAGTTAGTGTTACAACCAAATCCCTCTTAACAGTAGAAGGAATCACCTATATGTTTAGCAGCTTAGTCTCTAACTTTACAAGCTTTGCACCATTAGGCACTGTATTAGTTGCCTTAGTTGGTATTGGTGTGGCAGAATATTCAGGACTCATTGGTTCTGCCTTACGCCTCCTTGCATTGAAAACCCCAAAGCGTTTGCTTACTATGACAATTGTCTTCTTAGGAATCATGTCAAGTATTGCCACAGATGCAGGTTATGTGGTACTTCCTCCACTTGCTGCCATGATTTTCTTATCTCTAGGCAGACACCCACTAGCAGGAATCGCTGCAGCATTTGCCGGAGTTTCTGGTGGCTTTTCAGCCAACTTATTGCCTGGTGCATTAGATTCTTTGTTAGCAGGATTAACAGAAGAAGCTGCTCATATTATTAATCCAGCTTACGAAGTTGCCATTCTTGGAAACTATTACTTTATGATTGTATCTACTTTCTTAATTACGATTGTAGGGACTTTTGTTACTGAGATGATTATTGAACCTCGCCTTGGCACTTATAAAGGGAATGTATCCATAGAGCAGGAAACCATTTCCAAAGAAGAGCAAAAAGCACTTATATATGCATTGATCAGTGGATTTGCTACGGTACTTCTTCTAGTCGGAATCTACTTCCTCATTGGTCAGTCTCTTTTCCTTGGTAGTGGTATTGTACCAATTATTGTAATTGCTTTTATTATTCCTGGTATTACTTATGGAAAATCCATTGGTACCATTAAGGGAAATAGTGATGTAATGGAGATGATTACCAAGTCCTTCTCTACTATGTCAAGTTACTTAGTTCTTGTATTCTTCGCAGCACAATTTATTGCATTCTTTAACTATTCCAATCTCGGAACATTGTTGGCCGTAAATGGTTCTACTGTGTTACAGCGATTAAATGCACCCGATATTATTTTAATCCTTGCTTTTATTTTAATTGTTGCATTTATTAACTTGTTCATGGGTTCTTCTTCTGCAAAATGGGCTATCTTAGCTCCTGTATTCGTACCAATGCTAATGGAACTTGGTATTAGTCCCGAATTCTCTCAACTTGCTTATCGAATTGGGGATTCTACTACGAATATTATATCGCCACTTATGTCTTATTTTGCCATGATTATTGTGTACGTGCAAAAGTACGACAAGAAGGCATCCTTTGGTACGCTAATCTCATTGATGCTTCCATATTCTTGTATCTTTATGGTGGCTTGGTCATTACTGCTCATTGTATGGATGTTCCTTGGTCTTCCAATCGGGGTAGATACGGTGATGAATTATATACCGCTGTAGCGTAAAATCTCACTAAAGCAACATGACAATATATAAGGCGTACAATGAGAAACACGATAGCATTGCTAAAAGAACCCCTTAATTAAGATGAGGACACCGAAAAAGTGTCCTCATCTTATCTTCTCCTACTATCCCTAATTGCCATAATCTTCTGGCACATAAGTTTCACCCAAGTTAGGAAGTCCCTCTCCTACATATTCAGGCAATTCCCCATCATACACTCCTAATTCCTTGGATAAAAGTGCGGTAAGCGGACTACCATCTGCTACGCTATCGTAATAGCTAGCCCAAATCATTCCTCCGCCAAGTCCCATTTCTTCTATATAATTGGCTTTTGCAATAATGGATTCTTCATTATCATAACTTAATACAGTTTGATACATAGCAGAATCTGGATCATCATTCCACATATAACTTGCTAGTGCAGTTTCATCATATACTACATGGAATCCTGGTGTTCCCACTTCTACTGCTTCTAATTCTAACTTCTTAAGAAGATACCATCCAATATTATCTGCACTAACTCCTTGGGTCATCTGTCCAAGAATTTTATCTGGATCACTTACATCAATATCATCCCAGCCACGTGTATAGAATGCTGTACCAAGATTAATCTTCTGTGGGTCAACTCCAACTTTTAGTAAGTATTCTACAATTGGACCACATCCACCTGAACCAGTAATGTAAGCTTGGTGAGCAGTATTTCCACTCCAACTACCATTCATATCATATGCCATTAAGTTCATTAAGTCTACATATGGATGAAAAGCTTGTACATCTTGTAGGAAGAGAACGCTAGATGCAACTGGCAAGCACACAGTTAGTAATTTCTCTTCTTCTCCAAATTCTGCATCAAATGCTGCTTCCATCTCTTGTAATAACAAAGTGTAATTCTCTTTATCCACTCCAAATACTGGATTGCCTTCGTCTAATTCATCTGCTGAGGTTCGGTATTGTCCTGGATATTCCCAGTCCACATCAATCCCATCAATCCACTCATATTCTTGCATTAATGCAATGCAACTATCAATAAAGGTCTTTCGACTCTCTTGTGTTAATGCCATTTCTGAAAAGTTACCACTGCAGTTCCAGCCACCAATGGAAATGAGAATCTCCACATCTGGATACAACTGAGAATAATATTCATATTGTGCAAAACAGTTAATTGGTAGCCCTGTCTCTGGTGCCCATTCGCTTAGATTGTCATTCTCTAAATCTGTATATTCTTCTGTGGATTCAATGTAGAATACACCTTCATCCTCTTTCTCGACTCTCCAGAATGCATGATTAATTACCGTTACTTGCTCCCACGGAATAGCCGCAACTTCTCCCACTGCTCCTTGGTCTTTCTGAGTCCAATTGGCAAAATACGTTACTACATTACGGTCTCCATCGTAACGTGGTAGAGAATCGTCTTCCTCTTCCAATTCTACCACTTCTTCTACTACCTCTTCTTCTACTTCATCTACTACTTCTGTGACCTGTGTATCCACTTGTGTCTCTGTACTCGTGCAGGCAACCATTCCCATCATACTCATCATAAGCACGGTAGCAATTAATTTCTTTCTCATCCTTTGTCTCCCTCGCGTGTATTCTTCTATGTAATGTTCTTGTACTTCTACACTATTGTACCAAATTGCTGACACGATGGCTAGTCCCAAGCACTATTTTCGTTACATTTCCTCTCTTTTTTAATTTTCCAAGTATTTTCAAAAATAGTAACGGTTTTTAAATATAAATTATTGTGTAATATTTACAATCACCACGAATACCCTACACATAGGGGAATGTTACACAAGTCTCTCTACTGAGTATACTTGCATCTTTTCTTTTTTTCCTTTTAATGAAATCTTTTCTTCAAGAGGGTGGTACACAATACGCCCTTCTAAAGCTTGTACCACCCTTTCGCTTACATAGAGACATTTGGGTGGTGCAACACTTTCTAGCCTTGCAGCAGTATTCACCGTATCTCCAATAGCAGTGTAGTCCATGCGCATTGGAGAACCAATATTGCCTACAACGGCTGGCCCATAATGAATACCCACGCCAAAATCTACTTCTTGTCCATATTTTTCCAATAATTCTTCCTTAATCTTCTGAGCACCTTCCACCATATTAAGTCCAGCTTTCACTGCATGGTAAATATCATCTTCTTGGGGAAGTGGTGCTCCCCAAAATGCCATGGTGCAGTCACCTACATATTTATCAAGAGTTCCCTGATTCTTCATAATACACTCACTTGTTAAAGTAAGATACGTATTTACCACATCTACCACCTCTTGTGGTGATAGCTTCTCGGATAACGTAGTGAATCCTCGTATATCTACGAACAGTACGGCAATATCTACTAATTTACCACCTAACTCTAACGCATCTCCATCACCTTTTAACAATTCACTTACAATTTCTGGTGCTACATACCTTCTAAAAGTATTGGTAACTTGATGCTTTTCCCATGCAGCCCTTGCGTAATTCATGGCAACTGATACCACATAGCTAATGGTAAGAGCAAGTGGAATGTAAATAACGCATAACACGTAGCCTTGCTTCCACATAAGTAAGCAGATTCCAATCCAACTTGCTGTGAGCACCAACCATCCAATAGTAGATATTAGAATCTTGCGGTTATAGAACCACACTAAACCAAGAAACGTAAGAACAAATACGAGTATATTCTGAGGAAATAAGGATACCTCCGACTTTAAATCTCCATTTAGTAAAGACGCAATGGCATTTGCCTGATATTCCACTCCATGCATCTTCATGGCTCGGTCAATGGCTGTTGTATATTCATCATACATGCCTTGTGTATAAGGTCCAATAAGTACAATCTTATCTTGGAAAATCGTGGGGTCAATTCTACCTTCTATTAAATCCACCAAAGAAAATCCATCGTCAAATCCATATGGTGTTGCTTGAAAAGATACATACCATCGATGACGAGAATCCATCGTAGGTGTGAGTAAGTTATCATCCCCTATGTATTCCATATATTTCTCATAAATGGTCTGATGAAAAGAGGGAATGACCGTTCCATCTTGTAAATCCAATTGCCAAATAGCATGGCGCAACACGCCATCTGTATCAATCATAGCATTTACATGACCTTGTTCTGTAACTGCTAACAATTCTTCGTATGGTTCCTCATAGAAGATAATACTATAATCATCTGTATAGAAACTACCATCTTCTAAGATAATATATTGGGTATCAAAAGTTGCTGTGGTGGCAAGAACTACATTGTCATATTGTCCTGCCTCTTCTACTAGATAAGCATCATTTTCTGGAGAATCACTTGCACCAATAAACAAGGTATCAATTCCAATTACAGCTGGCTTCTTATCTGGATTTTCATTTAACACTTCAATGGCAGATGCCATAATATCCCTTGACCAAGGCATAGAGCCATATGCTTCCA
>JAWXVE010000050.1:0-16655 GCA_044425575.1 Eubacteriales bacterium | reverse complement strand
CAGCTTTGTCTGGTTCTTGTGGCTCACTACTAGCAAAAGTAGTAGTGTTATTTACCATCAATAGAGACACGCAAACTATGACAAGTATGCTATTCTTTAGTTTTTTTATTATACGCACCCCCTTGGTCCTCCTAGTTAATACAATCAACTATGACTCTAAGCGATTTACTGTTCTTGTATTTCTTCCACAGTAAAGTTATATCTCTCCACTAAATTAGGAAACCCTTTTCACTAAAACTATTTTTAATTTTCCCTAAAATTAATGACACTGATATAACCAAAATTGCAATAGAAATGGCTGTTGTAATTTTTTCTACTACAAACACGCTTGAAATAGCATAAACGAGTACAATGATAAAAAGTATTTGATAAACTTTTTTTCGGTAACGCTTTTTTTCCACCCTATCTAAAGGTTTGTTCTTATCTCCAATTGGAGCAATTGCTAATATAACCAAAACCCCAGTACAAATTGCCAAATTATTAAATTCGGCACCCCATATCTCGAATTTTTGTAAACTCAAAACCACAACAATCATTAAGGTTGAGTAGAAATAACATTCCATCCCATTTCTTGCGTGTATACCACCCGAGTAACTTCGAAGAAGGAAAAAAGAAATTGAAAACATCATAGTTTCAACAATCATTCCAAATAAGACAGCGATAATGATTGTGGTTAATATATTCAAAAAAATCTCCATTGCCATTGTAAGGCCATATGTAACAACTTCTTTTTCTTCTTTGTGATCTTTTGTTAATATTTCAGCTAAATTTTCAATAATTCGTTTCATAGAATTAAAATTTTCTTAATTTTTTAACTGAATCAGGTAATTTTGGTTGGTTGAAGAACAAACCGCAAGTAACGTTTGCAGAATATGTAGAAATGATGAGCGCAAAAGCAGTAATGCAACTTCCATACTTTGAAATAAATTTCTTCATAAAAAATGACCTCCTTGTAAAAATTTGTAATTTCATAATACAACAAATTTCTACAAAAAGGTCATGCTTTGTCTAAAGTGTCAACATTTTTGTCTAAACTACATTTTTCTCATATTAACAAAGGTTATTTGCAATGAAAATACATTGCTTTCGGTAGTGATAGACATAAATCCATTATTTGATTTTACAAGCTGTCTTATATTATTCAGTCCTATTCCATGCACTCTTGGGTTGTCTTTATTGGTCAAAGGCAACTCATCTTGAAATATAATTTCCCCTTCATATTCATTAGATACACTAATATAAAGGTTATCATTGTTGTTAAGCAATACGATTTCAACTTCCCCTTTACTGTGCTTAATACATGCTTCAATCGCATTATCCAGCGCATTTCCAATAATAATTGCTAATGTTTTGCTGTCAATATTTATTTCAAGATTTTGACTAATATTTGTTATAAAATTAATCTTGTACTTTTCTGCTTTATTGGATTGATAGTTCAAAATCATATCTATGGATGAAACACCTGTATAACACTTATAATTTTCCAGATACAAATCTTCTATCATTGTATTAACTCTGTGAAACAATACATCGCTTACTGGAATATTACTTTCCTCAGAAAATTCCATGATCGCGTTCAAAAATATATGTTTTGCATCATGCTTAAACTTATGAACTTCATCAAGATTTAATTTTAACTCATCATACTGATTGATATAATAATGATTTTGCTGCTCTTGCAATACCAAATTAGCCTCTATTTGTGTAAGTTTTAATGTTTTCATATAAATGGAATAGAAAATGATATTTAGTAGAAGAATCAGTAAGATTGACACTGATATATAAAGGCTTTCAACACCTTTCAAAGATTCTGAAACCTTATAAATAAGGAATATCAGACTAACACTAAACAAGGGTAATGTAATAATAATTCCCCATTCTTCTAATTTCAAGTTGTGTGTAGTGTTGGTTTTATTTTTCCGTTTTGCAACTACTATTTTGATTACTTGTAAAAAAATATATGGGATAAGTCTGGAAAATGCAAATAGCATTAAAACAGTAATTTCATCACTTAATAGTATGTCAATGGTTTTCTCAAATAATCCACTTGCTATGTACACTGGTATCATCTCAAATCCTACTATAGCCAAAGTAGTAAAAAATGCTACAAATATTTTACTAATTAAGTTTCCTTTGTAGACCAGAGATATAATGAATAAAGATATGTATGTTATTATCATATTAAATTCTGATGGTTTTTCAAATAAATTCATGCAAACACTTATACAAAAGTATGCTGTGATACCAAGGATTAGCATTCTTTTTGAAATCACATTTTCTTCTTTGAAAAATAAGCTATAAAAGTCATAGATACTAATAGCCAGAATAGTCGTTAGTATAATCGTTGTGAATACCGTAATTACTGCCATTTCGTTTTTTCCTTTTGAACTAGTTTACGCATATATTTCGCATGTCTCTCTTTAAAAATATTTTTCAATCCTCTGCCAACATTAATGTGTTCGTATAATTTACCTGCAAACTCAATCTTTATTTCCAAAGACTTTACAAATTTCACATATTTAAAATTCACAATAAAAGAGCGGTTTATCATGCAAAAATCATCAAATTCTTGTAGTTTTTTCCACACTTCATCTAAGTTTTCTGAAATGGGAATAATCTCATTTTTAGTTTGTATGCTCGTAATACGGTTTATTTTAGATATGCAAAGAATTTCTTCAAATTTTATTGCTTGGCTTATACCATTAAATGTACAATTAAAATAATTCCCAGATTTCATTCTATCAACTAACTTCATGAAGATTTCTTCGATTTTAGCTTTCGTAGCAGGCTTGTGTAAAAATCCTATTACGTTAAAATCATACATAAGCCCTGACATATCGCTACATGAAGTAATAAATACAACATAACTTGTTGGCGCTAACAGATCTATTTTCTTAGCGGTTTCGCCACCATCCATCCCATCCATTTGAATATCAAGCAAAATAACATCATAAGTATTTTGTTCTAAATCATCACAGATCGCTTCTCCAGAATCAAACGCTTTGATATGAAATTTATCATTCCATTCATTCGCTATTTTATTTGCAATGGAAACAAGAGAATCTCTATCTCGTTCCATATCATCAACTATGGCAATTTTAAGCATAATCCCCTCCTCACGCATAAAATGTAGCATTATATTAACAGCAAGTATTATTGGTTCATAGATGGCGATTCGTTAAAAGTGCTGCTAAGAATTTTACGGAGCGAGAGCGTCCTTTAGTAGGATATGACTGGCTGTTTCACGTATATCTGTATAGTAATCTATATCTTAAATCGATAACCCACACCCCAAATCGTTTCTATATATTGTGGATTCGCAGAATCTGTTTCGATTTTCTCCCGTATCTTCTTAATATGAACTGTAACAGTTGCAATATCACCAATAGATTGCATATCCCAAATCTTCTTGAATATTTGCTCTTTCGTATACACGCGATTTGGATTCTCAGCCAAAAAGGTTAATAAGTCAAATTCCTTGGTGGTAAATGTTTTCTCAACGCCTGAAATATAGACTCTCCTTGCAGTTTTATCAATGCGTACCCCTCGAATCTCAACAATATCATTTTGTTTTAAGTGAGTACCTACTAAACGATCATATCTTGCAAGGTGTGCCTTAACTCTCGCCACTAATTCACTTGGGCTAAAAGGCTTTGTCATATAATCATCTGCGCCAAACCCAAGACCTCTAATCTTATCAATATCTTCTTTCTTAGCTGACACCATTAAGATTGGTACATTCTTCTCAGCACGAATCTCCTTACACACTTCGAATCCGTCTAATTCCGGCAACATAATGTCTAGGATAATGAGATCGTAATCATTTTCCAAAGCCTTGCGTAGTCCCCTTGTGCCTGTGTGTTCGATTTCCACCTCAAATCCACTTAATTCCAAATAATCCTTTTCTAAATCTGCAATTGCTACCTCATCCTCAACGATTAATACCTTACTCATGCTCTTTATCCTTTCCGTACTTTTTAATGACAAATTGAATACACGTACCCTCTTTTTCCTTACTAGTCGCCCATATGTATCCCCCATGATCTTCAATGATTTTCTTCACAATAGATAGCCCAATTCCACTGCCACCTCTAGAAGAATTACGAGAAGCATCTGTACGATAGAAACGCTCGAATATCTTCTCTAAATCTTGTGTAGCTACACCAATTCCATTGTCTTCTATCTCTACTCGTATGGAATCCATATCATCCAAAATGCGAATTGCAATAATTCCCTTTGCTTTGTTTATATACTTAATGCTATTGCTAATAATATTATTAATGACTCGCTTAATTTGTTCTGGATCTGCAATAATAGTAACTGCAGGATCCACCATATTCATATATTCTAATTCAATTTCTTTGTCTTCTAAGTCTAGGCCAAGCTCATCTACACAATCTCCAAAGTAAGCAGATACGTTTAACTTATGAAAATTATAGGGAATTTTGTTGGCATCTATCTTAGAATAAAGTGTTAATTCATTGATTAATTTATCCATATCATTTGCCTTATGGTAAATGGTCTTTACATACTTCTCTTGCTTCTCAGGCGTATCCGCTACCCCATCCATAATCCCTTCTACATATCCCTTAATTGCGGTAATGGGTGTTTTTAAATCATGTGATATATTGCTAATAAGTTCTCGATTATATCGGTCAACGGTACTCTTCTCTTCTGTAGATTCTCTAAGGCGCAATCGCATCTCCTCATAGTTGTGATACAAATCCCCAATTTCTCCTTTTACCGTAGTGTTAATGGTATGTTCAAAATTCCCACTAGAGATGTGCCCCATGGCTTCACTTAATTCACGGATCGGTACAAAGATTCCCTTGTAAATCCATCTGGTGAGCATGTAACTTGTAAAGAGAAGAACTAGAGCAACTGCTATGGCCATATCAATCATTAATTCTTTCGCCACCACATCATTTACCTTTGTAATAACAAATATACACCCATTGTCACCATCTGAATAACTATATTCAATACACTTCACATACGTTCGAATATCACTATAATAGTAACCTGCAAAAATACCATCATCTACGGTTCGATAATCTGGTAGCCATTCCTGTAAAGAATCGCTATCGTAACTCTTATCTATATAGTACAAATCGTCTCCTTTAAACATAACCAGATAAGAAGATTTCTGGTACAATTGTGCATCAATCTCTTCTAGAAACCACATCTCTTCGAGTTGTTCATTTCCTTTACCCGCTTCTTCTAATAGGTATTGATAGGTTTCATCTGTGAGCATTGCGAAATTATTAACCGCATCTGTCATCTCCACTCCGCTTGTCATATAACTAGACAACCCTTCTCCTTCTCTGTCAAACATATAGTGACTTAAGATGAAGAATGCAATACTTGTTAAAGCCAATGGCATTACAATCATGGCTATAAAGGTAATAATTAATCGCGTTCTTAATTTCATACTAATAACCATGCCTTTCTCAATATCTGGCAACTTTGAACCAGGAGATTCAAAATTGCTGTGTAAAAATTTTATTTTCAATCTACTACCGGCATTGTTCTAAACTGATTGAATAAATAGACGTAACACGCATAATTAAACATAGTATAGCACATATTCCTTAAATAGAATTGCATTTCATGCATTTAATTCTAAAATTTTTATTAACTATTCCGGACCTCCTAGTTGAAGATAATATTTGAGTTCCCTGAATTTATGTATTGACTTTTAAAAAAAGAGTGCTATACTAAAGTAGTAATGATTACTAATATTAGAAAAAAGGTATAACATGGTCAGAAAGCAAAGCAAACAACGAGTTGCAATACTGCAATATTTACAGAGCACAAGAGAACATCCAACAGCTGATGTTGTATATTCCAATTTAAGACAAGAGCTTCCAAACATTAGTCTCGGAACTGTCTATCGCAACTTATCTGTCTTGGCAGATTCGGGAGACATTCTTCGCCTAAACTTGGGGGATGGAACGGATCGTTTTGACTATCGCACAGAAGCACATTACCACTTTATATGCGAAGAGTGTGGTGCTGTAATGGACTTAGAACTAGAAGATATACCTTCTGTGACTCATATTGCCCGCGATCAATTCGACGGACATATTGCTGGGCACACCACTTATTTTCACGGGATTTGTCCAAGCTGTCTAGCTCAACATTAGCTATCATTTACACAATAATATTCACTTAGTAGTATAAACAAACACACAGAAAAGGAGATCAAAACTATGAAATTTGTATGTAGCGTATGCGGTTATGTTCACGAAGGAGATGCAGCACCAGCGGAATGTCCAACATGTCACGTAGGTCCTGAAAAATTTATTGCACAAGGTGCTGAGATGTCATGGGCAGCAGAGCATGTTGTAGGTGTAGCACAAGGATCTAGCGAAGACATTATGGAAGACTTAAGAGCAAACTTTAACGGCGAATGTTCAGAAGTTGGTATGTATCTTGCAATGTCAAGAGTAGCTCACAGAGAAGGTTATCCTGAAATCGGTCTTTATTGGGAAAAAGCAGCTTTCGAAGAAGCAGAACATGCAGCAAAATTCGCTGAATTGTTAGGAGAAGTTCTTACTGATTCTACCAAGAAAAATCTTGAAATGAGAGTAGAAGCTGAAAATGGTGCAACTGCTGGTAAATTTGACTTAGCAAAACGCGCAAAAGCAGCTAACTTAGATGCAATCCACGATACTGTTCATGAAATGGCTCGCGACGAAGCTAGACATGGTAAAGCATTTGAAGGATTATTAAAGAGATATTTCGGCTAATAACATATCTCAACTAAATTGTATAAAAATAGGGAAATAGGTTATTAAGCCTATTTCCCATTTTTTTGTATTACTTCCTATTATTAATCTAAATATTCATAACGATGTGTTACTTGCGTTCCTTCTAGAATAAAATCACCTACATCTGTGACTCTCATATACGCTGCCATAGACCCGTTCGAACGATTCCACACATTGTGTGCGAATTCAAATACATTACCTTCTTGTACAGCTGTAAGGTTTTGCCAAATTGGGGAAGCTTCATATGCTGCAAAATCTTCCCAACTTTCCACATTAATAAATAAGTAATCTGGATCGAATTCCACTAAGTTCTCTAGAGCAAATGTACCACCTTCTTCTGGAAATCCTTCTGGAAGCACTAAACCTAATTGCTCATATACGTGTGGATGACTGCTTGGCAAACTAGTTTGTACACCTTTTGTTGAGATTTGTGCTACAATTGCAGTCTTTCCTTCTAGGGAATCGCCGATTAATTCTTGATAGTATGCTACTGTAGCGTCATACTCTGCAATATTTTCTTCGGCTTCTTCTACTTTATCTACTAATTGTGCTAAGGCCATGTGAATTTGCTTCCAGTCTTTATTACCATTTTCATCTACACTTAATGCACTTGGTAAGAAATAAGTAGGTGCAATGGCATTTAACTTATCTGCATATTCAATGTTCGACTCACTTGTAATAATGTAATCTAAATCTAGTGATAACAATTGTTCTAAATCAATTCCATCATCCGATGCGTTAATTGGTTCAATCCCATCGAACACACTTCGGTCTGGATAGAATCTACCATATCCATCTAGGTAAGATACGATTTGTGCAGTTGTTGCATCTTCAGCAGGTTCTGATGTAATTGGGGAAGCCACTGGTGTAACACCTAAGTGAATTAAGTGGTCTAGGTATCCCCAATCTAAAATTGCAAAATTACCGAATTCTGTTGGCAATTCTTGTTCTCCATCTGCCATCATAATGGTACCTGTTTGTGTCAGTACACCTGATTCTGTAATTGCTTCTGACTCTCCTACATGCTCTTCTACTTCTGCATTAGAAGTACTTGTTGTTTCTGTGTTACTTTGTGCACAACCTGTTGCCATACTTAAGCAAAGTGTACTTGCCACCATAAGTGATGCTAATTTTTTGATGGTTAATTTTTTCATTTCTTTTCTCCTTTTTCTAATGAAAATATAATATAGTTATCTATCTTGTGTAAAAATAAGATACAAAAGGTAAGGTGCTCCTAAAATGGAAACGGTAATCCCCACCGGAACGTAGAGCGCCTGATTAATATCATTGACTAAAATCTTAGCTACAATATCCGCAAACATAACAAGTGCCGCCCCAAAGCACATGGATATTGGTAAAAACAATTTAAAGTTAGCACCAACTAACCTCTTGGCAATATGAGGTGCAATTAAACCTACAAACCCAATTGTTCCAGCCACATATACTGCAGCAGAAGTTAATAGGATGGTAATATATAATAATACTCTTCTCTCTTTTCGCAAATCAAGCCCTAAAGAAATGGCCATTTCATCATCTAAATTCAAAATATTCAAACAAAATGTACGATAAAATATATAGAGAAAACACGGTACTGCAATGAAAACTCCAATGAAGATCATCTTCCACGTGGCATACGTTAAATTCCCTGCTTGAGATAAGGTTAACATGAGATAAGCATCTGCACTTAACCTAGAGGTGAGCAAAAGTGATACTGCACCAATACAAGAATTAACGGCAATCCCGTTTAAGATTAATTTGGTAGGGGATAAGTTATGGCGCATAGCCAATCCGTACACAAGTGCAAATACGAAAAATCCACCAATGACTGCAGCAATAGGGTATGGCACTAGCATAGGAAGTCCTTTATCAAATAAGTAGACTACCATTAATATCCCAAAGCTAGATCCAGAGGATACTCCAATCATACTTGGCGTTGCTAATGGATTTCTCGTTACGCCTTGCATAACCGCCCCTGCTGCTGCCAAACACATGCCCACAAAAATAGCTACCACTGTTCTAGGAATACGTAATTCCCATATAATAAAATGTTCTGTAGCGTCACCCATTCCAAAAAGTGTTGCAATAATACGGTCAATCTTTAAAGGAGTAAATCCAATGTTAATGGACCATATAAGCCCTGCAAAAAGAAGTAAGATGAATATGGGCAATAAAATGTGCGCTCTTTTTCTATTAGTTAAATGCCTCATTAAAATACTCCTTTCGCTTTTTTAGAATTAATTAAGTAAAGGAATATTGGAATACCAATAATGGATGTTATAATTCCCACTGGAGTCTCTGCTGGTTGATTCACAAGTCGACTTACTACGTCTGCCACAATCAGTAACATACTACCAAAAATTGCTGACAACGGAATGACCTTACGATAATCTTCTCCCACACCCATCTTAACAATGTTAGGAACGATCAGCCCAATAAACCCAATGTTGCCCACAACTGTAACAGTAGTGGATGCAATAAGTACAACACTAATCACACCTAACAACTTGGTCAATTTTACATTTTGTCCTAAGGAAACGGCTGTTTCATCGCCCATTCCCAATACAGTTAATTTACCTGATATGATAAATGCAATGATGACCCCAATTAGGCCTATGGACAATACTGCAATTCCTGACCAACGTATTCCAAGAAGTCCTGAATTATTCCACAAGTAAATTCCTGCACCTTGCTCTGTGTAAGACCATAAGGTAAGAGCAGTACTAAATGCTGAGAATAAAGTTCCTAAGGCTGTACCTGCTAGTAATAACTTAATCCCTGACTCTCTTCCCTTAATATTAGAAGAAAGTGCAAAGATAATAATAGTAGAGATTGCTGCTCCAATTACTGAAAAGGTCAAGTTCGTTATATAAGTATTCGTTCCCATATTCAAGGTATATGCAATGGTAAGTCCTAGATTCGCCCCACTACTAACACCTACTACGTCAGGGCTTGCTAGATAATTGCGAGTAATGCCTTGCATCACTGCACCACCTACGGCTAAGAATCCCCCTACTAATAAAGCACCTAATATTCTCGGAATCTTAATGGTTCGATTTACATAGTGAATCATATCGTCTGGGTTATAGCGTATAATGGAATCTACTACTTGTTCTAACGTAGATACAGGCGATAAATAAGTAAGGGTAATACTGGCACATATTAGGAAAACAACCAAAAACCCAGCTAGAAATATAGATAATTTAGCATTCACCAACAGCCTCCTTCTCTAGCAATTCATAAGAAATGCAAACAGGAATATTTGTGTCTGGTAAGTGCATAATGTGTGCGTCAATATGAAATACTTTTCTAAGAGTTTCATTATTCATTACATCATAAGGTGCTCCTTGCTCAATGACAGCTCCTTGGTGTAGCATGACTAACTCATCTGAAAAACGACTTGCCTGATTAATATCATGGAGTACCATTATCACGGTAATTCCTTTTTCCTTATTTAATTGTTGTACTAATTGTAAGACTTCTAATTGATATGCCATATCTAAATAAGTAGTCGGTTCATCAAGGAGTATAATATCTGTTTGCTGCGCTACACCATGGCAATCCAGACTCTCTGTCTCTGTCCACCTGACAAGGCCTGAATATTACGATCCTTAAATTCCAGTAAGTCTGTTTGTTCCAAGGCCCAATTTACAATATCATGGTCTTCCTTAGTCAGCGAATTCTTCTTCTGTTTATGAGGATACCGTCCATATTCTACAATCTCTTCCACACTTAATCCATTAGGAGCCTTTGGAGATTGGGGTAACATTCCCAATATCTTAGCAATCTGTTTCGTATTAGTGCTATGCACATTCAATCCTTGCACATAGATTTCTCCTTTTTTCAACTTAAGAATGCGACCAATGGCTTTTAGTAGCGTAGATTTTCCACAACCATTTTCTCCAATAATTGTGGTAATCTTACCTTGTTTAATCTTTAATGATAAGTTGTCAATTACAATATTACTATCGTATCCAACTCTGGCTTCTTTCACCGTTATAATGCTCATGATTCTATACTGCCTCCTTCCTATTGGCTTATTCTATTGGTAAGAAAGTGCAACAAGTCCTTCTGGAGACTTAAAATATGCATTGTTGCAATTCATTAATGTTTCCAAGATTTCATGTACGCGTTCCTCTGGCAGAATTGTCATCTTACTTGTAAAATGATTGTCTCGTCCATCGTAAAATTGACAAATACCCCCATCTTGGATATATTTCATCTTATTAGAATCCGCTTTTGTTAGGGTGTAATATACACCATCTTGAATCACTGTATTAAAGATTACTTCACGATTCTCATATTCCATTAGTACATGACGGCAATTCTCGTATCGCTTCTTTCCATTTGGTTCATACTCTGCATAAGTTGGATTCCACTTATCATCTAAGGTGAAAATCTCTTCTCTTCCAAAGTATGCCACTAGTTCTTTTCTTTTTAGCTGATAGAACTTTGCACCATGAGTTAACATTTTCTTCACCATAGGATCAGTTTCTGCTAATGTTTGCAATAGATTATGGTCAGTAGCTAATTCCTCACACAGGAATTTACCATAAACTCTCTTGGTCATTTTTAAACCGTGTCCCTGTTTGTCGAAGATAAATCCCGTAATAGAACTGCCTTCTTCTAGTTTGTGTAAAAATATAGATGCTGGTGTTAACACCAAGATCATCTCATAATTAACCATACGAAAATCAGCAACTTCTAAATCTGGAAACTCTGTATGATTATGACTTGCTAAGTAAATGGATTGTTGTTCCTTACAAAATTGAAGGATAGGTTCTTTCATTTCGCTAATTGGTAAACGATTTTTTATGGCCTCTCTTGGACTGGGTCCTTTTTGCATTTCTTTCTTGTGATTCATGGTAATGAAGTCCTCTCTCATGTTGTTAGCATATGCTAACTGTTTGTAGTGATGTTGACTAATATAGCATGGAAGTAATTGAACTGTCAACTAATTTTTATAATTTTTTACGCTAATTTTGATGTTCCCCGATATAAACTATGATATTTCCCTTGGTAATCAAGCAGCTCTCCATGACTTCCTTGCTCTAATATTCTACCATGTTCCAGCACAATAATATGGTCGGAATTACGCACAGTGGATAATCGATGAGCAATGACAAATGTAGTACGATTTTCCATAAGACGTTGCAATGCAATTTCAATCTGACGCTCTGTTCTCGTATCAACTGATGAAGTAGCTTCGTCTAAGACTAAAATCGGTGCTTTGGAAATAGCCGCACGAGCAATATTAAGAAGTTGACGCTGTCCACCACTTAAGCTACTGCCATCTCCCGTTAAGACTGTATCATAGCCCTTTTCTAATCTACGGATGAATTTATCTGCATTGGCCGTTTTAGCAGCTTCTACAACTTCTTCGTCTGTGGCATCAAGACGGCCATAACGAATATTTTCTCGAATAGTACCTGTAAATAAATGGGTGTCTTGTAGTACCATAGCAATATTTTCTCTCAGAAAGTCCTTCTTAATGTGTCGAATATCCACACCGTCTAATGTAATGCTTCCTTCCTGTATTTCGTAAAAGCGATTTAATACATTGGTAATTGTTGTTTTTCCTGCTCCCGTAGATCCTACAAAGGCAATCTTTTGGTTTGGTTTCGCTGTCAGTGACAATCCTTGTAACACTGGCTTTCTTGGTAAATACCCAAAAGTTACGTCACGAAACACAACTTCACCTTGTAAATTGGGCATGGTAATTGCTTCGGGGTGATCAGGTCGTTCTGGCAACTCGTCCATAACTCCAAAGACACGTTCCGCTCCTGCCATTGCAGAAAACACTGTATTAATCTGCATAAATATATCATTGACAGGTCGAGAAAAGCTCTTCGAATACCCTAAAAATATAGTAAATCCTCCTACGTCAAATTTACCTGCCACGCACATAAGTCCACCTATGCATGAAGTAATTACATAGCCTAATTGTGCTACATTTCCCATAATAGGTCCTAGCATTCCACTAAGAAATTGTGCTTTAAAAGAATTATCTCTATGTATCCTATTATATTCTTTGAAGGTATGAATTGTTTCTTGTTCATGATGAAAGACTTTAATCACCTTTTGCCCTGTAATCTGCTCTTCAATATAACCATTTAGTTGACCAATACTATGTTGTTGTCCTTTATAATATTTCATAGAACGCTTAGATATCTGTCTTGTTAATGTGGTGAAAATCGGCGCTACCGTTAAGGTAACTAGGGCTAGTTGCCAATTGGTATAGAACATAATTCCAATGGTCATGCCCAGAGTAACAATACCCGACACAAGGCTTACACACGTGCTAGATAACATTTGATTGACTACATCTACATCATTGGTGAATTTACTCATTAAATCACCGTTTTTATTGCGATCATAGAAACGAAGTGGCAATTGTTCCATGGCAATATAAAGATCTGAACGAAGTCTTGCTAAGGAACGTTGTGCAATTTCTAACATAATTCGTGATTGAATATATTGACTGGCTACAGCCCCCATGTAAATAAGCAGCATAAGTAGTAAGTTGCGTGCTAATTGTGCCGTTCCTGTATGCTCCACTAATCCATTTATAATAGGGCGAATCTGGTACGTTGCCAAACTACTACAGATGCTACTAAGCATTACAAAAAATAACGCTACCACTAACAATATTTTATAGTGCCCTAAATAAGACCAGAGACGAAAAAATGTCTCTTTTGTATTTTTCGGCTTTACTTTCTCCTGCATCATACCTTTGGGACCACCCGGTCCACCTGGTCGTCCTTTTCCCATAGGAGGCATAACACTGGCGAAATCTCTTTTACTCTCCATACTTCTATCTGTCCCTTTCTCAAAGTCTAACAATTATAACCTTTATCATTACAATGCCAGCAACCAATCTATGATGCGCTAACCTCTTCTTGATCCACTTGGGAATAATAAATCTCTTGGTAAACAGCGGAATGTTCCAATAATTCTTGGTGACTTCCCATTGCTGATACTTCCCCTTCTTCTAATACAATAATCTGATCTGCATGTTCCACTGATGTAATACGTTGAGCAATAATGATTTTGGTCATCTCTCTACAATCATGCTCTAAATGATGACGAATCTTTCGCTCTGTTTCCGTATCAACTGCAGATGTGGAATCATCTAGAATTAAGATCTTAGCATTCTTAATGAGTGCACGGGCAATACACAGCCTCTGCTTTTGACCACCAGATAGATTCAGCCCACCTTGGTTAATGAGGGTATCATACTGATTACTCGTCTCTTCAATGAATTCCTTAGCTGCTGCAAAGTCAGCTACTGCTTCCATCTCTTCCTGTGTTGCATCTGATTTCCCCCACTTTAAGTTGTCTCTAATGCTTCCTGAGAAAAGTAGATTTTGTTGCAATACCATGGCAACTCCCTCACGCAAGTGCTGTAGGGAATAATCTTTCACATCCACACCATCTACTAATATCCGCCCTCGACTAGCATCATACAAGCGTGGTATCAAATGTACAAGACTTGTTTTCCCACATCCTGTGGACCCCACAATTCCCACTGTTTGACCTGACTCGATGGTAAAGTTTAGGTTAGACAGCACTTCCTCTTCCGAATGGTCAAAGTAACGAAAACTAACTCCTTCAAATACCACCTTACCTGAATCCACTGTTTTATCAGGCTGGCTGGCAAATAGATCCGTTAAATCTACTGTTTCATCTAATACTTCTGATAACCTTCTTGCACTAACGAGAGACCTAGAGCTTTGCATAAATACATTGGCAATCATATTAACCGACATAAGAATTTGCGTTAAGTATGTAATTAATGCACTAATATCCCCAATTTGAATATCTCCACGCTCTAGTACCTTGCTACCAAACCACAGAATTGCTAAAGTAGCTATATTCACGGTCAAGGTCATAAGCGGACTTTGTAACATATTAATTCGATAAGCTCGCAATCCCGAATCGCGTAAATCTTCATTTACATCTTGGAACTTTTCTTCTTCGTATTTCTCTCTTGTAAACGCTTTAATCACACGAATATTAATAAGACCTTCTTGTACCGTGGTGTTAAGAGCATCTACCTTTTGTTGCAAAAGGGCAAATCTTGGATAGGCAACATGGAGAATGATTCCAATAATCACTACGAGAATAGGGGCTAGTACAAAAAAGATTCGCGATAGTTCTGGACTAATTCGGTAGGACATAATCATTGCACCCACCAGCATTCCAGGAGACCGAAAGACCATACGAAGTGACATAACAACTAGTTGACCTACCTGTGTAATATCATTGGTAAGCCTTGTGACCAAAGACCCTGTACGAAACTTGTCAATGTTATGGAATGAAAATGTTTGAATCTTCTCAAAGATTTCTTCTCTTAAATCATGAGAAAAATGAACAGATGCTTTGGTTGCACAATAAGATGCTCCTATGCCTGCTGTTACTGCTACGCAAATGGTTCCAATCATCTGTAAAGTAGTCCTATAAATAGCGGAGGAATCACTCACCATGATTCCTTCGTTAATAATCTGTGCAGATAAAGTTGGTATCTGTATGTCACAATATACTTCTAACAACATGAGTAGTGGTGAGGTCAGAAAGAAGTACCAATATGACTTAATGTGTTTCATATAACGCTTCATGTATACTCTATTCTTCCCTTTCTAAAACCTTACGCACCGCTTCTTGGTTACCCTGAATTTTATCTAATAAATTAGAAAGCATTTCTAGCTCTTCATTCGTAAAATCCTTTAAAAGTACTTCTGCAATTTCTTCTGTTCTTTGACGCACTTTTAATGCTCGCTCTCTCCCTTTTTCCGTTAAAGAGATTCGATTCTCATTATTAATCTCTCCTTGGGTGCGTACAATCAATTCTCGCTCTTCGAGCTTTTTCATATGTTCCGATACGGCTTGACCTGATACTTTACTAAGTTGGGCAATGGTTCGCTGATTCATACTTTCTTCTTCTAGCAATATGCATAAAATATTCTGAGCTACTGGAGATAATTTATGAGGACCTCTTGGCTCTCTCCCTTTATGCTCACATCCCCCCTGCTCACACGCACCTTCAGGCTTTTCTCCTCGCTCTCGCCTCTTTCTTCCACGTTGTCCATGATGAACTGCTCCTGAGATTTCTAATAATGACATGACTAATTCTTGTTTTTTCATTGGAATTCCTCCTTTTCTATATGGTGTCAATTAGTTGACTCCAATGATATCACAGAAGATGGATGGTGTCAACTAGTTGATACGAGAAAGGAGTGTTACTTAATTAAACTTGAATTGTCTCCAAAACATACGGAGCGAAAGCGTCCTTAAATGGGAAATGTCTGGCTGTTATTCATGCATGTCTGTATAGTGAACGGTAATTCTCCACATAGCGATTACTTCCAAGATAAGCAGGGGTATCACTTGCAGGATAATTTCCTTTATACGTACATCTTTCCAAGTGGGTTGTAAGTAGAACCATTCTTCTATCCTAATACTCATGTGTTCTAACAAAGTGCTCCAGTATCCAAAGTCACTCCATCTTGTTGGAAGAATCCATGATGGTGCATAATCTAATAAGGTTGGAATGCTTATGGCTACTATTAACAGAAGCAGAAGCCATCCCCACTCTTTTAGAAATGGGTATTGCTTCCATAATAACCGGATGCCATAGAAGCATGCAGCTAGTCCTAAGAAGGCTAGTGGCAAGTTAGATGCTACCACTAACAATCCCACCATATCTCGTCCATAGATGATAACACTTGGCATCAAGAAGGTATCTATACTTTCTCCCTCTACTAGTTCCACCACGGTATATTGGTCCATAACATCTCCAGTTACCAACACCCTATAATCCCCACTGGCAAATATCCCCTTGATTCTATAAGCTTTCTCCTCATACATAAGTTCTAATCCCACTAC
>JAWXVE010000126.1:0-2510 GCA_044425575.1 Eubacteriales bacterium | reverse complement strand
ATAGCGTACATACAATTTTTGTTCTTGGATCTAGTCTATGGACTTTACTATCTGCTGGATAATATTGTCCAATCGTTATATCTCTAATCATTCTTCTTTATTACCTTCCATATTTCATCTACTGCTTGCTGTACTGTAGTAGCTTCTGTATTCACATGAATTCCTCGTTCTTCTAGCTGATGGAGAATATACGTAACTTGAGGTGCCGCGAGTCCGACTGCTTCTAATTCTTGATAATGCGCAAACACAACCTGTGGTTCATCATAGTACAGAATGCTTCCTTGATTCATAACCAATAATTTATCCACATACTTTGCAACATCTTCCATACTATGTGATACTAATACAATCGTCATATCGCTTTTTCTATGCAAATATGCAATCTGATTTAGGATTTCATCTCTCCCCTTCGGATCTAACCCTGCTGTTGGTTCATCTAGAACCAGCACCTTTGGCTCCATTGCTAGAACACCTGCAATCGCAACTCTTCTCTTTTGCCCTCCTGATAAATCAAATGGAGATTGCAAATACTGATCCTCTGGAAATCCTACTAAAGCAAGTGCTTTCTTCGCTTTTTCTTTTGCTTCGTCTTTACTAAGTCCTTGGTTCATAGGCCCAAAACACACATCACTTAAAACATCTACTTCAAATAATTGATGCTCTGGATATTGGAATACTAACCCCACTTGATTACGAAGTTCTTTCATATTATAACCTGCTGTATAAATATTTTCTCCATTGTAATATAGCGCTCCACTTGTAGCCTTCACCAGTCCATTCAAATGTTGAATCAATGTCGATTTACCCGATCCTGTGTGTCCTATAATTCCTAAAAATTCACCTTGTGGTATTTCAACTGAAATATCTTTAAGCGCATGCTTCTCATAAGCAGTTCCTTCACTATATACATAATTTATATTTTCTAACTTAATCGACATATAGCCTCCACTAGTTCTTCCATTTTCAATATACCACTTGGAATATCTAATCCTTTTTGTTGTAATTCGTGCGCAAGCATTGTAACTTGTGGAACATCAAGACGGTATTTTTTCAATTCATCCACTCGACTAAACACCTCTACCGGTGTTCCTTCCATTACTACTTGTCCTTTATCCATTACAATTACTTTGTCAGCATCTACTACTTCTTCCATATAATGTGTAATCAGTATGACAGTAATATTCTCTTGCTCTCGCAGCATATGAATGGTCCTGATTACTTCTTTACGTCCATTTGGATCCAGCATAGCTGTAGGTTCATCTAGTACAATACACTTAGGTCTCATCGCAATCACACCCGCAATCGCAATACGCTGTTTCTGACCCCCTGATAATTTATTAGGTGAATGATGACGGTATTCCAACATACCAACGGCTTTTAAGCTTTCATCAACTCGTTCCCATATCTTCTCTGTTGGTACTCCGAGATTCTCTGGACCAAACCCTACATCCTCTTCCACTACCGTTCCAATAATCTGATTATCTGGATTCTGAAATACCATCCCAGCACTCTGACGAATCTCCCAGAGCTTCTCTATATCTTTCGTATCACTTCCATCGACCCAAACAGTACCTTCTGTCGGAAGCAAAATCGCATTCATATGCTTCGCAAGTGTTGATTTCCCCGATCCATTATGCCCTAGAATCGCCACAAAATCACCTTGTTTGATTTCCATATTCACTTCATCTACAGCTCGTTGTTTTCCTATTATATTTCCTTCTTCATCACGTTTGTCATATTCAAAAATTAGGTCTTCTGTTGATATAATCTTCATAACAGCTCCTTCTATAGTTATCTTATATAATTACATTACTTTTTATTTTACTTCAAGCCTATGCAGTTTGCAAGAATTAGTTCTATTCAGCCACGGTTGTATCTAGGGGCTTACGCATTATTCATAAATGTAATTAAAACTGAAAGTCCCTATTCCACTACCTGTGACCACTAAAGCTAAAATACTACTTGCAACACCTATATGTTCGCTCACGCAAAACTCACGCTACGCGTTCAAACAGTTGCTTACCGCTCACAATTAATTGCAAGTAGTATTTCAACTTCTTAACGTGAATTGTCAACGCTAGCGGAATAGGGACTTTCAGATATCTACGTTTTCGAATTTTGTGTAAACCCTCAACGATACACTGGCCTCATAAAGCGATGTCGCAACCTGCAATTCGCCTATGAAGCCACTTTATCTGTGTGGGAATGCAAAGAATGGTATAAATTAGCCATAATATAGTAAGATGCCTGCATAGTCACAAAAAACACTTCACGTTAAAAAGCCTGTAATTCTCTCAGTTCGAGCTACAAGCGATAAGCAACTGTTTGAGTGCGTAGTTCAGCACGAGTTTTGCTTGAGCTTGTTAATAAGCGAAATGAGAGAATTACAGGCTTTAGTGGTTTTTTATGACTATGCAAGTATCTTACGGATATATTGGTTAGAAATATTTTACTTGTAAGCCCCTAGATACAACCGTGGCTGAATAGAACTAATTCTTGCAAACTGCATA
>JAWXVE010000049.1:0-16978 GCA_044425575.1 Eubacteriales bacterium | reverse complement strand
AGCAGCAGAAATCAGATCCTTAATATTAGTGCCGAACGCACCGTAATCTACACGAGCACACACCATATCTAGAAAGAGTTCGTTCCCCTCTATGTAAAATGCTTGTTGCAAGCTTTCATTAATTCGTTCTACCGTATCATGACATTGAGCGGTGTCATTAGGCAATAGCAAGGCAAACTCATCTCCATTGTAACGAAATACGATGTCAAGTTTTACAAGATCTATTAAAGTACTAGAAATATGAGACAATACTTTATCGCCAAATTCAAGACCATAGCGTTCGTTAATCATCTTAAAACCTCTTACACTAAAGAGGTATAAGGAGAAGTCGTTCTTCTTCTGAATCTGTAACTCTAAATGGTGCATTAGTGCGGTGCGGTTTGGTAGCCTAGTTAGTGGATCCGTAGATTTTCGAACATTCTGAATGTATAAGTGAATGGATAAAATGGTCATAGTGCAAATAATGCCACTCATAATATAGTCAGGGTTCATAGCTTGAATTCCAATGGATAGCACGGCAAGTACAATAGAACCCCCCATAATCACAAAGGAAGACTTCTGCAATAGAACACGGTATCGAAAGATTAAGGCCAATACAAGAGTGGCATTAATCGCAATTACTACATAAGGGAGTTGATACCAATCACCTCTCACATAACCCAATTCCTCTGTAATATAGAACACTTTGCCATTGTGAATATTGGTGAGCAGCAAGATTAAATAAATGCCATATGGAGTGCAAGGCAAGAGAAAAGCACGAAGAAGGTTATTCTCATTATATTTAAGAGAAGTCACAACTACTGTATACAATAAATAACAAAGTGATACGGATGGTATAAATATAAAGTATATAATATTAGTAAAATAAGCTACAAATAGATAGAGAGACCCTTCCCCAGGATACCCACTTTCAATAGCTGCAATTGTAGACAACACAGTGGTTAATACAATGAGATAGGTATACTTAATACTGCGGAAGCGTAAAGTTTTTCCATCGTAATCACGGCTAAAGCTTATTAAGATTGCAATTATAATAATGAGGGCAGCATATTCAGCAGCCAAATTATATTCAATCATAGTGAACTCCTTATGTAAAAATGAATGTAGTATCATTTTATTATACAGTAATCACAAAATAGTTCAACAATTTAGAGGTAAATTCTTTTATTGCAAAGTGATTTCGAGTAATTATCACAAAATTTTACGTGCTTCTAGATAAAAACGCTTATCGCATGCCTCTCCCATAGAAAATGTTTTTCTAGGAAGGGCACCATCTAGCATAACAGTTTCAAATAATTGTGACTTTTCCATAGGATTTAATAAAAACCCCACGCTAGTTTGTGATTCTATACATAATTGATGGACCACATCAGCACCATGGATATAATCAATGCTCCCCCCATTAGTAGATAAATAGTCATCTAAGAATAGTTGCAAATCCCCTAAGGCGATATTAGCAATCTTATCCTTTCTGGTAAAGCCGTATGTTTGATCATTCATAACTAAGACGAAATCATTCTCTTCTAATGTGTCTGAAGGATTTACTTGAAATTGTGCGCAAAGCTTCTTATATAAATGGGAGGGATTGATTTGGAAGATAACGCGGTGGATTGCTTCGAATTCCAAAGAGTCATCATGTAAATTAACCACTTCTACTAAGGCGTAGCGAGCGGGATGGTTTAATGCTTCTTGACCCACTTTTTCTTTTAGATTTTCGTAACATTTTTTAGCAGTAGCTAGGGAGTGGTTGCCATCTCCAACAGCAAATAATAGCATATCTTGGTCGTTACAACCTGATTGTCTATGGCTAGACGACTGCTTCCGTAACTGCTGGATTCCCTCTTGCAACTGGGTGATGCAAGCTTCATCTAATAAATAGCCACTAATATGCCCGCTATTTTTTAACAAGTCAAAATCGTAGACTTGTGATAACTGGTGAGCCTTTTGAGCGATAGATTCTATAATAGTTTTAGAAGCGTCATCTATAAGCAACATAATATGTGGCACTTCTAAGGGGCAGTGATTACGGATTTGTACTCTAGGAGGAATTCGTTCTAGAATGGTACCCTCCGTTGCACGAATAGGAGTATGCGAGCAGGGTGTATAATCATATGCTTCTAAGTCAATCATTCCAACAATACCATGGCGAACTTGACCATTGGCCAAGGTACGTTTTACATAAATGTAAGAATCTTCATAAGTATGAAAGATATCTGCCTCTAAGGCAGCGTACATATTTCTTCCAATTTGCTGGATCCTCTCTTGGAAATCCTCATCTTCTAAATAGACTTCTGGAAATATCATATTTAAGGTGGAAGATTCTGCACCGATTGTAGTGCTTAAGTCCTTCCAATAAGAGCGCTCAGAAGTATATTGGTCACATGCAACAACGCTCCATTTTGTCTTGTTAATAGTTGCCTTTGGGATTAAAATATTTGTACTTTGAAAAATAGTATGATTCATCTTCGTATCCTCCGTTGCCAGTCTAAAAGTCATTATACACCTGTGAGGATTATAATACAATGATACCAGAGTCAAAATACCTTTTGACCTAAACATCATACAATAAGTACACAGTAATAGTATTTTCAAATGAATTATGATATAATTAATCCATTCATTTAATGCAACTATGAGACGAAATTAGAAAAGCGAGGAAGCCTATGAGACTGACAATTAAGAGTAATCACAAGATACAAATTCTAGAGATCACCTATGCAAGAGAAAGCAGTGACGTACCTAATTTGCGAGTTCATAATCATAAGGGGATTTCGCAAGCCATCACTGTGCCTGATATGAAGACTAGAAACAGGGTGCTGAAGGAATTGTCGGAACAAGGACATTCCTATGTGAACCTTGACGATGCAGAAGATGTGTCATATTAATGTGAAGTGATGAGGTTAGAAAGATGAAGATTGTAATGTTAGATCGCAACACTCTTGGAATGGATGTAGATGTGTCTCTTTTTGAGCAACTAGGTGATTTTCAAGCATATGATGTACTGCCAACGCATGAGGCGAAAGAGAAGATTCGTCATGCAGAAGTGATTATCTTTAACAAGACGGTAATGAATGAAAGTTTCCTAGAAGATGCACACAATGTAAAGTTATTGTGTGTAACAGCAACGGGAACGGATAATATTGACCTACCTTATATTAAAAAAAGGGGAATTAGCCTATCCAATATAAGAGGGTACTCTACGCCAGCGGTAGTACAACATACATTTGCATTGGCATTCTATGTACTAGAGAAGTTGTCTTATTATGATCATTATGTGAAATCTGGAGCCTATAGCAACCAATTAGGATTCTCCAACTTCGATGAACGATACACAGAATTAGAAGGTAAGACTTGGGGAATTGTGGGTATGGGAACCATTGGACAAGGCGTAGCCAAAGTAGCAGAAGCCTTCGGCGCCAATGTAATCTTCTATTCCGCCTCAGGTAACAATACTTCTTCTAAGTACCATCGTGTGGAATGGGAAGAATTATTATCTAGTTCCGATATTATATCCATTCATTGTCCGTTAACGGATCGCACGAGAACTATTTTTAATAAGGATGCATTTAAGCAGATGCAGCGTAGTGCAATCTTAATTAATGTGGCAAGAGGTGGTGTTGTTCACGATGGTGATTTATACGAAGCTTTAGAAAGCGGTGAAATCGCAGGAGCGGGACTTGATGTAATTGGGGTAGAACCTATGGCGCCTGATAATCCTCTTGGTAAGATTCAAGATAGTAGAAAGCTGATTATCACTCCACACATGGCTTGGGCTAGTATAGAAGCCCGTAATCGTTGTGTACAGGAAATTTACAAGAATATAGAAGCATATATACAAGGAACAGTGCGGAATGAAGTACGCGGGTGAAAGTTCCAGAATGAGAGGGAATATGAATAAGATACAAAGTTTTCAAGTGGACCACACAGTCTTAGAACCGGGCATTTACGTGTCAAGAACAGATGGAGATGTGACCACCTATGATTTACGCACAAGGAAGCCAAATGCTGGTGATTATATGGACCATGCAACCATGCATTCCTTAGAGCATATGTTTGCAACTTATGTACGTAATTCTAAGATGGCAGATGATGTATTATATTTTGGGCCTATGGGGTGTCAGACGGGATTCTATTTACTCGTTCGAAATGCTGAGAATGAAGCAGTTTTAGAAGTAGTTACTAATACGCTTGATCTAATTGCTAAGCATGAGGGCGCTATGTTTGGTCAAAGTGAAATAGAATGTGGGAATTATAAGAACTTAGACGTGGAACTAGCAAGAACAGAAGCGAATAATTATTATGAAGTGCTAACCAACAAGGTAAATGACTTTGTATATGCGTAGGAGATTTAATGGAATAGAAAGGTAAGGTGAATTAGATGATGGGTATTATTGGGGCAATGAGTGTAGAAATTGAGAAGATTCAAAAGGAAATTGAGAATCCAATTGAACGAGAGATTAGTGGAATTACTTATATTAGTGGGACGATTTATGAAAAGGAAGTAGTAGTAGCAATCTGTGGCGTTGGTAAAGTATTTGCAGGAATATGCACACAGGTTATGATTCTAGCTTATGAACCCGATGTAGTCATTAGCATTGGGGTGGCGGGAACTTTAACAAGAGAACTATCGGTAACTGATATTGCAGTTGCAGACAAAATGGTACAACATGATATGGATACTTCTCCAGTTGGCGATCCCCTTGGTATGATATCAGGTATTAATATGATTTATCTTCCTTGTGATAAGAAGGTGGTATCTGATTTGCAAGCTTGTTTAGCAACTTTATCGATGAAAGGGTTAACAGGGACAATGGCTTCAGGGGACCAATTTGTAGTAAAGCAGGAGACTAGAGATTTTATTGTGCAAGAATTTGGTGCAATTGCCTGTGAAATGGAAGGAGCTGCAATTGCTCAAGTATGCTACGTGAACGAAGTGCCTTGCGGAGTCTTGCGTTCCATTTCCGATTCAGCAGATGATGGAGCACAGATGGACTATCCATCTTTTATGAAGCTAGCAGCGGAGCGGTCCTTTACATTAATCCAAGAATACATTCGACAATATGAACGATAAAGGAGTACGTCATGGGTATTTATAACTTGAAGGAAGAAAATTTATTGGCAGCATATCCAAGATACCATGCCAATGATACCTTATACAATGCGAGAATTACTAGAGTAGTAGAAGGGTTTGAGAAACAATACAACAGAAATAATCCTAGGATATTTTCGGCGCCTGGGCGCACGGAAATTGGAGGTAATCATACGGATCATCAACAGGGATGCGTGTTGGCAGCAGCGGTGGACATGGATATCTTGGCAACAGCACTGCCAAATGACACGAGTGTCATAAGGATTTTGTCGGAGGGATTTGAACCAGAAGAAATTGATATTTCACATATGGAGATTGAGGAAGATGAGAAGAACACGTCCTCATCGTTAATTCGTGGTATGGCGGCTAAGATGACAGAGATGGGACATCCCATACGAGGATTTGACATGTATGCAATCTCTAGTGTATTAAAGGGCTCTGGCGTATCTTCTTCTGCTGCATATGAAGTGCTACTTGGAACAGTGATGAATGAATTATTTTGTGAAGGATACTTTACGCCGGTACAAATTGCACAGATTGGCCAATATGCAGAAAACGTATATTTTGGTAAATTAAGTGGATTAATGGATCAGACGGCAGCGTCCGTAGGTGGTATTGTTGCCATTGACTTCAAGGATAATAATAACCCTATCGTGGAAAAGCTAGATTTTGATTTTACGGATTCTAATTATAGTGTGTGTATTGTGGATTCGGGTGCAGACCATGCAGATTTATCGGATCAGTATTCGGCAATACCAGTGGAAATGAAAGAGGTTGCCAAGATGTTAGGAGCAACTGTGTTGAGGGAAGCAAGTGAAGAGGAATTTCAGAAGAAAATGCCTGAGATTCGTACAGCTTTAGGAGATCGAGCAGTCTTTCGTGCATTACACTTTTTCCGTGAGAATAGAAAAGCACAGGAAGAGGCACGAGCATTAAATGCAGGAGATTTCCAAGAATTCTTACGTCTTGTAAATGCATCGGGAATGTCGTCTCTTATGTACCTGCAAAATGTTTCCGTAGAAGGAAGCGTGAAGAATCAAGAAGTATTATATGCACTAGCACTATGTGATATTTTATTAGATGGAAAAGGTGCTTTTCGTGTACATGGTGGCGGATTTGCAGGAACTGTGCAAGCATTCGTTCCCAATGAAATGGTAGAAGAGTTTGTAGCAGGAATTGAAGCGTTGCTTGGAAAAGGTGCGTGTCATGTGGTATCCATTCGCATGGCAGGTGGCGTGGAATTGCAATAGGGAAGGGGTTGGAAGAAATGGCATTACAAGCAATTAAAGATTTAATTGCCTACGGTATTCGCACACAATTAATTCAACCGTGTGACGAAACATATGTAACAAATGCAATTTTAGAAGCACTACAAATAGAAGAGTATGTGGAACCAGATGACTTTGTAGAGGAGTCCCTAGAATTGATTCTGGCAGTTCTTCTTAAGGAAGCTTGCGAGAAGGGGATTATACAGGATAATATTGTAGAGAGAGACTTATTCGACACCAAGTTAATGGGACTATTGACGCCGTATCCAAGAGAAGTGATTCATACTTTTAACGAGAAATATAAGAATTTACCATTAGATGCAACTCAGTGGTATTATGAATTTAGTCAGAATACAGATTATATCCGAAGATACCGCATTGAAAAGGATCGCCGTTGGAAAACGGGCACAGTGTATGGGGAGTTGGATGTAACTATTAATCTATCCAAACCTGAGAAGGATCCTAAGGCTATTGCAGCAGCTAAGAATGCCCCTCAAAGTGGGTATCCTAAGTGTCTGTTATGTAGTGAAAATGAAGGATATGCAGGACGTATGAATCATCCTGCTAGGCAAAACCATAGAATTATTCCAGTGGAAATCGGTGGAAAGGACTGGTTCTTACAATATTCACCTTACGTATATTATAACGAACATTGCATTCTTTTTTCGGGAACACACACGCCAATGAAGATTGAGCGAAATACCTTTGAGAAGATGATTGATTTCTTAGAACAATTCCCACATTATTTTGTCGGTTCCAATGCAGACCTACCAATTGTTGGGGGATCTGTGCTTTCTCATGACCATTTTCAAGGTGGATGCTATACATTTGCAATGGAAAAGGCAGAGGTTGAGGAAAAGTTTACATTTGAAGGATATGATGGAATTATAGGCGGAATTGTTAATTGGCCTATGTCAGTTATTCGGTTACAGGGGAAGCGTGGTAGTAGATTAGTAGAACTTGCAGATCACATTCTGACCACATGGCAATCTTATACAGATGAAAATGCTTGTATCTATGCGTATACTGGAGAGATTCCGCATAATACCATTACCCCAATTGCTCGTATGAACGGCGAGCTGATTGAGTTGGATTTGGTGCTACGCAACAATATTACAACAGAAGAATACCCAATGGGTGTCTATCATCCTCACCAACACCTTCATCATATTAAGAAGGAAAATATTGGACTCATTGAAGTCATGGGGCTTGCTATTTTACCACCAAGGCTCTTAGAGGAGATGCAGCTCATTCAGGAATGCCTTCTAGGGGGAACCGACTTATATGCACGTGAGCAAACAGCTACCCATGGTAAGTGGGTGGAGAGTTTTGTGGGTAAATATCAAGATATTACGGTAGAAAATGTAAAGGATATTCTGGAAACGGAAATTGGTCTTGTATTTGCGGAAGTGCTAGAATGTGCAGGCGTGTATAAGAGAACACCACAAGGGAAAGATGCTTTCAGACGCTTTATCACAAGATGTAGTGGTGTAGTCATGGAGTAAATAGACCATGTGGCTATTGTTGACACAAAAGACATATATTGATATAATTATTAGAAAATACAACTACGAAAGAAAATAGGAGGCTTTGACTATGCGTTTAATTACACGTTCTGATTTTGATGGACTTGCATGTGCTGTATTCCTTAAGGAAGCAGGAATTATTGACCACTGGAAATTTGCTCACCCAAAGGATATACAAGATGGACTTGTAGAAGTAACAAAGGATGATTGCTTGGCTAATGTGCCATATGTACAAGGATGTGGCTTGTGGTTTGACCACCATACAAGTGAGTATGAACGTAATAACTTTGATTTTACATATGAAGGTGAAAGTCGTCCTTGCCCAAGTGCTGCCCATGTAATTTATGATTATTATGGCGGTAAGGAGAGATTCCCGAACTTTGATGCATTGTTAAACGGAGTTGATAAAGTAGACTCTGCTAATCTAACAAGAGAAGAGATTTTAAACCCGACTTGTGATAAATGGGTGTTGTTAGGATTTATTATGGATCCAAGAACAGGACTTGGACGTTTCCGTGACTTTAGAATTAGCAATTATCAATTAATGGAAGAATTAGTTGATTGGTGTCGTAGTATGACCATTGAAGAGATTATGGAATTGCCTGATATTAAGGAACGTGTGGAATTATACATGGAACAATCAGAGAAGTTTATTGAGATGGTTCAGGTCAATACTCGAATTGAAGGTAAGACAATTATTACAGACCTTCGTGGTCAAGAGACAATCTATGCAGGTAATCGCTTTACCATTTATAGTTTATATCCAGAACAAACAGTATCTGCTTGGATTGTAAGTGGACGTGGAGGAGAAGGCTGTTCGGCAGCGGTAGGTTACAGCGTGTTAAACCGTGGCGCTACATTAGATGTTGGTTCTCTTATGCTGAAGTATAATGGTGGTGGACATAAGGCAGTTGGTACGTGTCAATTCTCACCTGAGAACATGGACACAGAGCTTGACAAGATGTTGGCTGAGCTAGTGGAACTGAATCAGTAGAGAGCGTTTTCTATACTTGCATAAATGATTCTTTTCTTTCGCCAAGTTTCTGCTACAATGATAAGTAAAATGGTAGATTAAACAGAAAGGAACAGTCATAATGAAACGATCAGAGATTAACAAAGCGCTAAGAGAAATGGAAAGTTTAATTCAGGAGTATAAGTTTGCGTTACCACCATTTTGCCATTTTACACCAGAAGAATGGACAAGCAAAAGTAGTGAATACGATGAAATTAGAGATAATATGTTAGGATGGGACATTACCGATTATGGGCTAGGTGATTTTGAAAAAGTAGGATTTGCACTTATTACTTTGCGCAATGGTAATCAGAATAATCCCAAATATAAGAAGGTATATGCAGAAAAGTTATTGATGTTAAAAGAAGGACAACATTCACCCATGCATTTTCACTGGAAGAAAAGTGAAGATATTATTAATCGAGGCGGTGGAACGCTACTCATTCGTTTGTATAATGATAAAGGGGATGGAGGCTTTGCAGATACTGATGTAGTGGTGAATGCAGATGGCCGCTCTTACAATGTTCCAGCAGGTACGCAAGTGGAATTAAAACCAGGAGAAAGTATTACTTTATGGCCACATCAATACCATGACTTTAATGTCAAAGAAGGAACTGGACATGTGCTAATCGGAGAAGTTTCTATGTGTAATGATGATACCACGGACAATCGTTTCTACGAGGATATTGGACGCTTTCCGAAGATAGAGGAAGATGAAGCCCCTTATCGATTGCTATGTACGGAATATCCAAAGAGCTAGTAATCTGCAGAAATCTACCTAAAGAAGGTTGTGATTCTCGTTGAGAATCGCGGCTTTTTTTGATATAATGAATGAGCCAAGAAGTCATAGTAATGGATTGGAAAATATCTGCTTAAATGAATATCTAAGTTGAAGGAGTGATGACAAATGAGTGGATTCGGATACATGATATTATCCGGTTTGTAGGTGCGCATTATGGAGTGACCTATGCAGAGAATAGTCGAGAGACATTCGGAAAACAGGCACTATATCATTTTCATACAGCGGCACTGGTAGAGGATAATGGAAAAGTGAGAGAGTGTAAAAGCCGCACAAGCAATAATCAATATAGTAGAATAAAATACGCATTAAAAAGGTGCTGGCGGGAGTTCGCAGCAAATCATACTTGCGCTAATTCATCCACCAACACCGTTAAACATTCAGTTCACCTTACACATTAGCACCTTGATAGATTGTGCATAGAGCATCTTCATCTAATACTACAAATGAGCCTAAAGTAGTAGTATTCTTATGAGTGGCAGCCGCTGCCATTTCCTGTAGTTCGCTGTCAGGACGAATGCCGATTTCTAAGTCTCCAAAGCAAATTGGCATACCAACACTTTTGAAGTAAACTTCGGTAGCTTCGATGCCTGCAATGGCACTTTCTTCGGGCGTATCTTTTTCAATGTCCCATACATTCTTAGCATAACGAGCAAATCTTGCTACATCACTCTTGTATACGTAACGAGCCCAAGCTGGCCATATAACAGATAAGCTTTCGCCGTGGTAAGTATCATACTTGGCGCTTAATTCGTGACCAATGCGATGGGTGGCAAAGTCTGGCAAACCACCTAGACCAGTCATGCCATTATGGGAAACACTACCTGCCCACATAATCTCGCTCATAGCACTATAATCCGTTTGATTCTCATAAGCGATTCTGCCATTTTCAACAGTAACGCGAAGGACGCTTTCTGCAATTTGGTCGGTAAGTTCATTCGCTTGTTTAGGTGTAAAGTAGCGATCTAACGTATGCATCATAATATCTACAATACCGCATGATAGTTGACGTTTTGGAATTGTATAAGTAAGCTCTGGATTCATAATAGCGAATTTTGGACGATTCCAATGCACGGACAAACCTTGCTTAGTACCAGTTGCTTCATTCGTAAGGACAGCGGAATCACTTGTCTCACTACCAGCAGCTGATAAAGTTAAGATAACACCTACTGGAATAGATTGTGGAATCATGGTAGCACCTAGCCAAATATCATCCCATAAGTCAAGTGTAGGATTAGCCGATCCTAGAGCAATGCCCTTAGCTGTGTCAATGGCACTTCCACCGCCAACGGCAAGTATAAAGTCAGCTTTCATGGCAATTGCTTGTGCCACACCTTCTCTTGCTAGTTGCAAACGTGGGTTGGGTTGTACGCCACCTAATTCTTCAAAGTAAAGATTGGCGTCTGAGAGAGAAGTTTTCACCCTGTCTAGAAGGCCGCTCTTCACTACGCTTCCACCCCCGTAGACAATAAGAACGCGAGAAGCACCCCATTTCTTTGTTAATGAACCTGCTTGCAATTCAGTTTCTTCGCCAAATACAATTTCTGTTGGTGCGTATTGTGTAAATTCATGCATATGATACCTCCTGTGTATAATAATGTGTTTATGTATATTGCTGCGTTATTTATTTAGATTGTAATTTTATCATTCGTTCTTTTGCATCGTTAAAGGTAATACATTTATTATAGAACACAATTGCCAAATCATTAGCACCGATTTGTTCATTGATTCTTGCCAACATATAATGAGGTAAATCTCCAGTTGTAGCAAGGTCAGAATGTTCGGGTGCACTTAAGGCTTGGGCGAATGATAACGTTGCATCTTGCAATTGATAGGTACAATAATAGAGCATGCCTAACAGATAGCAGTAGTCGCTATAGTGTCCTAACTCGTGACGAAGTGGAGCTAGAAGAGTGATGCCTTCTTGGTATTTTTGCTCTGTTTTTAAAATAGTACCGTAGGAAACGTAGAGTATCTTTGTGTAGAGCTCCTGAGGGCTAGGTTCTAGTTGAATGGCTTTCTCATAAGATTCTTTTGCTTGATTCCACTCTTCCATGGCCTGATAACTCTGCCCTAATTGGAATAGGTGATAAGGATTTGTAGGTTCCTTCTTGGCAACAATCTTTAATAAATCAATATTCCGTGTATGTTTTTTTATCAAGTCTTCCTGAGAAACATTATAGCCAACATGAAGGATAGAAATCGGTATAGGAAGATTCACACACAGAGTATTTCCGTTTAGAGGAACGATTTGTTCGTGGATAGAACCAGCAAAGTGACAGTATTTCTTGTGGAAAAAGCGACTAATTGGTTCTTGTATGTGGCGGATTTCTCCCTTGGAAGGAATCTCATTCAAACGTGTAACATCCCCAACACAAGCCAAGTTATGTTGCATAAAGTGTTGGATTTCTAAAGCATTCAATTCCTGTAATACTTCGTCACAATCTAATACAAGAATCCAATCATTACTGGCTTTGGAAATGGAAAAATTTCGTGCGGCACTAAAATCATTTATCCAATTAAAATCATAGATGTGATTGGTGTAGCGCTTCCCGATTTCAACAGTGCGGTCTGTGGAACCTGTATCTACAAGTATGATTTCAAAGTCGTAGGGTTTTAGGGAATTAAGGCATTGTTCAATTCGTTCTTCTTCATTTTTGGCAATAATACATATAGAAATAGGTAGCATATTGGTTCCTCCACGGATACATTGATTTTATGGACATTCTATCACAATGTAGTGGAAAAAGCTAGATTCTACACAGAAAGAAATTGGGCTGATTCCCAATTAGTTTATAAAATTGATCAAATTGCAATTAGTGCATTGACATTTTAAAATAAGAATCATATAATAATCATATAAAATATTTTTGATTTGAGGTGACGGGATGGTAGATTGTTCTGATGTAGCAATTGTGTTTAAAGCTTTATGCGATGAGACACGAGTTTCGATTATACAATTCTTAGGAGATGGCGAACGATGTGCCTGTGACATTTCCGAAGCACTAAATATTGCTCAGTCTAAATTATCTTATCATATGAAGATTCTATGTGAGTCTGGATTGGTGGAGAGTTGGTATGTGGGCAAATGGACACACTATCAGATTAGTGAAGTGGGAAGCAAAACGGCAATTACACTGCTACAAGAACTCACGGGCGTGGATGCAATAACAGAAGAGAAAGCCATCTAAGAGGGTGGTTTTTATTTCAATGAATACATCAAATATATTTGATATTAGAAAGGTAGGTTATGATAATAATGGAATTGTTGCAATTAGCTTGGAATATAATACAGAACCAAATATTAGGAATGGAGTGGCTCTACGCGGGAATCTGGAATTTGCTTACGGAAGCAGGGCTAGATTTATCAAGTGCCATAGGTGGAAGTATTCACTTTTTTATTTATGATGTGATTAAGATTACCATCTTACTGTGTACTTTGATTTTTATAATTTCCTATATTCAGAGCTTCTTTCCCCCTGAGCGAAGTAAGGCGATCTTAACAAGGTTCAAGGGAATATGGGCGAATATTATATCGGCACTGCTAGGAACTGTAACTCCCTTTTGCTCCTGTTCTTCCATTCCGCTATTCATGGGATTTACAAGTGCAGGATTACCCATTGGCGTTACTTTTAGCTTTTTAATCTCATCCCCTATGGTAGACCTAGGTTCCCTAGTATTATTAATGAGTATTTTTGGATGGAAAGTAGCCGTGGTATATGTGATTTTAGGGTTAATCATTGCTGTAATTGGAGGTACTGCGCTAGAGAAGTTGGGTATGCAGCGGTATGTGGAAGACTTTATTATGAATGCGAGTAGTGTGAATATAGAATCTCCAACTCTTACGAAAAAGGAACGAGCACTTTTTGCCAAAGAGCAAGTAGTTGCCACATTTAAAAAGGTATTTCCTTATATTGTAGTAGGCGTAGGGATTGGGGCTATTATCCATAATTGGATTCCTCAAAGCATAATTGAAGCAGTTCTTGGAAGCAACAATCCATTTGGTGTTATTCTAGCTACCCTTGTTGGTATTCCAATGTATGCTGATATTTTTGGCACCATTCCAGTTGCAGAAGCACTCCTTGGGAAAGGTGCTCAACTAGGCACAATTCTTTCTTTTATGATGGCTGTTACCACGCTTAGTTTGCCATCTATGATTATGCTTAGAAAAGCTGTAAAACCAAAACTGCTAGGGATGTTTATAGGAATATGTGTATTGGGTATTGTGATTGTAGGCTATGTTTTTAACGGGATGCAATCAATATTAGTATAGTAATCAATAATGGAATATTGTGCTTCTGCACAAATACTACAGACTGATCAGAAGGGAAGGAGATTAATGTGGGATTATTTGGATTAGGCAAGAAAAAGGAAGAGGTTGTAACACAAGAAAAGGAATCAAGAATCAAAGTTCTAGGTGGTGGATGTGCAAAGTGCAATGAACTAGAAGCGGCTACTGTGGCAGCCTTACAGGAATTTGGACTTGAACCTCGAGTTGAACACGTAACTGATTTTGCTGTTATTGCTACGTATGGCGTAATGACTACACCTGCACTTGTCATAGATGGTAAAGTAGTGTCTATGGGGAGAGTGCTTCAAAAAGAAGAAGTTCTTGCTATTCTACATCAAACCGAAAGGGAGAGTTAACGTAGTAGCAAGCAACAGAGTAGATTTCGCTGCCACGAAATCCTTATGAATAAAGGGATGTAGCACTTGTGAAAAAATAATTCAATAGATTGGTGTGGTAGGGCTACATGTGGTAGCTATCACCCAGATTATATGTTTTATACTATATTAAAATATAGGCACTTTTAAGCCAATAAAGACCATAATTTAATTGGTGATTAACATATTATGTCAAAGGATCATTGACATTTTTGTAAAAATAACATAATATGATACATGCATCACCTAGAGAAACTATTTACATAAGAAATACCATCAGAAAGGATACCATCATGTCAGAACAATTAAACCAACAATCAAATCAAGGTGGCAGTGGAGAAACGAACGAGAACCTGCTACATGCTGCGTGCTATTTGGGAATCTTTATCTTAATCCCCTTTTTTATGACGCAAGACAAACCGCGTAGTGCCAAGATGCAGATGCATTTAAACCAAGGAGCACTTACATTTTTAATTTCAATTATTATTGCAGTTGCTACTGGATTGCTTGTGGCAGTGTTAGGTGCAATACTAGGTATTGTAGGGAGTATGTATAATTTAGCGGTATTTATTGTTGCTATTTTAACCTTATTCGGTAAAGATATTGATTTTAATCTTCCGGACAATTTTAAATTGGTGTGCAAGCCATAGGGCAGAATGTGGCTTCCTAGACCAAGTTGTGAGATTGCAGGGTGATGATTAGTGATAGAAACGTATGAAAGAAGAAGGGTGTATTGGCACGCTTCTTTTTTTAAAATATGGAAGAATTCAGATTCTTTTCATGTTTTCAATCTTGCAATTTTAATGGAATTGAGGTAAAATTAACTGATTACTGCAAATATTCGCGCAACCCTTATGCACAAGTGGAACAATTATCATATAACTATATAAGTGGATTGCGTAGTAATTAAGATTATGTGAAAGAGGATGAACAGATGCACGTTGCAGAAGTATTACTAGAGTTAGACACATTGTTCGCGACACATAAGATAGAACAAATAGAAGGATTTCTAGTTGGAAAGATACAGATGGCCGAGGAGGAAGAAGATAGACACAGCCAGATAACACTCTTAAATGAACTAATTGGATTCTATCGTGATACCAGCTGTTTCGATCAATCTCTTTCCGCTGCAAAATGGGCCATGGAGTTAGTAAGTGAATCAGGATTGAATGGTAGTATTGCCCATGGAACAACGGTGCAGAATGTTGCCAATGCCCTTCGAGCAGCAGGTCAGTTAGAATCTTCTAAGAGTTATTATGATGCAGCTTTTGGTATTTACAAGGGACAATTAGATGATCATGATATGCGATATGCTAGTCTTTACAATAATTTAAGCTTACTTTATCAAGAACTAGAGGATTATGAGAATGCGTGTTCCTCTTTAGAACGAGCACTTGCCATTGTAATGGAACAAGAAGAAGCCATGATTGAGGTTGCAACTACCCATACGAATCTTGCCATGTCTCTCCTAAAGTGTAATCGATTAGAGGAAGCCATGGAACACTTAGAGGTTGCATTTGCCATATTTGAACAGCAAGAAGACAAGGATTACCATTACAGTGCAGCATTATCTGCAATGGGGGAAGCTAAGTATTTAGCAGGAGATTTAGAAAGTGCCATATCTTATTATAAGCTTGGCATGGAGGAAATAGAGCGTAATGTGGGAAGAACCCGCGGCTATGAAATTATGGCTGAGAATTATGCGGTTATTAAGAAGCAGTTAGAACAATCTTTGCAAGTGCAAGGCCGATACACCAATGGACTAGAACTATGCAGAGCATTTTATATAGAATATGGGAAACCTATGATACAAGAGAAGTTTCCTGAATATCAAAGCGTCATAGCAGTTGGCCTAGTGGGGGAAGGATCAGAATGTTTCGGGTATGATGACGAAATCTCCAGTGACCATGATTATGGACCTGCTTTTTGTATGTGGCTCACAGATGCCACTTACGATGAGATTGGTGAAGCTCTACAAGTAGAATATGATAGGCTACCAAGTACATATGCAGGAGTTACAAGAGTGAATACCAAGCAAGCAGAACAGCGTGTAGGAGTATTGCGTATTACAGATTTCTATGAAGGATTAATTGGCATCGGTGATGTTGCGCAGACACATAACCAATGGTTATTTATAGAAGATTATCAACTAGCAGCAGCGACCAATGGAGCAGTATTTCGAGATGATTTACAAGAATTTACGCGAATCCGCACAGAACTACTAGCTTATTATCCCGAAGAAGTTCATGTGCAGAAGATTGCTAGAGAAGCTGCTCTAATGGCTCAATCAGGTCAATATAATTATAATCGTATGTTAAAGCGTGGTGACCATGTAACAGCACATATTGCCTTAATGGAATTTATGAAACATACCATGGCAATGACTTATTTATTAAATCGCACCTACGCACCATTTTATAAATGGCAGTTCCGCGGAATGAAAGACTTCGCCATGTTGTCTCAAATCGCTATCCTATTAGAAGAAATAGAGGCAATGCCTATTGATGATCCGCGTATTACTTTTATGATTGAACAGATTGCGCAGTTAATGATTGCAAGGATGAAAGAGCAAGGCTTAACCAAAGGAAATGACAATTACCTTGACACACATACCCAGTC